>JAMPAW010000167.1 GCA_023666975.1 Clostridium sp.
CGAACTGCGCCAGGCGATGTATGATGACATCGCATCAAGGAACAGCAGTGCCGGCACGGAATCACAGTTTTTCGCCTCCCTCCTTGGCGACAGCCTTACCGATGATAAGACGGGAACGCTCACAAAGGAAGGGTTCGGCGTGCTTGGCACCTATGGCATAGAACTGGAGGCAGACAAGAGCACCGCCCTTTCGTGGAAGGAATACCGCGAGGAACTGGAGGAAGCCATTTCCGAATTTAAAAAGGGGGATTCCCATGCACTGGACAGCTACGGATCCCTCACTGCCGCAGAGGAAAAGCTGGGCGAGGTCATCAGGAGCCAGCAGGAAGCAATTTCAGCAGAATACGATTCGATGAAGGACATCTATGACCTGATGGTACAGCGTTACGATGCACAGCTTGCCTATCTGCAATCCGTCATCGATGCAAAGAAGCAGATACTTGACATGGAAAAGGATCTGTATGATTACCAGAAAAACATCACGAACCAGACAAAAAACATCGCATCACTGGAAAAACAGCTTGCCGCACTGAAGGGTGATGATTCCGAGGAAGGACGGGCAAAGACGGCAAAACTCCTTGTGAGCCTTGACGAGGCAAACCGGGAGCTTGAGGACACGGAGTATGAACGCTACATCAGCGACCAGCAGAATATGCTCGACAATATGTATGCGCAGTACGAAGACCTTTTAAGCGCACTGGAAAAGGATTTTGAGACAGTGGTGAAGGACGGCGTGGACACAATCAACGCAACGGCTTCGGGGATCTCCGCAACACTGAGGGAGTATTCCGACAAATACGGATACAATCCCTCCACGGACATGACAAGGATCCTGGGGGTCATGGAATCCTCCCACGGCACCATCGTAAACACACTGCCGGATACAATCTCCGATGGTCTGTCAAGGCTCGGTGAAGTCTTCCGTGACGGCGTGGACAGTATCATTGCCGCCTATTCGGGAAGCCCCAGTGTATCAGGGAATAATTCGGATGCACTGAAAAACAGCGGATCTGGCGGCAGCAGTCCGGGTTCGGATGATCCTGCCGGGAGATTCCGTGTGGAAGCGGTCTCTGACAGTGCCTCCGTGATGAGGTACAACGAACGTGCCAGCCAGTTAAAGGAATTCATCAGGGGGCTGTCAAACGGTAATGATATATCAAAACCACTAAAGGCGGCAGACCCGGGCAAGACCTATAAGAGCGACATAAACCAGAAACTTTCCCAGTACGGCTATGTAGTCAAAAGCGGCACGGGGACACACGGGATGAAGTATATCGACCTGTTTGCACAGGCATTGGGGGTAAAATCCGGCGATGGAAGCTTTGGATCAGACGGTGCCGCCTATAAGGCACTGAAAAAGGAATTCCCCGGCATCGGGTTCCAGACGGGTGGCATTGTCCGTGCGGACGGTGTACCAAAGAACGGCGATTATGTCCCTGTCAGGGTGAACCCAGACGAAACAATACTGACACAGGACTTCACGAGGATGCTGCCGAATACGGTGGACATCATGAAGGATTTCGTCAAAATACCGGATTACACAAAGTTCTTACAGGCAAGAAGCAATACGGGGAATACAAACCAGAACATTTCAATAGACAGTATCAAACTCGAGCTTCCGAATGTAAAAGACTATAGAAGTTTTCGTGAAGAGATACAGCAGGATGTCCGTTCACAGAGGTTTTTAATGGCATGCAACCATGATATGACGACAAAAGGAAAACTTACAAGTAACATCCAAAGATTTTAAATGTGTGGGGGATATAAGTGTCTCCCCATAAATGAAAAATATAAGGAGTATGATTTATGAATAGGATTACAGATAAACAGATAGAAAGTGCAGTAAATAAAGCTTGTGATAAAATAGTGGAAGGTGTTCTGGATATGTTTGTCCAGAGTTTGGATCACTATAGAAAATATGAAAATGAAAATAAAGAATTAGGTATTAAAGAAATAAGCCTCGCCATACTTACAACGGAAATCGCAAATTGCGCAAAAATGTTGAAAGAAACATTAAAAGAGTTATTATGTGAATAAATGAAAAGGAGACAGATACATATGGGACTATTTAAAAATACAGGCAAGGAAACAATTATATTATTACAGAAGGAAAACAAACGCCTGAAGGAAGAAAGAAACAGGCTGCTGGCAAAGCTAAACGAGATAGATCAGTATAAAGAAGATTATGGGAAACTGATAGACGAAACTAAAATAATAAAGGAACGTTATGAAAGTCTGGCGGTAAAAACAGAAGGAATTTTTGAAGAGTATAAAGGTAAATTATCAGAAATTATATCAACAGGTGAATAAAAGAAAGGATGTGAATGTCGGTGTATTGTACTGAATTTTTATTTGATGGTATCTCCAGCAGGGCATACGATCTGATTATATGCTCCTTTGATGGTGGTCAGTCTGGGGAAATGACCGCCGGCAGCAATATCGAGTTCACGACTTTTAAGGCACCGAATACGAATAAATGGGTCAGGACAGGGGCGGTTTACAACGAACAGCTGACATTCTCTTTCCAGATTTGCAAATATATATGTGGTTCATCCGACATCAAGCCATTTTCCGAGAGGGAGCTGGCTTTTTTAATGAGGTGGCTTGTTCGAAAAGACTATAAGTGGCTACAGTTCATTCAGGAAGGTTATGAAAATATTTTTTATAACTGCCAGATAAACGCACAGCGGTATATGTCCGCAGGAAAGTGCTACGGACTTACCCTGACCGCGGTTTGTGATGCACCATTCGGATGGTCTGGATTAATGACTTCCACCATCTCATGCCCCGGTTCAAAAGTGGTTTATATTTATGACAGCTCTGATGAAATCGGGGAGGTATATCCATCAGTTGAATTGTATGTAAAAAATGCGAATCAGAACATTCAGATTGAAAACTGTCTTACGGGAAGAAATACCATAATCAGGAATTGTACAGCCGGAGAACACATTGTCATGGATAATATGAAAATAGAATCATCAGAACGCAGACCAGGTGGTCAGAATGTTTATGATGGAAACCATGTTACCCTTTTAGACGATTTTAATTTTCAATGGTTTACGTTGGGAAATACATTTAATAACAGGGAGAATGAAATTATAGTAACAGGGGACTGTGACATCCTATTAAACTGGAGAGTCCCGAGAAAGGCGGTGGTATAGTTGTCCATTCCGTTTAAAAAATATGGATATGAATTAAACCCGATCACGGACGAATACAAGACACCACAGATCTTCCTTGTAAATAAAAGATTAAAAAAGATTGGTGAACTATATCCTATAGAAAGCCTTAAAATAACAGTAAATGAAATCAATCAGGCAGATGAGATAAGTTTTATATACCACAGAAAAACGGATTCCGCTGAATCCCCGCATTTTGACCAGGTTGATGATTTGTCGGTTGTCTTTGTCGAAGATTACGGATATTTTGAAATTTCTGTGGATAAAAATGAAAATTCTTCTATTACAAAAAATATTGCCGGTATATCGCTGGGTCATGCCGAGCTGTCACAGATTTTAACCACCCTTGAAATAAATACGGAAGATGATATTGCAAGAACGGATTATGATAAGAATTATCCCACCGTATTTTATCGAGATCCTGACTCTGCACTGGATGACAGCACGAAAAAACAATACACCGGGTCATCTCTCCTGCACCGCATCTTATCCTGTGCCCCGCACTATAAGATAGGATATGTCGCAGACACACTAAAATATATACAGCGGACATTTTCATGGAATGATACGGACATCATAAGCATTTTCAATGATATCGCCCGGGAAATAAATTGTGTTTTTGACATAGAGGTCTATACTTCGGAAGACGGGAAACCACACCGCATAATCAACGTATACGACCTGCAATATTGCAAAAATTGTTATGATGGTCTGGATAACAGCGGAAAGGTTTCAGCGAATACATATCAATACCACAATATTGTAAACGGTGTCTGCCAGAACTGCGGTTCCCCTGAACATATTGTGGATATTGGAGCTGATACAAATATATTCATTTCCACGGAAAATCTTTCCGATGATATTTCTATCCAGGGTGACAAGGACAGCATTAAGAATTGTTTTAAAATTGTTGGTGGGGACGACATGATCACGAATACCGTAACCGGGTTAAATATGTCCGCCTCCGGCAGGATCATGATGTTTTCTGATAAACAAAAAAGTGAAATGAGCAGTGAATTAAAAACGGCACTTGATAGGTATGACAGGGAATACAGGGAGAATATCACGGATTACGAAAAACTTCTTGAAACAGAATACAACATAACTGATATCAGGCACTATCTGAGAAGTTCCAGGATGCCCCCGCTGGAAAGGGAAATCCTGACAACGGATGCGGCACTTGGCAGTGTTATACAGAAAATCACGGAATATTATCATAACAGGTTCTTTATCAGCAGTTATGAAAAATATCAGAATCATGCCTATGAGTCCACACGGACATCCATCCAGAACCTGTTTACAACATTCATGCCGGAAGGATACTCCTTTGTCATTGATTATGATGGCATGACAGAAAAAACGGAACATTATGATCCCTCCGTATCTTACCAGTGGTACGGCACGATCCGTGTGTACAGTACGGGAAACCGTGATGATAACTATACAATCCATTTACAGCCGGACAAAAAAACCTTTGTAACACATGGTGAAAATAATGAAACATACCGGTTCGATGATCCGGAGCTGCAAAACATCATGGAAGCCTTTTCCATATCCTTTTCCTTTGCTGACCAGTCCCCGGCAGAATACAGGGACTACATTGAACAGCACACCAAATATATCCTCAGCCAGGCTGATCTTTCTTATGAAAATGAACAAAAGAAGCCATGGGATCTTTATTCGTATAACCGCCTGAAATCCTTTTGTGATGGATATCAGGGCTGTATTGAAGTGCTGGAGGAAATGGAGCGGGGAGAAATTGATGGCAGTGAGACCGGAAAGCTCATCCGGGGAATCATTGAAAATTATCAGCATATCCGGGGCGATATCCTGTTGCAGATGGGTGTCCTTCTGGATCAGCTCTTTGCCATCAGCACCTACTATGGGGAATATGATAATGATTTTGTGGATGCAGAGGGTAAAGTAACTTATACCCTCCAGTATTATAGTGATATCCCCATGGTTTATGACCATATCATAGATCAAAAATATCAGGGCGGATATGAAAACGGCATCTACAAAATAAACGAATTCATAGGCACAAAACCCTTCCAGTGTAAAAAATGTGGAAGTTCAAACGTGTCCGAGAGTGCCAGTGGGAATATATGCAATAATTCTAATTGCGGAAGCACCGGCAGTGCTATCCGTACATATCTTGACCTGATGAAAAATATCTGTGACAGCTATAATGACCACAAAAACAATACTGTTACAAACATGAGGAAAGAATATCAGGATCAGTTTGAGATGGGCAATTATCTTGATGATGAATTATATGCTGAATTAAAGTCGTTTATCAGGGAAGACGTTTACCAGAATGAGAATTATACCTCTGACGGATTAAACAACTCACAGATCATTGAAAAGGCTAAAGAACTAATGGCAAAAGCGGAACAGGAACTTTCAAAAGCATGTACGACACAATATACGGTCGATATGCCTGTTTCTTCCATCGTCGGTCAGAAATCTTTTATCTATCACGGGGTTTTGGTGAATGATGATTATTCCGATTTTAAGATCAATAACTTTGTCAGAGTCCGCATCGACGGTGAGGTTAAAAAGATGCGGATCGCTACCATCGGACTCACATTCCCCATTACGGATAAAATAGATGTTACGTTTACCAATGTGACTAACAGTAATGGAGCTTCATTGGGTGATGTAAAGGATATCCTGAATAGTGCAAAAAGTATGGCAACCTCTTATCACTATGTAGCAACACAGGCAGAATCAGGGAATAATGCCAACGATAAATTTAATTCGCTGACAGAGGAGGGGCTGGATGCCTCCCTTATTTCAATCATGGGGGGACGTGACCAGGATGTCGTTATTGACGACCATGGGATTCTTCTCAGAAGAAAAGATCCGGAAACAGGTGTCTACTCTCCCCTCCAAATGAAACTGATTGACAGGAATATCGTAATGACCAGTGATGCGTGGGAACACGCAGACCTTGCCATCGGGCTTGGTATGTATAACGGGGAACAGGTGTATGGTATATGGACAAAACTTCTTTGCGGGGATCTGATGATAACAAAAACACTCCATGTCAAAAATGACAGTGGCTCTGTCGTCATAGATGAAAATGGAATTGATATTACAAACGGGAGCATGAAAATCACAAATGAGAATGGATGTACGGTGGTGATTGATCCACTGGGGGTATATCAGGACGATATTGTATTTGGTATCAGCAAGAAAGGACAGAGCATAGTAAGTGTTGACCGTAAGGGGAATGCCATATTCAATGGTAAGGTCTATGCAGAAGATGGCAGTTTTGTCGGTACTGTCACCGCAAACAAAGGCTTTATAGGCACCAAAGAGAATGGATGGGAAATAGATGGCAATTCCATCACCAACACGGGTAGTGCTGAGATATATACCGAGGATCCAAAAAATGGGTCATTTATAAGATTCCAAAGTGGTTGTCTTACTGTGAAAGGCACAGAAGGAACTATAGAAAGAAAAATAAATCTGATTAATGGTGCTGCATGGTTTGAAGGCAGAAATAATAGTATTGCCATAACAAATGACATGATAGAAATGCAGTGTGATAGAGCCGTATGGCTGAAAGCAAATATGTATGAGGATGTATTCTATCTGGGCAGGGAAACAACAAAAACCTGTCTGTATGGTGCTGTTACCGCCTATAAAGATGTCCATTTTAAGGATCGTGTTTATTATGGGGATGAAACATATTTGTTTACTTCAGGAAGACCGAGTGACAATGCCGAAACATTGTTTTGTTCTGTTGGTTTGTTTACAAACAAGTCGGTTGCCATCGGAGGCGAATATGCAGGAAGCAGCGGCAGCCCCTATATGCTTTCCGTAAATGGATCCGTGAAGGTCGCAAAAGAAGTATATACGGAT
>JAMPAW010000168.1 GCA_023666975.1 Clostridium sp.
CTGCCTTCTCAGTGACCTCCGTGGGAGGTGTTTTTCAAAAGCGAGTGCAAAGGTATGGCTTTTTTCACAAACCCGCAAGGATTTTATGAAGAAAATTTGAAAAAACATGCATTTTTACAGGTGTTGTTGATGTGGGTCAAGTGGTTTTAAGAGTAATACCTTATTATATAATATATGCATGGTGGTTCTTTGATGTTTTACTGTGTGTGTGTGGGGGGGGGGGAATGGACATTTAAGAAGAAAGAAAAACGCATCAATCTCAATAAAGGAATCATCTACCCATCCCCACCCTTCCATCCAACATATTCTTTTCACAGGACCAAAGTTACTGTTGTTTTCTATATGGTAATCTTATTCTCATACAAAGGGGGTACCTATACTATCCTTTTACAAGACAGGCTTGGGGGTAATGCCATTTGGACGGGCTGTCATGTGAAGGGGTAAGATAATGGAAAAATAAGAAAACTCGGCATATTTTTCGTGTCTAAATTTGCGAAAAACAGAACCGGCGATTTTTTTCCTGAAAAACCGCTGAATTTTTCAACTCCGCTATACTGTTAATATACAGGCAGTTAAGCAGAAACCGCCGCTCAAATATTTCGTCCTGCCCTGCAAAAGGTTACCTTTGGGTGGACAAAAGGTTACCTTTCACCCTGTAAAAGGTAACGGTTTGCGGTGTGAATGGTAACCTTTTACAGGGCTTTTTGTGGCTTTTTGTGCAAAATTGCATAAAAATTGCCTTGGAAACGCTTGTCTTCAGGCCATAAGTGCCTCATCCCCCCCGAAAGGGGATAAAAATAAGAAAACTCATACCCTAATCCGGAGAAAAAAATAACTGTTTTTTTCATTGTCGCCACACCTCAACAGCGGGAATAATCAGGGAGCGACAGTTACCACCACACAAGGTGTAAGGACGGGAATACAGCTGTGGGCAATTACGATGTGAAGCCGCCGTTTACGCTGTTTGCTTGCCACAGTCATTCTTTATCCGCAACTTTGCACTGGAATCCATCCCTGCCTGATATTGCGGCAAGGGGGATTTCAACAACGGAGTTATCACTTTCCGAACAACAGTTTTTATCCATTAACTCTAAAACAAACATTCTATGAGAAAAGTTATTCTGTCAGCATGCCTGCTATGCTTCTGCGTGGGTATCACGGCTCAGGACGGCAGGCCGAAGAAGGACAGGGAGAGAAAGAAAATGGCTGAGATTACGTCGGTCATCAGTATCAGCAACATGCAGCGGAAGGGCATACATGACGCTCTGAGCAGAAAGCGTGAGGGAACGGAGGCTCTGGACTCCACGCTGACGGCAAGGGAGGCGGCTTTCAGGAAATATGCCATCGACAAGGAGTGTCACGAGGAACTCGTCAGGCAGCTCTCTGACCGGCAGATTGCGGAATACTGCAATGCGGTATTCGCACCGGAGGTGGAGGCCAAGACAGCTTACCGCATGTCACTGCTCACCGAGGTGGACAACGACTATACGGAGAAGGAACTGGCCGTGGCGCGGAAGGAGATTTACAGGTATCTCATGCTGGAGAAGATTGTCTATTTCAAATACAAATATGACTTTGCCCGCCAGAAGGAGAACATCAGCCGGCTGAAGGCCATACAGCCGGCTGCACTGAAGTCGAGCCTCAACAATGAAAAGCAGAAGGGTTACGGAAAGGTGATGTCGGGAAGGGTAAGCTGGCATCACGGCAACAGGAACGGACATAGAGGGAGGAACGGACGATGAGGGGACGGCTTTATTTTCTTGCAATACTGCTGGCGTTTACGGTGAATGGTTCCGCACAGCGGCAGGACAGTCTGCGAGGCAGACCATCGGAGAGGCAGCTGCTTATCATGGCACGTCAGTACAGGCTCGGCATTATGCGCGAGGCTAATCCTGAAAAGGCGGTGAGGATTTACAGGTATCTTGCCGCTAAGAACAATGCCAAGGCCATGAACGAACTCGGGAAATGCTGTCTCAACGGCGATGGCATACGGAAGAACGCAAGGGCGGCGGCGGTACTTTTCATGAAGGCCGCGAAACTCGGAAGCAGGGAGGCGAAATGTAATCTGGCTCTCATCTGGCAGAAAGGGCTTCACGGCGTGGCGGACTACCAGAGGGCATACGCCTTGTACAGAGAGGTGGCGGACTCGGGGTCGGTGCAGGGACTCTACGGTGCGGGCTACCTTATGTACAAGGGACTTGGCGTGAAGCAGGACTATGCCGGGGCTGTAAGGCTGCTGGAACAGGGGGGGGGGCTGAGAGGAAGCATCCGGGATGTTGCATGCTGCTGGCGTCATACTATGCCAACGGATATGGCGGGGAGCAGGACCTGGAGAAAGCGGAGAGGTTCTGGCGCATGGCGTCGAGAAACGGAAACAGCTGGACGGTGGATGTCACGAAAAGGGGACTCGCCGACTCAATATCCAACCGTATAAACCGTAAGGGTACGTGGACGCACGTAAAAAACAAGGTGCTCTCCGGTGAGGTGTTGCCGGAAATAACCGCCTCGGTCGGGGCACAGGAGATTGCGGGCATGTGGAGCGGAAAGGCATATTCCTACGACTGGTCGGGAAAGACCATTGTTGGGGAGCGTGACTTCCGCCTCAGCATAGAGTGTTCCGGCGACAGTGTGCATATCTCATGCTACGAGGGTGACTCGCTCGTCACTGCCTATTCGCCGCGGATGAAAGAGGGAAGGTATGTCTCCAAGATGCTTACCGAGGAGCAGAAGGCGTTCCCATGGACGGTGACAAGCACTATGTTTGCCAGGAAGGACGGGCATCTCCTTGCCAGAATGAGGACGCTGAACCTGAAGAGCCTCTCGACGGGGAAGCCCATGATTGCCGTGCTGACACGTGACGGGTGGTCAGTGACGGACGCTTCCGCGGAACCGTCCTTCACTCTCAACAGTGCCTCATACTCAGGAGGACAGCTGCTGCTGGACATCACTGCCACAGTGGACATGGAGGCGGACATAAGCCTGTGTTCCGTCTACGGCACTACAATTCAGCAACTTGGGACAAAAAGAATTGAAAAGGGAAGCAATAAAATTGCAGTCCCTGCGTTATTAAACCGGAGAGACATGGCAGGCATAGTCGCCGTTTCTCATAAAAACGAGAGACACTCGAGGACAATAACTGTCGGCGGCTATGAATAGGACAAGACTGCTGCACATCCTTATGATGCTCTCAATTATGATACCGCTCAGCATGCCCTGCCACGCAGCATGGGACGATGATGACGATGACTGGTATGACTGGTATGATTGGTACGATGAGGATGACGACGACGACGATGACGACGACTGGCCGTACGGTGACGATGATGACTACGACTGGCCGTACGGTGACGATGATGACGATGATGAGTGGGGATGGGATGACGGTAACGGGCATACCATATACGGATTCGATTTTGACGGAGACGGAAATGACGACCTGTTCATTGCCACTGACGAGGATGGAAACGGCACGTCAATGTCATACTTTGAGAACGGATACCAGGAATTTGTACAGTTCGGACATGACAGCTCAGATGATGACGATGATGTCGACTGGGGCGGATTCAATGATGATGATCAAAACGATGGGGACGAAGACGGCAGGGATTATCCTGAGGACGAGGACGAATATTCTAATGTGGGTGCGTATGACAACAATAATGCGGACATTACTGTCCCAAAAACAGCAATACATACTCCCGCGGCAGGAGAGGTTCTCTTCAAAGACAATCTTCCGGCACAGTCGTTGAAACAGAAAGCGAAAATGGACTGCGTCCCAACAGCTATAGCAAATATCCTAAAACACATGGGCAGTGAACAGTCTGCCGAGGAAATACGAAAGATTATCAGCGAAGGATACAATAAAGAACATAACGTACGTGTTGCAACCGACGGGGTTGATCCAATATACTTGGAAGGCCTAATGGCTCAAATTTCCTTCGAGCGTTCTTGCCTTGCTGATATTGTAAAGGATTTAGATGCCGGATATCCGTTATTGGCACTCATAGACACAGATGCAGGCCTACACATGGTTGAAATTGTAGGGTATTTCGATGACAGCAAAAAGTTTGATCCAGACTCCTTTGGGGACTATTCAGACGATTCAAATAAAAAGGGAAGTATCATCACTACATTCCAATGTATAAATCCCGGCACAGGACAATATGAAGTCCATCATAAATCTGCATTTCAGAACCACCCGACTGACATTTATAAAAGAATGTAATAATACAAACAACTATTTTAACAGAACTCAAACAATGAAAGAAAAACTAATCACTCTAATTGCATTACTTACCCTATGTCTTCCAGGCAAGACACAAGTAACAGTTAGTCTTCAAAGATTAAATGGAACCACATGGCGCCTTGTTTATCCGGAGCCTGATGAAGAACAAGTCTTATTGAAATTTTCAAACACTGCTGCTGAGACAATTATGCAATTCCGTAAAGATGATGTCTTGAAATTTCAACGGAAGTATTATCTTAGTGATGGGATACCATCTGAATTTGACTTTGCGAGTGTTGGAAAGAAAAATACTGGAACATATATAATAATGTATAATGACAACACCCACAGAGTAATGTCGTATAAGGTTCTCCGTCTCAGTTTTGACACCCTCAGGTTGCATTACATCCCCATACCGGGAACTATTATCGGAAGCAAGGAAGGACAGGAACTATTATACAGAAGAGTACAGTGACAGAGAAATTCTGACTGACAATAATCATAAGGGAAGAAATACGGAAGCGGAGATTATGCGGGTACAATATCTCCGCTTCTTTTATACACATAGGAAGAATGAAATATTTTCTCATCACAGTGATTTTTTAACATACTAATGTAACTGTATTACAACTATTATCAGTAACTTTGTCAGCAAACTAATACAAATCAAACTCTTATACTATGAAAAGAGCACTGTTCATATTAACACTACTGATTGTTGCATGTACGGCATGTAATGCCCAGGTCTGTATAAAGTCAAGGCAACTTGATGGGACAACATGGAAAGTTATCTGGAAAGACAAGTGGGTTGAAAAAAGATGGGTATTCTCCTCAAAAGAATTAAAGGAGACTGTATACTTACATAAAATATCAAAATCTTACAAGCATACATACGCATACTATCTTACACCGACAAACAGCGAGCCTTTCCTGCACAAGAAAGCCGGGACTTCCACCTCCGGAAAATTCCTGTACCTGTATGATAAAACAAAGAAAGAGCGTAAAGAATTAATAATTGAATCTTTCGATCAGGAAAAAGGACTCATGACCGTCAGATATATAGCACAGCCTATGAAAAAGGGAACCGGCCCATATTATGGAAGTGGAGAGCCGGTGATTTATACCTTGAAAAGGATGTCCAACAAATAATATTTTCTGACAGACGTACAAATAAAAATGAATATGAGGGAAAGAACAGAAGTTTACCCTTATATTCATTTTCAAAGTAACCAAACTCTGCAAATAACAAAGGAATTGTAGATTCACCAACGAAGTGCAATAAATCTACATCTGATAATGCATATATCAATTCCTATGGTGGCAATTATAAATACGACTGGCGTGGAATGCTGAATCTGTTAGGATATTAACCACACAAAAAAAAACAAACATGAAAACATTTTGTTCACTTTCAACAACGCACGGATGGATAATTGCCTTGATGTTCATATATGCCATCCCTCTATACGGCATGACACAAGAAACTTCAGAGAGAATAGTTGACGGTATTATAGAAATAAAATATACAGGCAATAGATCTATTGGGTATGATTACACAACGGAAGAGATAAAGACGGCATATAAACTATTGTTAAGCAAGTCTAAAGCAATGGATTACAACACACTTCTTCCTGAAGAAACAAAACGTATGGGAATGCATCAGGCTGTTATTAAATGTAGAGACCATGTGCAGGAAGAAATCTTCAAACGCACAAATGCAAAAGAATATCTTGCTGGGAAAAGGATACGCTTAAACTTTGCCAGTCTGTCTGACGGTTCTGTCGTGTTGAGCAATATTTACAGCAATGAAAATCTCATTAACACAATAGGCACTGACGGTATAAAAGAGCTTATAAGCATATTACAGTCATATAGATTTGAGCAATATAATGATCATGGGAAATACCATTTGAGATGGTTTATCACGATTTTTATCCCAAAGGAATAGAACAGCCTGAATCACTAAACATTTTCCCACAAATGTAAAATGAGGCTGCGCCTATTTGAAGTACTCCTGAAAGTTCTACATAAAAACTTTTGAAGTGAAGCTCAATTCTGGCAGCGGCCTCATTATACTTTCCACACATCATAACTTTGAAAATAACAAAGGATTGGTTTATACATGTTCTTTTAACATACCAATACCGTATGTATTTCAAATTTTATCAGTAACTTTACAAGTAAAATGGCAGCTATTGGCTATCCTATATCTAACCGTTAATATTAACACATGTGTCTTATCACAACTCACACAATGAAAGAGAAATTTATCACCTTAATAGCACTACTGACCCTCTGTCTTCCCGGCAAAGCACAGGTAACTGTCACACTCAATCAACTGAACGGCACTGTCTGGAAGCAAATTTACCCAGACACAGAAGACAAACCAACAACACTTAGTTTCTCCAATACTACTGCTGAGACAACTATGGAATTCCGTAAAGATGATATCTTAAAATTCCAACAAAAATATTATCTAACCGATAGAATTCCATCAGAATTTGACTTCACGAGTGTAGGGAATAAAAATAGCGGGACATATCTCATAATATACAATGACAAGACCCGTAGAGTTTTGACACATAAAGTCATCAGCATTAGTGATGATACCCTTAAGTTGCACTACTTGCCAATACCGGGAACTATTATCGGAAATAAAAACGGAATAGATATTATATATAAAAGAGTAAAATAGCTGTGAACGTCAGAACTTCCACTGTTTTTGTATGACTGAAATAAATTAGAAGAGGGCGTGTCAAAAGCATGAAGTGACCCCCAAAAGTTGGACGGGTTAAACATTATCCAGTTATATAAAGAG
>JAMPAW010000169.1 GCA_023666975.1 Clostridium sp.
TATCACGCCCTTTATCCTGAAGCGCATAGGCACGGATTTTGTTAATCAGTCCGATATTCTATTCATTTACATATATCATACACCTTTTCTGAATCGCCTCCATTACACTCTGGATATCTCTTTCTCCTTCAAAATACAATTGTGCCTCTTCTCTAATAATTTTTAACATTTCTATATCATATTTTATCGTCTTATGCGTATTTTCGACCAGACTGCAAAATGTTTTTACCTGTTGCTCTGTCAAAAACTGCTGTGTCGCATCCGTAGGTTTTTCATTACCTTCTGATTTTTTTAATTCTTTCATTAATTGCTCAAAACAATCCCTGCGAATTGGAATCCCCGTTGTTTCCTCTTGTAGCACATTTATATTTTTCTGCTGATATTGTTCTGACAGCAACATGCGAATAAATTCCCATGCCCCGTCCTTTACCTTAGAAGCGGATGTAATACCAATCTGATTATTAAATGAAAAATAATACTCCTGACCCTCTCGATTTGGATACCCCATGTAGCAGATTTCTCCTCCAAATAATTTTTGATATTCCAAAATTTTCTGCGGGACAAAACTATCATCATCTGTCCAAAGAAGTTTTCCCTGTTCAATCATTTCATCTCGTCTCATAGTCTGTTCCTTTTCATCACTTGTAATTATTTCATTACAAAAAGTCAAAAGACTTTCAAATTCCTCACTGTCAAAATAGCATTGTCCAGTCATCCCGTCATAGTAATCAGACAACCCGCACTGTAAAAAAATATCCAATACATCCATTTTGCTCGTTGCATAAAAAGGCAATGAATCCGATTCCTGTTCTTCGCAGAATTTCTGAAACTTTTCCAAATTCCACTCAGTAGATAGCTGCCCATAGTCAGCTCCTCCAATCATTGTAGCCATCCGAAAATTTGGTGCAATTATATATAATTTATCATCTTGCTTTAGTGCATTTAAAACAGAAACTATCATATCATCTTCATTAATCACATCATCTTTTTGCAAATACGGAGTCAAATCTTCGAATAAACCTTTTGATACATATCGTTCTGATAATAAACCAAAATCTAAAATATCCGGAACATCACCTTTTGCAATATCTGCATTCAATTTAAGAATGGCATTATCAACTGTATCACCATTTTCCTCATCAAAATACTCCTTCATTTGTATTTGATATTCAGTACTATTTTGATTAAATTCCACTACTGCCCGTTTCATCTGTTCATCAAATTGAAATGCACCAAAAGTGATTTGTACTTTCTCATCAGCATTATCATTTGATATTTTTTTATATTGTACAAGATTACTAAATCCGTTCTCCAAATTTTCTGTTAATATCAAAAAGTCTTCTTTACTTTCCGATATTACATAACATATGTCATTACTTGATACATTGGATTTATTATAATTTAAAATACAAAAAGAATCATTCTCATTTATCCGATATCCATAAATCCCCGTATCATTTCGATAACAAAAATCATAATCCGGATTTGGCATCAAAGAAAAATCTTCCATTGAAATATCTAACTTTTCAGAAATCACCTGTCCCCATTCTACATGATTCGTATCTAAAGTTTGTAGCTTTTTTTTATAATTTTTATCTTCTGAAATGCAAATGACTTTTTCATCTTCCGATAAAACAATTCCGGTTAAAAAGCAATCTGAACCCACCTCACCCTTTAACTCTAAATCACTGTTAAAAACATATATATTGTAATCTGCCATTGCAATGATGTTTCCTTGTGAGGTTTGCAAAACATCATTAATATTTTGTGCATTCACTGATTCATTTAAATCTTTTCGGAGCAATTCTTTTCCGCTGCTATCTACTTTCAAAAATACATTAACCGATTCATTTTCCATGGCATCATATGTGGATAACCACACCGATATGGTATGGTTATCTGCCACCCAAATATCTTTTATCATTGCATGGGAATCTTCCTTTGACCAATCAATTACTATTTCTTGCAAATTACTTCCGTCCATATTAACGGAAAACATCTGATTATTTGTATATTCTGTTCCGTCTTCTAATACATATGCTGCAAATGTACTGAAATATATAATACCATCCTGTATACATACATATTTTATAGGATTTTTCATCCAATCCTTCAAAACAACTTGCTCTGAATATGCAAAAGCATCTGGTTTGTGTTCGTCACTATTTTTTACGCAGCCAGTAAATATAATTATGATTGTTAACAAAACTATCAATATGTTTTTTCTGTTCTTGTACATAGCAATATACTCCTAATTTTATTTTCCTAATCAGTATTTTGTTATCTTAATAAGCATTCAAAACCAAACATTATTATTGCCCGGTTTTGAATGCCCTACTTGTCATTGACATAGCATGCTAATATCTTTGTCAGTTTATTTTACTGTATAATAGTACAACTAGGCGACCGGTTTTTACTACTCCGCAAGCAGTTTATTATTTCTTACGACCACACTCTTTACATTTACCAAGACCGAACAATGCGTAGTCATGCTTATGTTTAGTCCATGAGTCAACACTTAGTGCGGATATCTTATGTCCACACTTTTCACACTTCTGTTTGTACTCATATCTGGTTTTATAACAATACACCGAATCGCCAGAAATGGATTGCTTTTTAAAACTTTTGTCATATCTTACATATGTAGAATGGGTACATTTTCCAGCAGCATACACTGTTTGTGCTGAATCATCTGGTACACTGATAGCATAGCAAAACATGCCAAACATCAATATGCTTAATATAATAACTTTAATGCTTTTCTTTTTAATAATCATTAATCATTTTACCTCCTCATTCATCAAATGGTGTTACAACGTATAGTGTATTATAACACATTATATGTGTATTGTTACAGCAAATTGTTTCTACTCTCAGCCCCCTCTCTCATAAACCTATTTTCCATATAGGAATATTTTTTAATAACAAATAAACTGTTACTCACAGTAAAATAAACTTTCAAACCTAAGTCTACCTTGAATTATTCATAATAGTTCTTGTACCTCGCAAATAATTCATTCCCTTGATTTTAATTCCAAAAATCCCCAAATTCCAACAGGTTATCCAAATATAATTCAAGAATAATAGAATACTGCCAGCTTTCGAGTGCATTTTACATCTTTTATACCTTATTTGTCAAGGTATTTATTGTATAAATACCTTATTTAATATTTTAAATATTTAATCATTTATTATTGAACTTGCACGAAATAAATGCTATAATTTAAAATATTCTAACTGCAGATGGGAGGGATTATTATATTACCTAACCAGCGTGATACATTTAAAAAGGGATGTGTAGAACTTGTCATACTTTCACTTCTCCAAAACACCGACATGTATGGATATGAGTTGGTGGAAAAAATTAATGCAAATGGAGGAGATGCCTTTATTGTAAAAGAGGGTTCCATGTATCCAACCCTTTACCGATTAGAAGACAAAGGGTATATATCATCACAAAAAAAACAAATTGGCAAGAGGCAGATCCGTATCTACTACCATATCGAAAATGCTGGAAGAGAGTATTTTAACGCACTAAAAAAGGCATATTATGAAATCAACCATGCTGTTTGCAATATTCTTAAATACGGCGAGGAGGATAGAAATGTATAGACACAACAGACAACTGAAACACTATTTCAGAGAAATCAAAAAAGAAATTCGCATGTACTCAGAGGGGGCCCGTTTTTATAAACAATGGCGGGATATGATTTATTCCTATATATCAGATAATCCCAACACAACAATGGATGATATTTACCAAAAATACGGCACCCCCTCTGAATTAGAAGATACATTTTTTCAACAGGTTGATTTGCAGACTTACAAGGAAAAAACATCTTTTGCTAAAATAGTAAAACGGCTTTTGCTCATAGGTTTTATTGCTTATATTGTCGTGCTTTTATTGGCATCCGTTGATTACAAGATACATCAGCCCACTACAATAGAATATACCATTGAAACTGATTCTTAAAAGGAGGATGATATTTATGAAAAAGATTATTACAATATTTTGTTTTATGCTATTAACTGTGTCATTTATACCTGCTACCACTGCCAAAGCTATTACCATTACGCCGCAACCGGTATCTAGTGCAACCACAGTCCAAAAGCTAGGAAATGGAGATACAATAATAACACAAATGACAACGACTTCTAATAATAGTTCAGCATCCACATATGCTACTAAAAAAACAGTATCAGGCAGTAAAACAGTAACATATCGTAATTCAAAGGGAAATGTACTATGGACATTTATACTCAATGCATCCTATACATATAACGGGAGCAGTGCTACCTGCATTTCTGTAAGCACCAGTTCATCCGTTAATGAGACAGCTTGGAAATTAAGCAATATAACAAAGTCAAAGAGTTCTAATATAGCAAATGCCTCTGTAACAGCTAAACATTATTTACTTGGTGTACCAGTTACCACTGTGACAGAAAAACTAACACTTAAATGCAGTGCCAGCGGCAAGTTATCGTAGTTTTTATTGTTTTATAAAGAACATGCCACATAAAAGCATTATATAATATTACTATCGGGGAGCAGTTTTTGCTGTTCCCCTTTATTATATATGCCGGTTATGCTAACTGTATAATTTCAGCTTTATCTTTTCAAAAATAATCAAGTGACAATACTGGAACACAATCTGCGATATCTTCAAGTGACATTTTTCTTTTTATCAACCTTTTGGCTGTTTCTCTGTCATTCTTATAAATAATCCCATGAGAAATAGCATTTTCCATATATTACCTATAAGTTTTCATTAACAAATAAACCCATCATAACCATTACTCCCCCGCAGGTCAGATATTCTTTTTAGATATTTCTACCCCTACGAATGCGGATTGTTTCTTTAGACACCTATTTTGTCATTTCATACAGCTTTCTTTGGTCACCAAAAACCTTACAGAAAATAAGATATTGATTGATAATGCCCTCCTCCCCACTCTCACAGATAACCCTCGCCTTTACTTCAATGTTAATACCTGTACCGCCGAAAAGTTCTTTGGATAATACTATTGTATCGGTTTTTCTCCCTTTATTTTCTTCATAGATGATAAATAATCTAGGTTTGATTTAGGCATTTTGACTTTTCTGCTTTTGTATAGGCTTTGTGATATCCTCTCAAAATATTCATGATAACTCTGTGCTAAAATACAGTGCAAGTAAATTTGCGTTATGCCTCATATGGAAAATAGTGCTCAGATTTTGACTGAAATTCACATAATTTTATTATTTTCATGTCATCATCAAAATCTGCTATTGTAACACCGTCAAAACCTTCAACCATGCCATCGTAATCGCATTTAAAATACCATTCAACAATTAACGTTTTATTTTGTTCTAATATACGCTTGATTTTCCATTCCAATACTTGTCCTTGATTATTCCAATCCTCAAACCACTTTACAATTTGCGATAAACCATGATATTCCGGTCCATAGCATTCACTATATAAAGCATTTTCAGAAAAAGTCTGCTTCACAATTTCAATATCCTTATTTAGCCAAGCCTGAAAATATTTCCTAATAACAGCTTCTTTCATTATAATTTGCCTCCAAACCATTATTTATAATTCAGTATATGCCCCATTTTTTCCTGCTTGGTTTTCAGATAAAACGCATCATACTCGCCTGGTTCCATGACAATCGGAACCCGCTCCACGATATCTAAACCGTAACCTTTTAATCCATATACTTTCAGTGGATTATTCGTCATCAAACGCAGCTCTTTGATTCCGAGGTCTACCAAAATCTGCGTTCCAATCGTGTAGTCCCTTGCATCCTCCGGAAATCCCAATTCCAGATTCGCTTCCACGGTATCACGCCCTTTATCCTGAAGCGCATAGGCACGGATTTTGTTAATCAGTCCGATTCCCCTTCCCTCCTGGCGCATATAAAGGAGCACTCCCCTGCCCTCTTTGGCAATCATTTTCATCGCCGCATCATACTGCTGCCCGCAGTCACACCGGGCAGAGCCTAACGCATCCCCGGTCAGGCATTCGGAATGGACACGGCAAAGCACCGGCTTTCCATCGGTAATATCCCCTTTTACAAGGGCAACATGATGCTCGCCGTTTAGCTTGTTCACATAGCCATGTATCGTAAATTCGCCATAGCGTGTCGGCATTTTCGCCTTTGCCACACACTCTACAAATACCTCATGCTCTTTCCGGTACTGAATCAAATCCTGAATCGTGCCGATTTTCAAGCCATGTTTCTTCGCAAAAGCAATCAAATCGTCCTTTCTCGCCATCATGCCGTCTTCTTTCATGATCTCGCAGCAAAGCCCCACCGGCTTTAATCCCGCAAGCTTCATAAAATCCACGGTCGCCTCGGTATGTCCGTCCCGCTCGATAACGCCTCCCGGTCTCGCCTCCAGCGGAAACATATGCCCCGGTCTCCTGAAATCCTCCGGCTTTGCGCCGTCCTCCACAAATTTTCTTGCCGTGATGCCGCGCTCATAAGCCGAAATCCCTGTCGTAGTTTCCACATGGTCTACCGACACGGAAAATGCCGTACAGTGGTTATCGGTATTCGTAATGCACATCTGCGGCAGATTTAGCTGCTCCGTATACGAAGCATCCATCGGCATGCAGATTAAGCCTCTCGCATAACTTGCCATAAAATTCACATTTTCGGTCGTGGCAAACTCAGCCGCACAAATGACATCTCCCTCATTTTCCCTGTTTTCATCATCCAAAAGGACAATACATTTTCCTGCCTTTAACTCCTCAGCCAATTCCAGTGTCGTATTAAATTCAGACATTTTTCTACCTCCTGTATCTTATTGTTATCGTCTGTTTCAACTGTTTTATCGTTTCTTGTTTACATAATTATTTTACATAACTTGTATACATAATATATGTGCATAAAACATTTGCATAGCAATCACACGCAATCAGTAAACATAATATATTAACATAAATAGTATACATAATACATTTACATAATTCTTCCTCATCCTTAACACATTTGCATAATATCTTAACATAAATTGTTTACATAAATTAGT
>JAMPAW010000016.1 GCA_023666975.1 Clostridium sp.
AAAAGAATGTAAAAAGATTAATCTTAAAAGAAAAAATCTGTATGAAGAATACTTGATAAAAATGAGAAAAACGATATATGCGCGGCGCGAGGAGGAAATAGAGGCATATTCCTATAATTATCCGGGTATTTTGGAAATTTCTCATATGATACAACAGCGAAGCAGCCGTATTTATGAAAGAAATTTTAATGATGAGGACTTTCTCCAAGTGGTAATCGGAACTAACAAGAAACCACTTTCGTTCCCCATAGAAATAGAATATGATGAGTTGGCAATAGAAAAGGATCCGCTGGTATTAGAGGCAAAAGATATAAAAGAAGAAATGGATCATATATCGAAAAGGCCTGTTGTGATTGACTTAAAAAAAGCACATTTGGGAATTGTAGGAGAAAAGCAGAATGTTCACGAACAACTCAAATTGATAGTTTCTCAGTTGACTTTTTCGCAAAGTTACCATGATATCGAGATTGTTGCGGTGTTTGATGCAAAGTACAACAAGGATTTTCAATGGATGCGGTGGTATCCGCATTTTAAACTAAATGAGCTAAATGTATCGGGATGTGTCAACTCAGAAAAGATGCGTGATCAGGTATTAAGTAGTCTGTCACAGATATTGAAAGGAAGAAAAGATAAAATTGATGAAAGCAAGAAAGAAAGCAAGTTTCTTCCGCATTATGTGTTTATTATAGATGAGCCCAAGCTTATTATGGACCATTCTATTATGGAGTATCTTGATAAATCTGGTGAAAAGTTAGGATTTTCTATTATCTATACTAGCTATTTTCAGGCAGATTTGCCGGAATATATAGGAACCGTTATGATGGTGGATAATTCTACGGATGGTCATCTATTATTAAACGAAAAGGATATGGTAAATGAAAAATTTACATTGGAACATATTGGGAACGTAGATTTGGAAATGATGGCTAGAGATTTAAGTGTATTAAAGCATGAACAGGGAATCGTTTCTCAAATACCAGAAAGTATAACTTTTTTTGAAATGTATCAGGTGGAGAGACCACAACAGTTAAATATTTTGGAACGGTGGAAGAAAAATGAGTCTCACAAGTCACTAGCAGTACCGCTCGGTGTACGTGCAAAAGAGGATTATGTGCAATTGAATCTTCATGAAAAGGCGCATGGGCCGCATGGATTGGTTGCAGGAACGACAGGGTCCGGAAAGTCGGAGATAGTGCAATCCTATATATTATCATTAGCAGTAAACTTTCATCCGTATGAAGTTGGATTTTTATTGATAGATTATAAGGGTGGTGGAATGGCAAATTTATTTAAGGACTTACCACACCTTTTAGGTACAATTACAAATTTGGATGGCAGTGAAAGTATGCGTGCCATGGCATCTATAAAAAGTGAGTTGGCTAGAAGACAGAGAATTTTTAGTCAGTATGATGTGAACCATATCAATGCATATAATAAGTTATTTAAGCTTGGAAAAGCAACGGAACCCATACCCCATCTGTTTTTAATAAGTGATGAGTTCGCCGAATTAAAGAAAGAACAGCCTGATTTTATGACTGAGTTGGTTTCAGCAGCCAGAATAGGACGGAGTTTGGGGATACATTTAATACTTGCAACACAAAAACCGAGTGGTGTTGTGGATGATCAGATATGGACAAATTCAAAATTTAAACTTGCATTGAAGGTACAGGACGAAGGGGACAGTAAAGAAATCATTAAAACCCCGGATGCAGCATTTATTACTCAGGCAGGGCGGGCATATCTTCAAGTTGGAAATAATGAGATATATGAGTTGTTTCAGTCTGCATGGAGTGGGGCGGCTTTCAGTGAAGATGAAGAAGAACAAGAGGTAGATGACAGGGTATACCTGGTAAATGATTTAGGACAGGGGGAATTACTAAATCAGGATTTGAGCAGTAGTATAGATGGAAAACAAATAAAGTCTACGCAATTAGATGTTATAGTAAAACATATAAATGAATTATTTAAGTCAGAAGGTTTGGAAAAGGTAAAAAGTCCGTGGCTTCCATCTCTGGAACAAATGATAGTAAGTCCATATATTAGTATTGAGCAGGTTTGCGATGTATCTGGCTTTGACACAATTGATTTGACAGTAGCATTGGGTCTTGTGGACATACCGGAACAGCAAAAACAGGTTGAATATAGTATAGATTTTCAGGAAGAAGGAAATCTGTCTGTGTTTGGTTCATCTGGATTTGGTAAGACATTTGTATTATCGACCATTATAATGGGTCTTGCTCTAAAAAATTCTGCGAAGAACATGAATTTCTATATATGGGATTTTGGAAATTCTGGATTAATACAGTATAAGAAATTACCACATACAGCGGATTATATGAGTTTGGATAATTTGGATAAAATGGAGAAATTTGTCAAGATAATACAAGATGAATTGAAACACCGCAAAAGGTTGTTTGCAGATGCCAGCGCAATGAATTTTAATATGTATAACCAATTAGCAAAAGATAATCTGCCTGCAATTGTTATAGTTATTGACAATTACGATGTGATAAGAGAATTGGAAATGGATTTAGAAGAATTTTTGACACAATTGACAAGAGATGGAGTGAGTCTGGGAATATATGTAGTGGCAACTGCGACAAGATTTGGTGCTATAAGGTATACAGTTCAAAATAATTTTAAAAATAAAATTTCACTATTTATGTATGATAGTTCAGATATTCAATCGGTGGTAGGCAGAACACAATATCCGTTAGGAGAAATTAAAGGGAGAGGTCTTGTGAAGCTGGAAAATGTCAATCAGCTACAAATGTATACCGTTGCGGATTCTCATGATTTATTAACTTACATGGATACGGTTAAACAATATGTAGAGGGGGTTGATAATGCCTATACAGGAGTAAGACCTAAGGAAATACCGATGTTGCCAGATGAACTTACCAGATCTGGATTTGCGGCATACATACAAGATCATGATAGTAGAATGGTGCCGATAGGTCTAAATGAAGAGACGGTGGAGGTAGAATATATTGATTTGTCTTTATATAAGCAGATTATTATTGGTCCATCACAATCAGGAAGAACGAATTTGTTAAAAGTGATACTTGATAATATTGCATTAGAAATACCCGTTTATTTGATTGATATAAAAGATGGAGAATTAATGATGTATCAGGAGAATGAAAATGTTACATATGTCAGTGGGACAGAGGGATTACAGGATTTTGGAAATTCCATGAGGGGATATATTGAGGAAAGGGAACAGGAATATGAAATTGCAAAGCAAACGGAACCCATGTTGGTTGCGAGGCAGTATTACGGAAATCTTAAACCCGTTGTGGTGCTGGTTGAAGATTGGGATTCTTTTGCAGAAAGTATGGAAGATATTGACTTAGAGGAGACTGCAGAGACGATAAAACAACTAGCAGATTACGGCATTACTGTAATTGCAACAACTGTAAAAATGCAAGGGTATGATGATTTGACCAGTTCCATGAAGGAGTCTACATGCGGGGTAATTCTAGGTAAGGCGGGAGAACAATCTTTATATGACGTTCCATACATAAGAAATGAGCAGGAGCAGGTTGGATTTGGTTATATTGTAAAAAAGGGAAAACTTACAAGGATAAAAATACCATTAGCTTAGGAGGAAGGAACATGCAAGAAGGATTACTAAGGTTGATTTCTGATTATTTAGAAGATGTGGATTTTTTAGAACAAAGTCAGAAAGAAATGCTTATGCATTTGGCAGAGGATAAAGATATAATTTCTTTTTTATATGGATGCATGGAGTGTATTAAGGGTGTCAAACATGCTGTAGAGATTGCAGAGAAAAAGATAGCCTTTTCTGTAGAAGAGAAAAGTCGTTTGGTTTGGGAAGATAAAGAAATCATTATGAATAATGAACATGCAAGAGAATTATGTTCAAAAATGATAGATGTATTAGAGCCGGTATATCCATTAGGCACGGTTGTGGAATTAACGGATTCTTTCACTCAATCGCTGAGGCTTAAAAATCAGGGAAAAAGAATAAGAGTTGTTATAGTCGAGCGTTTTGCGGCAACAAGTGATAAACAGGCATTTTTTCCTTATGTTGGAGTAATATATCCAGTAGGGTTGCTGGGAAAAGGGCGGTATCTGCATTTTACAAGTTCCCTAATAGATAATGTTTTACATGAGGGGTTTAAAGATGAGATGGATGATGCATATGTGTTACTGATGAAAAAGGAATTACTAATAGATAATGATGCAGTTTCTTTTGGTATGTTAAGTAAAGAAGAGGCCGCTCTCTATGAAACAGAATTGGGGGTAAAGAGAAATGCCAAAGAAGGAAATTGATTTTGCGGCACTCCAAAAAGCTGTCGCTGGAATGGAAAAAGGATTAAATGAGGCAAATCCAAACTATAAAGAATTTGTGTCATCTATTACAAATACTGTTTCAGAATGTAATTCTGATTTTATTGTTTCTTTGGAAAAAGTATTACGTGCGTTTGCAGATAACAAGACTAAAAAAGCTTTGGAAGCAGTTACATATTATAAAGATGATATTGAAAAAGTATACGGAGCGATGATGGAAGCTGATAGGGCAATTTCTGAAAAGATAAAGGAGGGGAAATGATATGATGTTGTCGAAAGACCATGCACAACAACTGATGGTCAAATATATTGTCTCTTTGGAATATGCAAGAGATAAAGTTCGTAAGAATTTTGAGGATATGGATTTAGAGAATGTTAAGATTCGTGATCTGATGGAACGTGAGGTTGAAAATATAGAGCGGGACGTTAACAGGGTAATAAAGAGTTTATATGCAATGATGTTTGAGTAAAGGAGGAGAAAGTGGCAAAACGGGATATAAAAGTCAATTATGACAGTCTGAAAGTTACGGCAAAACAACTGAAAAAACACCGGAAGGCGATTGATGACCTCAGAAAAGCAATGAAAGAGGCAAACAAAACTGTCTCTGGAGAAAATGAATCAAAAGCCACAAAGGGACTGGAAAAGAAATATAAAAAAGCAAAAAAGCGTATAGATGAGAGTTATGAAGAGGCAGATGCATTATATAGACTGGTCGATGATTACATAAAAAGCATGACGGGAATTATCGAACCCTGCCATGGGATGACGCGCGTAGGCAGAAATGATGTTTATATGAACCTTCAGTCCATAAATAGCGGGATCATCGCGATAAAAGAGACACAGGGAAACCATGCTGTGTTTCCTGCTTCCGGAATAGGAAAAACAGAAGACGAAAAGCAGGCCATGGAGAGAAACTACCAGAAGGTGCAAAATGAAGTATGGGGAAGCTTGTTCCCGTCTCTGCGAAATTCGGTAGAGGCAAGCTGGCAAAAGCTAAAAGGCTATTATGATAAACAGATAGTGGATTATGAAAACATGGACGATAAGTTCTATAAACGCTCAGAGAAGATTCGGCATCAATATTCAAGTCCATGGGAATTATTGCGGCAGAATACAATCGATAAGATGACAACCTACTGGAAAATCCTAAAGGGTGCGGTAATGGCGGTGGTGGATTTAATCAAGGGTTTTTATTCCATCGGGAATATGATATACTATGGAATAAGCGCAGATGTGGCTGCCATTGTGCAGCTTGTATCCTCCGACCCGCCGAAATGGACGGAGGAGGTATTGAATGACTCGGAGGAATACTTCGGGAACATAGCCCATGCAGTAAGCCATCCGGTAGAGACTGTGGAATCCATGGCGCAGAGTTTCAATGACACGCTGGAGACGGAAGGACTTGAATACATGGTGAGCTATGCCATAACGGATTTTGCATTGGGAAAAGCCATGGCAGGCGGAGGAAAGGCGGATGATGTCACGGATGTGGCAAAAGTGGCAGATGATGCAGATGAAGTGGCGGATGTGGCAAAAACGGCAGATAAAATAGAGGATGCATCAGATGCAGTAAATACACTAGAAAAAGTGGAAGATGCATATGACGATTTGGATGATCTTTATGAAAGCATATATGAGTCGCAGTATGATGAAGCATTTGACCCGATAAAGGAGGGGGCAATCCTTGAGCCGGATGAGATGGCGGATTTGGCGGATCTGGCAGAGGATGCGGATAAAATTGCAACGGTTAAAAAAGCTAAAAACTCAAAATTAACTCCAAGGGCTAAAAAGATATCACGTATTGGGAAGAAAAAATATATTGAAACAATAGACGACCTTGTTGAGAGAATGAAGAAAGACGGAATATCCAAAGATGTTTCCTATAAAGAATTATCTGCAAAATATGGGCATCAGTATTATAAGAAAGAGTTGCAGGCGGCTTACACAAAGTATACTGGGAAAAAGAATCATATTAGTCATATTGACTACAGGAAGATTCTAGAAGAAGTAGGAAGACCTGTAAAACCAGGAGAGCATGCACATCATATTGTATATAAAAAGGGGTTGCCGGGCAAAATGCGTGAAATCGTAGAGAAAGCACAGGAAATATTATACAAATATGACATAGATCCTGTTACAGATTCGCATAATTTAGTCAGTGCACCCAATAAGGGACATAGCATTGCGAATATACAGGAAGTATATGATGGGTTGGCAAAAGCAGAAAAGGAGGCATTGAATTATTGTAAGGAACGGGGGATGCCGGCAAGTGCAACTAAAAAATATGTGAAAGATAGTTTGTATAAAGAATTGGAAAAATTAGGAAAAATCGCAGCACAGAGTAGGAGGTAGTGAAAATGAAAAATAGTGATAAAGCGAGGTCGTATTTTATTGATGCACACATTGCAATGGTAATTGAAGAAGACAGTTTGTCAGTATTAAAAAAATGTATTAGTGAGTGTCCAGAGTGTGTTAAATATTGTGATGATTCAAATACATTGTTGCATACGGCGGCAGCACATGGAACCCCTGAAATGATAGAACGTATAGCGAAAGCGGGTGGCGATATTTATATAAATACTGTAAAGAAAGAGTGGACTCCTATATGTTGGGCAATTTCAGGGAACAGGGCTGATAATGTAGAAAAATTAATTAAATTAGGGGCTGATGTCAATAGTGAGGTTTCGGAACGAAGTCCGGTATTGGGAGCAATACTTGAGAGTCCTGAGATACTCGAGATGTTGATTAAGGCAGGAGCAGACGTCGCTTATCAATATACAACAAAAGATAATCCGTGGTGGAATGCATTAACCTTTGCGATGTATCGGCACTGTGATGAAGCGGCAGAAATGATTAGAGAAGAACTTAAACGGCGAAACATTGATTTCTCAGAAGATGAAAAACAATTCAAATGGAATCAGGAAAATCTGTCTGATGTTTCAGATGAAGATATTGATTATGAATCGTATGTGGAAAAAAATCTGGGTAAGATTGTACAGTGTTATGATGAAGATGACATACTGGAACTGTTCTGGGGCGGTGTCCGCCAGGTAAATGACGATACTGCGGTTGGAGTTTATGGCATTTTGCCGGATGGGAAAGACTATGGAATCGTGATTACAGAGGGAATGAGCGAATATCCGATGGCGAGAACCGATGAAGGTCTGGAATTTGCAGAGGTGATGATGAAGATACCGAGGGCGTGGCTGGAACAGGGGAATCTTTTAGAGGATAATGAACATAGCTGGGTTATTGAAATGCTGTGCAAGACAGCATATCTTGGACATATGTATGAAGGCTTTTATGTGAATGAGAAAGTCATTGTACCCTATGGAACGCCGGATGAGGCATATCCCTTTGACTGGGATTATGAATTTACGTCCGTTATGCTATGTCCTTCCGAGGATATTCCTGTACTACAGACCGATGAGGAAACAAAGGTAAAATTTTATACACTGGTTCCGATTACAGAGGAAGAGGGGGAACTGGTGAAAGAGCAGGGAAGTGTGAGCATCAGGGAACAGCTTTCCAGCGGGGATAAAGTGGATTTTGACAGGGAGCTGCTGGTGGAAACAGAATAATATTTACATTTTTATGAGATGCAAATATTAGAAATCGTAAATGGTATAGAGTTTAATGGTTTTGTTTTTTATGGAATTGATGAAAAAATGTTGACGGAACCTCCTGTCCAACATATTAACGAATTGCTTGAATGTAACAAAATTTGGTATGAAAATGAATGGTAGAAGCAATATCTTTTTTGGGGGAAAGCAATATTAGTTGGTATGTTGAACTGGTGAAGAAGTCTGTGAAGAAGAAATTATATGGAAAATTGAAAACTTAAGAAGGATTGCAAAAAGAAGATAGGAGGCGATTTGTTATGTTAAAAAAGAAGCTTGAAAAACTGTTTCGGAAGAATAATGGCGAAAGTACAGATACGACAACAGCAGATGTGGATTATGAATCTTATGTCAGTGAACATTTGGGTGAAATTGTACAATATTATGACGAAGAGGATATTTTGGAACTGTTCTGGGGCGGCGTGCAGATGGTAAATGATAATACATCCGTTAATGTGTATGGCATTTTACCCAGAGGAAAAGAGTACGGAGTCGTCATTACATCAGGAATGAGCGAATATCCGATGGCGAGAACCGATGAAGGTCTGGAATTTGCAGAGGTGATGATGAAGATACCGAGGGCGTGGCTGGAACAGGGAAATCTTTTAGAGGATGATGAACATAGCTGGGTTATTGAAATATTGTGTAAGACAGCATATCTTGGACATATGTATGAAGGCTCGTATGTGAATGAGAAGGTCATCGTACCCTATGGAACGCCAGATGAAGCATACCCTTTTGACTGGGATTATGAATTTACGTCCGTTATGCTATGTCCTTCCGAGGACATTCCTGTACTACAGACTGATGTAGAAACAAAGATAAAATTTTATACACTGGTTCCGATTACAGAGGAAGAGGGGGAATTGGTGAAAGAACAGGGAAGCGTAAGAGTCAGGGAACAGCTTTCCAGCGGGGATAAAGTGGATTTGGACAGAGAACTGCTCGTGGAAACAGAATAAAGGGGAATCGTGATAAATATTGCGGGTATGAAAAGATACACTTTATATTGCAGGATTCAGGAATAAGAAGATGGTGATGAAGGGAGGAAATGTGATATGGAAAAGCAATTTGAAGATTATTTTAGTGAAATTCAGGAGGATATGGTAGATATCTGTTTGGAGTACATTGAAGATAAGGCAGAGATTGTCTATATTTATTGTTCCAATGAGGACGGTATGGTATCTTGTGATTTTTTTTATAAAATTAATGGTGTTTTGGTACAAAATCATAAAGTGAATGAAGTTCTTTCAGAGCCTGTCGATGCATCACCGGAACAACAGCGTGAAGTGTTGAAAATATTAATTGATGATACATTACAGGTAGAAGAATTGTGTAAAAAATATAGCAGGGATGTACCAACGGAAATAAAAATTGTTTATGATGCGGTAAACCAGAGCTTGTCTGCTGATTATCGGTATGATTTGGTTTACTCTAAACATAAAAGTAAATTGTCGAATGATATAGTAGATGAATGGTTTAAGAAATTGCAAAAAAGGAAAAAATTTGGTAAATGATACATATTTGAAGGAGTTGAAATGGCAGATTTATTTGACGGAAGGGACATGGCGGCGATAAAGGCTTCCGTTCTTGCAGACGCACAGGACAGAGAAGCAGTCGACAGACCGATTACCAAGGTGCAGAGAACTACAGCAATCGTAGCAATTATTGTTGCCATTGCAATATTAGTGGGGATATATGTTATTGCTTTTGCGCTGCATTGACAGGAGGTGGATATCCACCTCCTTTTTTTGTTGCCTAAAATGTCTGCATTTATAAGAATCAAGAAGAAGATGTTATTCCACATTTAAGGCTGCCAAAATTGAAAAAAAGTCAAAAATGGTAGCCTTAACTTGAAAATAACGAATAAATAGGGTGCTTTTTATCCATGTGTTATGTGATAAGGTATACGAAATGGACGGTGGACATCTTTCGCTTGTTGACTTCTAAAATATTATCAAGTAAAATGTAGTCAAATATTTTGTACAGTGAACAGGATTTACCGTGCGATGGTTAGGAGGATAAAATGGCAGAATCAATGAAAGGGTTGAAACGGACCCACAGATGTACGGAGATAAGTAATAAGAATATAGAGGAGACCGTTACTGTTATGGGCTGGGTACAAAAGAGCCGCAACAAGGGCGGTATTATTTTTGTGGATTTAAGGGACAGGAGCGGAATTTTGCAGATTATTTTTGAGGAGGACAAGTGCGGCAGTGAGAACTTTGCCAAGGCGGAACGGCTGAGAAGTGAGTTTGTGGCAGCGGTTACCGGTAAGGTTTCTCTCCGTGGCGGTGCTGTCAATGCCAACCTTGCCACAGGGGATATTGAGGTGATCGCCAGCGAACTGACGATATTGTCAGAGGCGGATACGCCGCCATTTCCGATTGAAGAAAATTCCAAGACCAAGGAAGAGGTACGCCTGAAATACCGGACATTGGATTTAAGGAGGCCGGATTTGCAGCGCAATCTGATTCTTAGAAGCAGAGTGGTAAGTATAATCCGTAATTTTTTGGCAGAGGAGGGATTTTTGGAGATTGAGACACCGATTCTCAATAAGTCTACTCCGGAAGGGGCAAGGGACTATCTGGTGCCAAGCCGTGTACACCCCGGCAGTTTTTATGCCCTTCCCCAGTCGCCGCAGATTTTTAAGCAGCTGCTCATGGCTGCCGGATATGACCGCTATTATCAGGTGGCAAAATGTTTCCGTGACGAGGATTTGCGCGCTGACCGTCAGCCGGAATTTACGCAGATTGATATGGAGCTTTCCTTTGTCGATATCGATGACGTTTTGGACGTAAATGAGAGGCTGCTGGCAAGAGTTTTTCAGGAGGCAATCGGTGTAGAGGTGCCGCTTCCGATAGAGAGAATGACATGGAAAGAGGCGATGGAGCGCTTTGGCTCGGACAAGCCAGATGTCCGTTTCGGCATGGAGCTTACCAATGTGACGGAGGTGGTGAAGGACTGCGAGTTTGTTGTATTTAAAGGAGCTGTTGAGAACGGTGGTTCCGTTCGCGGAATCAATGTCAAGGGACAGGGGACAATGCCGCGAAAGAAGATAGACGCTTTGGTGGAGTTTGCAAAGGGATATGGTGCAAAAGGGCTGGCCTATATTGCCATTCAGGAGGACGGCAGTATCAAATCCTCTTTTGCTAAGTTTATGAAAGAGGAGGAGATGTCCGCATTGTCGAAAGCAATGGACGGTAAGCCGGGAGATTTGCTGCTGTTTGCGGCAGACCGGGACAAAATTGTGTACTCCGTTCTTGGCGCATTGCGGTGTCATCTGGCAGAGCAGCTTGAACTGATTAATAAAGAAGAGTACCGTTTTTTGTGGATAACGGAATTTCCGGTATTTGAGTGGTCGGACGAAGAGGGGCGTTACACGGCTATGCACCACCCGTTTACGATGCCTATGGAAGAGGACTTGGAGCTGCTGGATACCGATATGGGTAAAGCGAGGGCCAAAGCATATGATATTGTGTTGAACGGTGTAGAGCTGGGAGGCGGTTCGGTCCGTATTCATCAGCATGATATACAGGAAAAAATGTTCCGGCTTTTGGGAATTAGTGACGAGGCGGCCCGTGACCGGTTTGGATTTTTGCTGACTGCATTTCAATATGGAGTACCGCCACATGCCGGACTGGCATTTGGCCTTGACCGTATGATTATGCTGATGACCGGGGCAGACTCCATTCGAGATGTAATTGCATTTCCTAAGGTCAAGGATGCAAGCTGTCTGATGAGTAATGCACCAGATGTAGTGGACGAGGTGCAGTTGGAAGAGCTCTGTATCCGGGTGGATATTCCTGCTGGAGAGGAGTAAATATTAGGTAGAGGAGAATAGCAAGATGTCTGTACCAGTGAATGAAAATGCCACGGAAAATGCGAGAAGGCTATTAGATTACCTGTATGAAACGGCAGGACAGAAAATTATTACCGGCCAGCATACGCAGACAAATCCGATGGAAGAGATTGAGTATATCCGAAGAGTGACCGGCAGGGAACCCAAACTCAGAGGATTTGAATTGCTGGCGTATTCGCCGAATATCAATTATGAGGATGCCTCGGAGCCTTGTCTGACGGAGGTTTACGAGAATCGGGATACATTGGAGACTGCTTACCAGTGGGCGTTAAGCAGAAGCACGGAAACGGATAGGGAGAACCTTGCGGCTGGCAATGGGTTGTGGGAATGGAGAGCAGATAGAGATGGAATTGTAACCTTTTGTTTTCATTGGTTTTCGCCTGTAGGGGGCCGTGACAAATCTTTTTACACGGAGCATACCGAGTTTGATGCGGAGAGGGTATTAGAGGAGGGCACTCCGGAGCATACGGCATTTTTTCAGGATTTAGATGTGATTGCCGGAGAATTAAAGCGGTTTTGTGATGCGGATATTCCAATATTATGGAGACCGTTTCACGAGTCGGAGGGAACGTGGTTTTGGTGGGGAGCAAAGGGACCGAAGGTTGCCAGTGAACTATACAAGCTGATGTACAGATACTATACAGAAGTACATCATCTCGATAATCTGCTCTGGGTGTATAACTGTCCTGCGGAGGGCGGGTATCCCGGTGATGAATATGTGGACGTGATTTCATGGGATATTTATCTGCAGCAGTATGAGGAAACCGATTATCACGATTATTATCAGCGTTTGCTTGAATTAAACACGGGAAATAAGGTTGCGGCTTTGGCGGAAATCGGATATCTGCCGGATATTCACATTTTACAGGAGTCGCACACGCCGTGGGCTTACTACATGACATGGTCAAAGGAATTTTGTCTTGGCGAAAAATATAATAAAAACGACAAGTTAACGGCAATATATAAGAGTGATTATGCTGTATCTATGCAGCCGCAGTAACGCAAGTAGATGTGCGGATGTAAGGGGGGAAGCGGATATGAGATTTGTGCGGATTGAAAAGCGGGAGCAAGGGAAATTTATTAACCGATATGACATCACGTATGAAACGGTTGACCATAAGGAAAAGGTATATGAGATGATAAGCCGAAGCCGAGAGTTGACGACCAGGGAAGAACTGGCGGACCACCCGGCGGATTCGGTAGTGCTAATCATGCATGATGAAACGGGGGATAAGCTGCTGTTAAATCGTGAATACCGTATGGCATGCGGTGATTTTGTCTTTAATTTTCCGGCCGGGCTTATCGATGCCGGTGAGGATTTCCGGGAAAGTGCAAGAAGAGAGCTGAAGGAAGAAACCGGTCTTGATTTGGTACGAATTGATGACGTGTTGAGGGAGAGCTTTTCGGCTATCGGGTTTTCCAACGAGAAAAATATCTGCGTGGTAGGGGTGGCAAAGGGAGATTTTGCTCCCAGTACTTCTACGGTGGAAGAGATTGAAGCAGGCTGGTATACTAGGGCAGAAGTCAGGGAACTATTAAAAAAAGAATATTTTGCTGCACGTACCCAGTCCTACTGCTATCTGTGGAGCAAAGAAGGTTGACAAGATTACACAACTTAAGTTTTCAAGGCATATGTTGTGCAATATAGACAACTGGATTTTGGAAATTAGAAGCTGCGTAATTGCTTATAATCATTTAGGGAAAGAGAGGAATCAGGTGCTATGACTGCGAATAATGTTACTGCTGATATTTTTAATGTGGGTGTCAATGATAAGGATTTGGATTTGTTTGAGGGACAGTACATTATCCCGAAAGGCGTATCCTATAATTCCTATGTCATTATGGACGAGAAAATTGCCATCATGGATATGGTGGACCGGAGGAAAGCGGCCGATTGGCTGGAGAATCTGGATAATGTGTTAGGAGAGCGAAAACCGGATTATCTTGTCATTTCTCATTTAGAACCGGACCATTCGGCAAATCTTTGTGAGGTGCTGAAAAAATATCCGGAGATTACTGTCGTGTCTAATGCGAAGCTGCTCGGTATGCTGCCGCAATTTTTTTCCGTGGATTTGAGTGGGCGTAGTATTACCGTGAAGGAGGAAGATACTCTGGAGCTTGGCGGACATACGCTTCATTTTGCAATGGCACCGATGGTACACTGGCCGGAGGTGATGGTGACCTATGATGAGAAGGATAAAGTTCTGTTTTCGGCGGACGGTTTCGGGAAGTTTGGAGCGCTGGACGAAGAGGAAGATTGGGCCTGCGAGGCAAGAAGGTATTACTTTAACATTGTAGGCAAGTACGGAATGCCGGTACAGACCTTGTTAAAGAAAGCAGCGTCGTGGGATATACAGATAATTTGTCCGCTTCATGGACCGGTTTTGTCGGACAATCTGGCCTATTATTTGGATAAATATCAGACGTGGAGCAGTTATAAGCCGGAAAAGCAGGGAGTTTTAATCGTTTTTTGCTCGCTGCATGGCAATACGGCTGCGGCAGCGCACGAGCTGGCCGGACAGCTGCGGAAAAAAGGAGTAGAAGAAGTAATTGTATCGGATTTGGCAAGGGACGATATGGCTGAATGCGTCGGAAACGCATTTTGCTATGACCGTCTGGTTGTGGCAGCACCTACTTATGACGGCGGGCTAATGCCGGTCATGGAGGATTTTCTTTATCATCTGAAGATGAAAGCATATCAGAACCGCAGGGTGGCCATTATCGAAAACGGTTCGTGGGCGCCGATGTCCGGCAAATTAATGCGGGAAGCATTTGAAAAAATGAAGGATATTACCGTTATCGGGGATATGGTTACGATACGTTCCACTGTGCATGAGGAGGACGTCAGCAATTTGGAGAAGCTGGCACAACAAATGCTGTAGCGGGTATTTAAGCTGTGCACAACTGGACACCTTGAAAAACATGAGTTTCGCAATTACCTAATACAAAAGTAAGAAGCGAAGGATATCGTCCTTCGCTTCTATCTAATGAGGGGGAGAATTTCGAGTACGTTGTTGCTGTACTCAATATGAAAAGTTCTTACAATGCCTAGTATAGTGAAAAGTTGTGAAAATTGCGTGTCTTTATTGTTTCAAAATTGTGAAGAATTTTTTAATAATATTTATGGAAAATCATGGAAATGGCACACGAACCAATTGCGGGTTCGTGTGCCGTCACGGTCACATAGCTCTATTGAAGCTGCTGACATATCCAACGACTGGTTTTGCATCCTTGCCATAACAGCCGGGGTCATATAAAGCGAACGGATCATCAACGTTGCTGCAAGCTGTCTGAAAAAGGGTTTCAAAGGTTATTGGTTTCTTTGCTCTCTTTTCGGGTTGCTGTTCGCGTTTGCGATGATTGTATTTGGGGGTAGCCAGAACGGCGAGAACCGGACTGACAACCTGATGATAGGTTTTTGCATTCATGGTAATCTCCTCCTTGAAATTACGTTAGAATGCCATTCGCTTCAATGAGCTTATATATGTGTTTGTGATGAAGCCTTAGGCTTCATAAAGAAATATTTCTTTCTACTATATATATCGGAAGAAAAACTGCCATTGATTACCCCTAACTCGTTGAATTATAGGTAAATCAATGGCAGTCCTTAAATGCTCTGCACTCTGTGATATCGTCATACAGATATTATTCTGTTTGGAAACAATTATAATTCTGTGCCGTTAGCTTCTTTCACCCACTGGTCAAAGCCTTTCATTACAGCATCGTGTGTCTGCTGAGAAATCTCCGGAAGGTCGCCGCCCCAAAGTTTAGCAGCTTCTTTGAATCCTTTCTCTACTGCTTTGCGAAGCTCTTCTGCTTTGCTTGCGTCTCCACCGCTTAATGCCTTGGCAAAATCCAAAATACGTTCAGAGGTCTGCTTAACACCCCAGTATCCGTCTTCGGAAATATCTTCTGCAGCCTGTTTAGCGGTTGCCTCATCAACGGTAATACTTCCGTCTAAGATACCCTGTCTGAACTGGCTCCACATACTTGCGCTGTCAGCAGCTTTTCCCTGCTTGGTAATTAACTGCTCAACAATTCCCTTCAATTGAGAAAGTCTTGCATCAGCGTCAGCCTTAAGCTTTGCAATGGTAGCGCTGTCCGCTTTACCACTCTTTTTAGATGATGTGCTTGTCTTGGACGGCTCATATACCACGCCGGTATCTTTTGCTGTGTCTGTTGCCTCTGTAGCAGTTGTCTCCGAAGTCTTTGCATCCGTGCTCTGACTGTTCCCCTTAATCTGTGAAACTAAATCACTTGTGTATGTACTGCTTCCTACATTACCTACTGCCATAATATACCCTCCTTGGTTAATAATATTGGTAACCGCAGGACCGAAATCCAGTCAATCTACGGTTTCTACATATGTTATCGACATATTACTGCTATTACTTTACAGCAAATTAGAAAAAAATTCAATATTTTCTTGTTTTAAAATGATATTAAAAAAACAGCGGGTGTGATATAATAATTCCATAAGCACGAAGTGCGAGCAATTGCGGATTATATGATATAATATGAACACTTAATGAGCACAAACGAAGTGTAGTGCGAATTTAGTGAGAATATATGGAGGAAACAGTCAGATGGGAGACAGGATAAATTTAAAAGCCTATGCAAAGATAAATCTTGGCTTAGATGTGGTGAGAAAGAGAGAGGACGGATATCACGAGGTAAGAATGATTATGCAGACGGTTAAGCTCTTTGATAAATTGTCGCTGAAGGTGCTTGACGAAGATGTAATCCGCATGAAGACCAATCTGGGATTTTTGCCTGTGAATGAAAATAATCTGGTGTACCGGGCAATAAAATTGTTAAAGGATAGCTATCATATCGATAAAGGAATGGAGATAGATTTGTTTAAATGTATTCCTGTAGCGGCGGGACTGGCAGGAGGCAGTGCCGATTGTGCGGCGGCTCTGGTGGGGGCTTCCAAATTGTTTGGACTCGGCCTGAATAAAGCGGCATTGATGAAGGAGGGCGTCAAACTGGGAGCAGATGTTCCCTACTGCATACTCCGGGGGACTGCACTTTCGGAGGGAATCGGTGAAGTGCTGACACCGCTGCCGCCGATACCGGATTGTTATGTTTTAATTGCAAAACCGCCGGTTTCCATCTCTACCAAATTTGTATATGAACATCTGGATGCAAAGGGTTTAACGGTACACCCGGATATCGACGGCATGGTAGGGGCAATCCGCAAAGGAAGCCTTTCCGGCATTGCAAAACGTATGGAAAATGTGCTGGAAACGGTTACGATTCCGGAGTATCCGATTATTGACGAGATTAAGAAGTGTATGTTTGAGTGTGGAACGCTCAATGCGATGATGAGCGGTTCCGGACCTACAGTATTCGGGCTTTTCGACGATGAGAAAGCGGCATGGGCGGCAAAGAACCGGATTAAGGAACAAAAGCTGGCAAATCAGGTTTATGTGGTACAGCCGTTTCATCAGGCTGAGGAACAGGAGGATACATGGAACTGAGGTATGACGGAAAAAACGAATATTTACCGCTTCGTGATGTGGTGTTTAACGCACTGAGACAATCGATTATCACCGGCGAGATGTCACCGGGGGAGCGGTTGATGGAGATTAAGCTGGCCAATAAGCTGGGGGTGAGCCGGACGCCAGTCCGGGAAGCAATCCGCATGTTAGAATTAGAGGGGCTTGTGGTTATGGTTCCCAGAAAAGGTGCGGAAGTGGCTCGGATTACCGAAAAGGATTTGCGGGACGCGTTAGAGGTGAGGACGGCTATTGAGGAATTGTCCGTGGAACTTGCCTGTGCCAGAATTACCGAAGAGGGCAAGGAGAAATTAAAACAGGCATGCAATGAGTTTAAGGAGGCAATCGCCACTAAGCATGTGCAAAATATTGTCGACGGAGATGTGAAATTTCATGATGTGATTTTTGAGATTACGCAGAATCAACGTTTGATTGGCATTGCACATAATCTTCGGGAGCAGGTGTACCGCTATCGCGTGGAATATGTAAAGGATTTTTCCTATCATGATGTCTTAGTACAGGAACACTATGACATTACGAATGCCATTTTGACCAATGATGTCGGTACGGCAAAGGAAATTATGAGAAACCATTTATATAATCAGGAACTAATCGTAATCAAAAATCTGAAAGACAGTTTATAGGGAATAAAAAATGAAAACCTCACACATACTAGGGAATATTCAGTAAGTGTGAGGTTTTTGTTTTTTATGAAGATAGAATATAACGCAAAAAATGAAATTGAACTGCCGGTTTATCCGGATTTAGACCGAAACATTGAAGTGCTAGATTCCCTGTTTGCAGACTGGGGAGACTATGTAAAAAAGGAATTTGTGTTAGAGCGGGAGAGGGAGACCGTGAGAATTTATATTGTCTACGTTGACGGTTTGACGGACAACGAGATGGTGGAGCGGACGATTACCAGACCATTGTTGTATGAATGGAGAGGGAAAGCGGCGGCGGGGAAAGAAGCAGGCGGAAAAGAAGGAAATCTGTATAGCGGAGCGGAAGGGATTTTTGAGCAGCTGTTTCATTTCCAGACGGAGGCGGTAGACTTAACGGAGCAGACAACGATGATGGAGGCTGTTTCGGCAGTGCTGAAGGGAGATACCGCTATTTTTGTGGATAATGTGGAAAAAGTCATGATTTTATCCACAAAAAAGCTACCGACGAGGTCGGTCTCCGAACCGGAGAAGGAGGCGGGACTGAAAGGTCCGCGGGATTCATTTAATGAGAATTTCCGCACAAATACGGCACTGCTGCGGAGGCGGATTAAGGACCCGAAAATGAAACTGAAGCAGGACAGTGTCGGACAGCGTTCCCGTACCGTTTACGGCCTGATGTATATGGAAGATTTGGTCTATCCGTCATTGCTGGAACAGATTGAGGAGCGGTTAAACAGCTTTGATATTGACGGTATTTATGACAGCAGTATGCTGGTGCACCTGTTGGAAGAGAAATGGTATTCGCCATTTCCGCAGGTACAGACAACGGAACGTCCGGATAAGGCAGCTTCCGCAATATTGGAGGGAAGAGTAGTCTTAGTGGTGGATAATTCACCGGAGGTGATTATTCTCCCGACAACGCTGAACACATTTTTTCAGGCGGCGGACGATTACTACAATCGCTTCGCCGTGGGTACGTTTGCCCGGTGCCTGCGCTATCTGGCAGCGTATATCACGGTTTTGCTGCCGGGGCTTTACATTGCCATTACCTGTTTTTATCCGCAGGTGCTTCCGGCAGATTTTCTTCTCGCCATTGTGGGGGCAAGAAATGATGTGACGTTTCCGATTGTAGTGGAGGTGCTGCTAATGGAACTGCTGTTTGAACTGCTGCGGGAGGCGGGAATCCGGTTGCCGGGACAGATGGGAAATACAATCGGCGTGGTCGGAGGATTGATTGTCGGACAGGCGGCAGTGGAGGCTTCTTTGGTCAGTACCATTGTGGTTATTGTCGTGGCGCTCACCGCTATCGCTTCTTTTGCCATTCCAAATGAAGAGTTCTCTTCGACGTTCCGTCTGTTGAAATTCGTGATGATTTTTTTGGGAACGGTCTGGGGACTATATGGAATTATGCTTGGCGTACTGGTTTTGCAAATTCATCTGTCCTCTATGGAGAGCTTTGGAATTCCGTATATGATGCCGATGGTGTCCGGCAGTATTGACGATGGTGTGGAGTATCAGGATTTTGTGTTGAGAAAACCAATTTTTACGATGCGTGACCGGCCGCTTTATACCAGACGGTATAATCGGAAACGTTATCGGGAAAAATAGGACGGAATTATACCGGTAGACGGATTGACAGGGAATATACCCTGAAAAATGTGGATAGGAGCAGAGAAAATATGTTTAGTTGTAACGGGAAAATTTCAGAGAAGCAAATGAGAAGAATGCTGGTGCTGCCCGCTTTTGCCGGTTGCATTTTTGTGCTGCCCTATCTGTCGGCACGGCTGTTTGGCGAAAGCGTGTCTATGGGGATTTTGATTTTTTTGGTATTTGCCTGCATTTATACCGCCTGTATTTATGTGATTGGTGAAAAATATCAGAAGGTGATGAATCGCGGGGGTGCAGGCGGGAAAGTGCTGCTGTTAATACAGCTTTTGCGGTATTTTATCCGGCTGGTATTTTATATTGTGTTGACGATAGAAGTGCTGGGGGAGGCGCAGGTGCCTTTTATGCGGGGAATGAACAATGAAAGGCTTAGAAACGTGCTGGTCGTACTGCCGTTGCTGCTGGTGGCACTGTATGGTGCGGGAAAGCGGATTGAGCAAAATGCGCGGCTGCACGAAATGATTTTCTGGGTGATGTTTATCCCGTTTATCATCATGCTTTTGTTTGGCATTGGTGAGGTGGATTATCGTGTATTTGTACCGCAGATGAATATGGCTCCGGCAAAAATTGTGCTTTACGCTTATGCCTTACTCACTTTTATCCAACCGGTGGAGAATTATCTGTACCTGAGACCGCTGCTACGGGAGGGAAAACATGGCGCGGAAAGCAAAAAACGGTTTCTGTTTCCGTGTGCGGAATTGCTGGTCATTGTGCTTGCCGCTTTGTTAAGCCTGATTATTCTGGGTATTTATGGGGTACATGGTGCGGGCAGTGAGGAAATGGTCACCATTTCCATTATGCGCTATATCCGCCTGCCGTTCGGTGTGCTGGAGCGGTTTGACGTCTTGATGGTTTGGTTTTTTATGACCGGTTGCTTCATTTTAATTTGCAACAGCCTGTATTACAGCGGACATTTTCTGCGGCGGCTGCTGGGCACGGAGAGAAAAGAGGAACAGATGCCAAACAAAAGGGCGGGAAAGTGGTCGGCAGCTGCCGGGCTGGCGGTGATTTTGCTGTTATCCGTCGGAGCCTTGGCGGTTGTTCCCGAATATTCGCATTTGCTTATGCTGTTCATGTGCTACGGTGCGGTTTGCGATATTCCGCTTTCCCTGTTGCTGCCGCTGGCCGGCAAAACGATATGGAAAAAGAGCTTGTGCTGCATAGCGGTAGTTTTATGCGTAACCATGCTCAGCGGCTGTGGCAGCGGCAGTGGGACACTGGCGAATGTCAATGATATGCGAAATGTGGAGCAGCGGGACTATGCGACGATTCTGGTGATATCGGAGGGAGAAAACGGAAAGAGGTATCATTTTGATTTGGGCATTGCGCAGGAGAAGAGGGCAGGAGAAGAGAGTCAGCGGGAGGAGGTCAGCAGCTTTGACTGTAACAGTTTTGAGGAATTAGCCGATGAATACCAGCTTGTCAAGGGAAAGGATTTATCTCTGGCACATTTAAAGGTGATTCTTTTTGGAGATGCCGGACAGGTGAAGGAAGTGTTTTTTAATGAAAATGAAGTACAGGAAAATCTTGATAAAATGTATATTTTAGAGGAGCTGGCAGAAACGTTTACCGCTTTGGACGAAAACGAGGAAATTGCCAAAACCTGTCCCGTGCTGCAATTATATGAGCAGGAGGAGTTTCTTGATTATCTGGAGGACGCAGAGGAGCCGGTGGGAAGTTATCTTGGTAATCTGATTGAGGCAAACAGGAGGCAGGGAAAGGACATTCCATGGCTTAAGGACTATTTAAAGGTAATCAGGGAGGGGGATTCTCTGTTGGTGTATACGTTGGAGTCCGTGGACGAGGGCTGGCATTTGGTGTGCAGAAGCCGGGCAGGCGGCTGACGGAAGCATTGGCGGCTTTTCTTTTGCAGGAATAAAAAAAAGCAGGCAGGCAATACTTAAGGCATAGAACAAAAAGGAGGTTTTGTGCATGAAGTATTTATCTGCAAAAGCATTGCGGGACGTCATCGCCGCATCGATGATTGGAATTATCGGGGGATTGTTAATCACTACGATAGCTTATTATCAGCAGCACAAGGAGGGCGGGGTTTTCCAGACGCTGCTGGCTGTAACGGACAGCTTTTATACCGTGGGAGAGGCTTATGCCGGAGAGGACGGGGCCGCCTTATTAAGTGATTTAAGGAATTATGACATTGAAACCGGAGTACTGGAGGCCATGGAAAGTGTGGAGGACAAAACAGCGGATTCGGTGGTAGAGGCGATGGCGCAGTCCTTGCTGGATAGAAATGGAAAAACGGCTTTGGCTGACGGGCAGGCAGGGAACAAAGCCGGCGTACTTCTGTCAGGAGGGGGAGACTCGGACGTTCTCGTTATGGAGGACAATGATGACAACACTGATGAAGATACCTTATATTCAGGAATTTTGCGGTTTCATGTGCGGGCAAACAGTGATTCCGACGAGGATCAGAAGCTGAAAATGGCAGTAAAGGAAGATGTAATGGCTCTGTTGGAGCCTTTGCTTTCTGAATGTAAAAGTGTGGCTGAGAGCAAAAATGTCATTGTATCCAATTTGCAGAATATCTATCAAGCTTCCGTGAATACCGTTACCGAGCAGGGGTATGATTACGAGATTAAAGTCTATGTGACAGAGGAAAAATTTCCAGCGAAAACTTATGGAGATTTGACTTTTCCGGAAGGAAAATATCAGGCGCTCAGAATTGATATCGGAAAGGCGCAGGGACAAAATTGGTGGTGTGTCATGTATCCGCCATTATGTTTTATCGACGAATCGACGGTAGTGGTGCCGGAGGAGGCGAAGGAAATGCTGGAGGAGAATCTGACGCCGCAGGAGTATGCGGATTTGTTTGCCAATTCACAGATGAAGGCGGAATCATGGATTTATAACTGGCTGGTGGAGAAAAATCTGCTTCGTCCGAAAAACGCAAATTTCCCAGAAAAGTAATGGATACTTTCTCTTGACAAACCGTATCAAATGAGATACTATATAAATATAGTTTTATTATAGAAGATAATATGAATAAATGATTCGGGAGGATAAGCTATGGAGCCAAAGGGAAGACAGCAGGGACCAAGAATAGAGATGGACTATATCTACATGAAGAACGGACAAAGGATACTGATTGAATCTGCTCAGCGGGAAGCCAAGCAGGAGGTGATATCACAGTATGTGCAGTGTAGAAAGAATAAGAAGATAACGCAGGACGAGCTTGCCAGACGTTCGGGAATGGCCAGAACCAATATTACACGGTTTGAAAGCGGCAAATATAATCCGACATTGGAGATGATGGTGAAGATTGCCTCTGCGCTGGATATGGAAGTCTCCATTAAGCTGCAGGAGAGGGAGGACAAGCAATATATGAATTATTAAGCCGGTTTCGATTGGTTTTTGTACGGGCAAGGTGTGTTTGACCTCCTTGGAAAAACAGGTTGTTTTCAAAAATCGGCTATAGTATAATGAACGTAAGAATATAGTATAATATATGGAGAGAAGCCGAATTGGCTGTTTGCCGGTTCGGGAAGGGAGCAGTTATGGAGAAATTAAATATTGCGATTATTTTCGGAGGACAGTCATCTGAGCATGATATTTCCTGTATGTCCGTGCAGACGGTTGCCGGAGCGGTCTGCACAGATACATATGATATTACCTATATCGGCATTACAAGAGATGGACACTGGCTTTTAGTGGATTCTCTTGAGGATATCGCAGACGGAAGCTGGGTTGAGTCGAAGGCTTCTGTGATTTTGTCACCGGATGCCACCAAAAAGGAGCTTATCCTGTTTTCGGAACAGGGTATTTCCACCAGAGGGGTAGATGTCATTTTCCCTGTGCTTCACGGAATGTTCGGAGAGGACGGAACGATTCAGGGTTTGTTTGAAATGGCCGGAATTCCCTATGTAGGTTCGGGAGTATTGGCCTCTGCAGTGGCAATGGATAAGGTTTACACCAAAATGCTGGTCAATACTTTGGGGATTGCTCAGGCTGACTATGTTCTTGTGCGGACGGCGGATATAATGACGGAGGATTCGGATACAATAGGAATTCAGGTGAAACGGGTAGAAGATAAGCTGGATTATCCTGTATTTATTAAGCCCAGCAAAGCGGGCTCCTCTCAGGGCGTGTCCAAGGCACATAACAGGGAAGAATTGATTGCCGGCTTGAAGCTTGCCGCTCAGCATGATACGAAGATTTTAGTGGAACGCAATATCGTGGGAAGAGAGATTGAATGTGCTGTCCTCGGCAGCACAGTGAAGCCGGAAGCGTCCGGCGTAGGAGAGATTCTGGCAGCGGCAGAGTTTTATGACTTTGATGCCAAGTATAGCAGCGAGGATTCCAAGACGGTTATTGCTCCTGAGCTTCCAGCAGGAAAGGCAGAAGAGATTCGGGAGGCGGCCAGAGCAATATTTTCCGTTGTAGACGGATACGGGCTGGCCAGAGTGGATTTCTTTTTGGAAAAGGATACCGACAGGGTAATCTTCAATGAGATTAATACACTTCCCGGTTTTACCGCCATTAGCATGTATCCGATGCTGTGGGAGGCAGAAGGAATGAGCCTGGAAGAATTGGTCGAGAAACAGATACAACTGGCTTTTGAGAGGGGAAAATATGAATAGTCCGATAGGTGTTTTCGATTCCGGTGTAGGCGGATTGACTGTGGCGAGAGAGATTATGCGGCAGCTTCCGAATGAGGATTTGGTATATTTTGGTGATACGGCACGCGTTCCCTACGGTTCCAAATCTAAGAAAACCGTACTCAAATATAGTAAGCAGATTGTCCGTTTCCTGATGACAAGGAATGTCAAGGCAATTGTGGCAGCATGTAATACGGCCAGCGCATTGGCTCTTGACGAGATTGCACAGGAGATTAATATTCCCATTATCGGGGTGGTGAAGCCCGGAGCGCGTATGGCAGTAGAAACCACAGAATCGGGCAATGTGGGTGTTATTGGCACTGCCAGTACAATTAAATCCGGTATCTATAATGATTATATTCGGGAATTGAATCCTGAGATTACCGTGGTGAGCAAGGCTTGTCCGTTGTTTGTTCCGCTGGTGGAGGAAGGACTGCTGGAGGATCGGATTACAGACGATATTGTTTCACGATATCTGCAGGAGATGAAAGAATATCATGTAGATGTACTGGTGTTAGGCTGTACACATTATCCGCTGATTCGCAATACGATTAAACGTTTTATGGGGGAGACTGTGCATTTGGTGAACCCTGCGTTTGAGACCGCCAAGAGCCTGAAAGAGTTGTTGTCAGAGCAACAAATGCTCAATGCGCATAAGCACAGACCGGAACACCAATATTATGTCAGTGACGGCGTGGAATCCTTTATTTCATTTGCGGATACCGTATTGCCATGCCATGTCACGGATACGCAGGTTATTGATATAGAAAGTTTTTGAAGGGATTGGTATGACAAAGGAAGTTTTGATTACGATATCCGGTATGCAGTTCAGCACGGGTGATGAACCGATTGAACTCAAAACACTGGGTAGTTACTATCTAAAAAATGATAAGCATTATGTGCTTTATGAGGAGATGCCGGAGGATAATGTGCCTGTCACGAGAAACTTGGTAAAGTTTTACGACGGCTATTTTGAGATGACCAAAAAAGGGGGGAATAATTCCTATCTGCTTTTTGAGCGAGGGAAAAAGACTTCCACGGTATATCAGACGATAGCCGGACCGTTACAGATTGATGCCGTGACCCATGACATGTCCATGGAAGAAACGGACAGTGAACTTAGTGTATATATTCGATATACGTTAGACATTAACTACAAATTTGTGTCTGATTGTGAAGTGACATTCAAGGTGAGGGCCAGAAGATGAAAAAGAGAAAGGGACAAATGCCGAAGTTTTTTCAAAATGACAAATATGAACAGTTTTTGGGAATCGAGAGCACAGAGATTGTATATAATAACCGATACAATGATGATTATTACCGATATGAGCCTACAAGCTATAGTGGGCTCATTTGTGCGTTTGACGAATTGGAGAATGTGATGACCCGCCATGACCGTCTGGTGGATTTTGGCTGTGGGAAAGGGAGAGTGCTCTTCTATGTCAATCAGCGTTTTCAATGTGAGGTTTGCGGAATTGAGGTCGATGAAGAACTCTATGAAAATGCTTTGGATAACCGGGCATATTTTAATACCCGCTTTCGTGGAACCAGTGATTATATTGAAATCATAAACGGCAAGGCAGAGGAGTATGAAATCCGTCCGGAAGACAATTTTTTCTATTTTTTTAATCCTTTCGGTATCCGGATTTTTGAACAGGTAATTGCCAATATTAAGCGCAGCGTACAGGAACACCCGCGAAAAGTCTTTGTGCTGATGTATTACCCGGAGGAGGAATACCGCACCCACATGCGGAACAGCCAGTTTAAGCTTTTTCGGATTGTACGGCTTCCGACCTATGAAATGGATTGGGACGAGAAGGTATTAATCTATGAATGGGGACAGGCTCCGGAACAGGAAATGGCAGATTGGCAGGCATAATTACAAAATCTAGCGTTTGTATCAAAGAAATGGCACAAGATATTTTGTTGTGTGAAAATGTTAAAAATGATATACTGTACGGTGAGTATCGGAATGTGGCAGTCAAGAGGAGACGATGATTTGTACCAGAGTGTGATAACCTTTTCCGATAGGGCAAGAGAGGACGGCTTATGAAAGAGAGAAATTTACTGCGCAGGGAAATTGAAAAATATATGAGGATTCCTTTTTATCCGGTATTGTTTTTGCTGGTGATGAATGGAATTGTGTATTGGATTGATGTGGCCGGAGGGGCAGTCGTATCTGTTTTTCTGGTGGCATATTTAGGAGTCTGTGCGTATGTATATATGCGTAAGCGTTCTAACATGATATCGGATTTGGTGTCCTACTCCTTTGCGCAGGGTTCGGTACAGAGTGAGCTGATTAAGGAGCTGGCGGTTCCCTATACATTGGTAGACGCTACAGGGCGTGTGCTTTGGAGTAACCGGGCATTTTATGACATTGTGAAGAGTGATAAGCAGCATATGCGCAAGCACATTCAAAATATATTTACTGATATCACGCTGGAGCTTTTGCAGATGGAACCGGAAGAGGATAACCAGAGGATTGTGCATATTTTTCAGGGTAACCGCAATTATCAGGTAGAGATTCGCCGGGTCGGGCTTGACAATCTGCTGTCGCCGGAATTGCCGGGAGCGCAGGAGGAAGCACTCTTTGCTATTTATCTGAATGACGAGACAGAGCTTGTGGACGCTTTGGCGGAGAAAGAGAAAATTAAGCTCGTTGCCGGACACATTTATATTGACAATTATGAGGAGGCAATGGATTCCGTCGAGGAGGTGCGGCGGGCGCTTTTGGTTGCCTTGATTGACCGGAAGATTACAAAGTATATGCAGACAGCAGAGGCAATCATCAAAAAGCTGGAGAAGGATAAATATATTTTTGTCTGTCAACAGCAGTATTTAGAGCAGCTGCAGCAGGGTAAGTTTTCACTGCTTGACGAGGTGCGGAGCATTAATATTGGTAACGGGACTCCGGTTACGCTGAGCATTGCGGTAGGTATTGACCCTGATGATGATAATTATAAAACTGCTTACGAATACTCTCATATGGCGATGGATTTGGCATTAGGGCGGGGCGGGGACCAGGCGGTTGTCAAAAAGGGCGAGAAGATTATTTATTATGGAGGAAAGACGCAGTCTGCCGAGAAGAATACCCGTGTAAAGGCAAGGGTGAAGGCGCATGCGCTTAAGGAGCTGCTGATTACGAAGGATAAGGTCATTATTATGGGACATAAGAAACCGGATATTGACTGTCTGGGTTCGGCTATCGGTATCTACCGGCTGGCGACGATGATGGATAAGAAATCGCATATTGTCATCAATGAGATAACCAGTTCCATTCGTCCGGCGATGAACAGCTTTATCGGGAACAGTATGTACCCGGACGATATGTTTTACAATAGTGAACAGGCATTAGAGGCAGTGGACCCCAATACGGTTGTCGTTGTGGTAGATGTCAATCGGCCGACATACACGGAGTGCGAGGAATTGCTGGCACATACTAAGAATATCGTGGTAATCGATCATCACCGCCAAAGCGGGGAGATAATCGAGCATGCGACGCTGTCCTATATTGAACCGTATGCTTCCTCTGCATGTGAAATGGTGGCGGAGATTTTACAGTATAGTATGGATAAACCCAAATTGCGGCCGGCAGAAGCAGATGCCATGTATGCCGGAATTTTGGTCGATACGGATAATTTTGTGACGAAAACAGGTGTGCGCACCTTTGAAGCGGCTTCTTTTCTGCGGAAGTCCGGTGCAGATATGACCAGGGTCCGCAAGGCATACCGCAGTGATATGGAAAGCTATAAGCAGTTGTCGGAAGGAGTTGCCAGAGCGGAGATTTATATGGATAATTTTGCCATATCGGATGTCCCGACGGAAGGTGTGGACAGTCCTACGGTTTTGGCGGCAAAGGTGGCGAATGATTTGTTGGACGTAGACAATGTGCGGGCATCTTTTGTCTTGTCCAAGATAGATGATGTGGTATATATCAGTGCGAGGTCGATAGATGATGTCAATGTACAGGTGATTATGGAACATTTTGGCGGAGGCGGCCACGGAACGGTGGCAGGCGCCCAGCTGAAGGACCTAACGATAGAGGAGGCAAAAAGGCAGATTCGGGAACTGCTTACGACAATGTGGGCAGAGGGTGATTTCTGATACGGGCCGGACAGCCATAAGGGTGGTCGTTGGCAGTGTTTGCGAAAAGGAGGATAAGCGATGGAAGTAATTTTGTTAGAAGATGTCAAAAATGTAGGAAAAAAGGGTGAGGTTGTCAAAGTCAATGACGGCTATGGCCGTAATGTCCTGATTAAGAAGAAACAGGCATTGGAGGCAACCGGCAAAAATCTCAATGATTTGAAGCTGAAAAAAGCGAATGATGATAAGATTGCGGCGGAGAATCTGGCAGCTGCCAAGGAGCTGGGAAAGAAGCTGGAACAATCGGAGATTACTATCGGTATTAAAGTGGGTGAAGGTGGAAGGAGCTTCGGGTCCGTATCCTCTAAGGAGATTGCCGAGAGTGTTAAGGAGCAGCTGGGGTATGATGTAGATAAGAAAAAGGTGCAGCTGAAGGACGCCATTAAAGCGGTTGGAAGCTACGAGGTAAAAATTAAACTGCACCCGCAGGTGGTGGCAGCCATCAAAGTGAATGTAGTAGGGAAATAGCAATGGACGAAGCAGTGATGAAGAGAATACAACCGAATAGTATAGAGGCGGAACAATCGGTAATCGGCTCCATGCTGATGGACAGGGACGCTATCGTTGAAGCCGCGGATATCTTAAAAAAAGAAGACTTTTACCACGGTGAGTATGGTCTTTTATTTGAGGCGATGATAACGCTGTATAATGAGGGGAAACCGGTGGATTTGCTGACGGTAAGCAATAAGCTGAAGGAGATGGGAGCACCGGAATCGATTAGTAACATGGAGTATGCGGCAGATTTGTTGAGTCAGGTGCCTACGTCTGCTCATGCCAGACAGTATGCGCAGATTGTTCAGGACAAATCGACTCTGCGCAAAATACTGCGTTTTACCGAGAAGACAACGGAGAGCTGCTATGCCGGTTCAATGGACGTGGCCGCATTGCTGGAAGAGTCGGAGAAAGAACTCTTTGATATTGTTCAGAAGCGGGGAAGCGGTGACCAGTTCCGGCTTATGCAGGACCTTGTGCTTGATGTGCTGGATACGATTGAAGAGTCGGCCAAGAGGGGCAGCAAGATAACCGGTGTGCCTACAGGATTTATCGACTTGGACGAAAAGCTTACCGGCCTGCACGGTTCGGAGCTGATTTTGATTGCGGCAAGACCTTCCATGGGAAAGACGGCATTTGCCCTCAATATTGCTCAGAATGCAGCGATGAAGTATGATGTTCCCTGTGCCGTGTTTAGTCTGGAGATGAGCAGTGAACAGATGGTTTCACGTCTGATTGCCATGGATTCGATGATTGATTCGCAGGCTATCCGTACTGGTCAGCTGGCGGATTCAGATTGGGATAAATTGATGGATTCTACCCAGCGGGTAGGAGGAATGCCAATGTTTATTGATGATACACCGGGTATTACGATTGCCGAGCTGCGCTCAAAATGCCGCAGGTTAAAGCAGAAGCAGAATATCGGTCTGATTATTATTGACTACCTGCAGCTGATGAACGGAAGCGGACGTTCGGAGTCCCGCCAGCAGGAGATATCCGATATCAGTCGTTCATTAAAAAAACTGGCGAGGGAGTTAGATGTTCCCGTTGTTGCGCTTTCCCAGTTGAACCGTGCAGTGGACAGCAGAGAGGACCATAAGCCGGTTATGTCGGATTTGCGTGAGTCGGGAGCCATTGAGCAGGACGCTGACGTCATTATGTTTATTTATCGTGATGATTATTATAACAAGGAATCGACCAAGCCGGGAATCGCAGATATTATCGTTGCCAAACAGAGAAACGGGTCTACCGGACCTGTGGAGCTTGTATGGTTAGGCAAGTATACTAAGTTTGCGAATAAGGAAAAGTCCGGGAAAAGATAAAGCACACAAATCCACCCCTGCAGACAGGTGAGTTTGTGTGCTTTATATTATACTGGTTTTACTTTTGTTTTTTTCTTGAAATTCCGGTTATATTCGGCGGCAATTTTGTTCATGTTATGAATGACAAGAAATGTGGAGATAAAAGGTCCTATGATGAAAAAAGTGCCAAATAACCGGATAGCTAACGTGACACCAGGACCCGGTTTGATTCGCAAACCCATGTATTCTCCCGTGACCTGTATCCGGTCTGCCAGATAGAAGAACCATACCCAGCGGTAAATCCCCAGCGTAATTAATGACAAAAAGCATACAAGGATATAGTTTTTGATTTTTTTGTCTTCCTGATTCATTTCGTTTAAATCCCTTGTGAGCTGGAACCAGAATATAATATTGTAAATGCCGAAGGTGGGAATCGTAAACAGCAGCAGCTTCCAAAATCTACGGTTTTCTTTAATCATGTATTATTTCCCCCTCTTGTTTAATAAGTCCATTTTTAAATCATATAGCGGTTTGGACAGGTCAACATAGACTTCTTGAGGATTGACCAGACGCCGGGACTCGTCCCATAGCAATCCAAGCTCTTTTTTGCAGTATGCCTGAATCTCCATTGTTTTTGGCGATTCATAAATACACTGTCCCTTTTTGAAAACCGGAATTAAAATCTCGTTCATCTCATATGTGTCGCCTTTGATGGTAGAGCGTTTCCATGTATCAATTGGGTGGAAGATTTCCAAATCGCTGGCGGGGTCATATTGCTCGTCGGCAAGGGCAATTAAATCCGCTTTTAATTTGCCGGTTTCTTTATCAATTATGCGGAATACCGTTTTGTTGCCGGGATTAGTGATTTTAACGGGATTCTCTGACAACTTAATCTTGGCAGTGAAATTCTCCTGTCCTTCCTTGCGTATGGCAGCAAGCTTATACACGCCGCCGAAAGCGGGGCAGTCGGCAGAGGTAATCAGATTCGTTCCCACACCCCATGAAGTGATAGCGGCACCCTGTGTCTTTAAGCTGTCAATCAGATATTCGTCCAAATCGGAGGAAGCGGAGATGACGGCGTCAGTAAATCCGGCAGCATCTAACATTTTGCGGGCCTTTTTGGAGAGGTATGCAAGGTCACCGCTGTCCAGACGGATGCCGTATTTTTGAGAGTGAATGCCAGCAGCTTTCATTTCCTCAAATACCCTGATCGCATTCGGAACACCGGAGCGCAGGGTATCGTAAGTATCTACCAGCAAAATACAGGCGTCCGGATACATGTCTGCATAGGTTTTAAAGGCAGTGTATTCATCTGGGAAACTCATAATCCAGCTATGCGCATGGGTTCCCAGTACAGGGACGTCAAATAACTGGCCGCAGAGCACATTGGAAGTGCCGGCGCAGCCGCCGATAATGGCAGCCCGTGCACCCAGTGTTCCGGCGTCCGGTCCCTGTGCACGCCGCAGCCCGAATTCCATAATGCCGTCGCCTTTTGCGGCAAAGCAGACGCGGGAAGCCTTGGTTGCAATCAAACTCTGGTGATTTAATATGTTCAAAATGGCGGTTTCTACCAGCTGAGCCTCCATAATCGGAGCAATTACCTTTACCAGCGGCTCTTGTGGGAAAACAACACTTCCTTCCGGTATTGCATAAATATCACCGGTAAAGTGAAATCCTGCGAGATATTCCAAAAAATCCTCGCTGAAAATATGCAGTCCTCTTAAGTAATCAATGTCATCATAAGCAAAAGACAGGTTTTTAACATAGTCGATTATCTGCTCAAGTCCTGCTGTAATCGCATAACCGTTACCGGACGGATTTTTGCGGTAAAAAGCGTCAAATACAACAATGTCATTACTTTTTTGTTCAAAATATCCCTGCATCATGGTAAGCTCATATAAATCAGTGAGCAGAGTTAAATTCTGATACGCCATGGGTTGCCTCCTTATTATATATTCCTCAATAGTGTAGCACATTTGGAAAAGATAGTAAATGTTGGAAATCTTAAAACTTTCTTAATGAATTTTCCTATTCGGGGCAGTGTATAAATATAACTTAAGGATTGATTTTTTATGTTGGTTTTTATATAATCTACTTTAGCTGGTAAAAGCGTTAAAGCCTTAAAATGATAATGGTTTGGAGAACAGCGTTCCGATTTGGACAGAAGAATAAATAGGACAAAGGAGAAGGAAATATGCCGATTACAGAAATTTTGGATCACAATGTCAGGGAATATCCTGATGACATCTGCTTGGTGGAGATTAATCCGGAGGTGAAAGAAGTCCGTCGTGTAACATGGAAGGAATATGAACTGATGGAGCCTAATCCGACGACGCATTACAGGAGGGAGATTACATGGCACGTGATGAACGAGAAGGCAAATCGCTTTGCGAATCTGTTGATTAGCCGTGGAATTAAAAAGGGAGATAAGGTGGCTATTTTACTGATGAATTGTCTGGAATGGCTGCCGATATATTTTGGAATACTGAAAACGGGTGCTCTCGCTGTGCCTCTTAATTTCCGCTATGCTCCAGACGAAATCGAATATTGTGTAAAGATAGCAGATGTGGATATTCTGGTGTTTGGTCCGGAATTTATCGGGCGTGTGGAAGAAATTGCAGACAATATCAACAAAAACCGATTACTGTTTTATGTAGGTGATAACTGTCCTACCTTTGCGGAGGATTATGCGGCTCTGACGGCCAATTGTTCTTCGCTTTCGCCGAATATTACACTGACAGATGCAGATGATGCGGCGATATATTTTTCATCGGGAACCACGGGATTTCCCAAGGCTATTTTACATAATCACGAAAGTTTGATGCATTCCTGTAAAGTGGAGCAGAATCATCATGGGCAGACGAAAGACGATGTGTTCCTGTGTATTCCGCCGCTCTACCATACCGGCGCCAAAATGCATTGGTTTGGAAGCCTTCTATCCGGCAGTAAAGCAATTCTCTTGAAGGGGACAAAGCCGGAGTATATATTGGAGGCGGTATCCAAAGAGAAATGTACTATTGTTTGGCTTTTAGTGCCGTGGGCACAGGATATTTTAGAGGCGATAGACAGTGGAAGAGTGAAGCTTTCGGATTATGAATTAGACCAGTGGAGGCTGATGCATATCGGTGCACAGCCGGTTCCGCCGAGCCTGATCAAGCGCTGGAAAGAATATTTTCCGAATCACCAATATGATACAAATTACGGTCTCAGTGAATCCATCGGACCGGGTTGTGTGCATTTGGGTGTGGATAACATTCACAAAGTCGGGGCTATCGGCAAAGCCGGGTACGGCTGGGAGACCAAAATTGTAGATGAGAACGGAAATACCGTGAACCGTGGGGAGGTCGGGGAGCTCTGCGTCAAAGGGCCTGGAGTGATGACCTGTTATTATCATGACAAGAAGGCAACGGACGAAGTGTTAAAAGGAGACTGGCTGTTTACCGGCGATATGGCCGAGGAGGACGAGGACGGATTTATCTTTTTGGTGGACCGCAAGAAGGACGTTATTATCAGCGGCGGTGAAAATATATATCCCGTGCAGATCGAGGATTTTATCCGTACAAATAACGCCGTGCATGATGTGGCGGTTATCGGTCTTCCGGACAAACGGCTGGGAGAAATTACCTGTGCGGTTATTGAGGTGAAAGAGAATCATCTTTTGACGGAGGAGGAGGTCAATGAATATTGTATGAAGCTTCCCCGCTATAAAAGACCGCGAAAGATTATATTTGCAGATATTCCGCGCAATCCTACCGGCAAAATTGAGAAGCCGAGGCTTCGTGAGTTGTATGCGGGGGGCAGCGTTGTAGATGCACAAAACCGGGGATAACCCGGTTATCAATATTCAACAGTGTACGGAGTGATGATGAAATGTCAGAATATGAGAGAATAGCCTTGCCAAGTCTTCGGGAGAAGACAAACGAACTGGCATTGACGAATGATCTTATGGAACAGCTGAAGCTGGCCATGCAGCAGTCCCAGCAGTTTCAGGAAATGATGATGATGTACAAGTGTGCAATTCGGGAAGTACAGACGAAGGCCGAGGTGTTAAATGATGAGATGTCCGTGCGTTATCATAGAAATCCCATTAGCCGGGTTTCCTCCCGCGTGAAGAAGCCGGAGAGCATAGCGCAGAAGTTGTATAGAAAGAGTCTGCCGTTTACCGTGGAGGCTGTGATGAGCAACCTGTCAGATGTGGCAGGTGTCCGCATTATCTGCGAATTTATTGACGATATTTACACAATTGCCACCATGCTGGTGATGCAAGATGATTTAAAGGTAATCAAGGTAAAGGATTATATTAAATACCCTAAGCCGAACGGTTATCGCAGCTATCATCTGATTGTAGAGATTCCCGTGTTTTTTTCTAAGGGGAAGACACCGATGCGGGTGGAGATCCAAATTCGCACGATTGCCATGGATTTTTGGGCAAGTCTTGACCATGAGCTTAAATATAAAAAGGGCATTGCCAGGGAAGAGGGAGAAAATATTGCCAAGGAATTACTGTTTTGTGCAGACCGCATTGCAGAAACCGATAAGATTATGCAGCAAATCCGTATGAAGCTGGATTCTGTTGCCGAGCTGCATGACCGCGAACAGACAGAGGAAAAAAGTAAGAAAACGGAGATTATTGAAGGCGAATATGAGGAATAATAAATTAGGTAGAAGGAGGGAAAAGCAGGTATGCGCAGAACAAAAATAATATGTACGCTAGGTCCGGCTACAGAGGACGATAAGGTGCTCAAGGAATTGATGATAGAAGGTATGAATGTTGCAAGGTTTAACTTTTCGCACGGTGACCATGCCCAGCATAAGAAAAATCTTGAGCGGGTGAAGGCATTGCGTGAGGAGCTGGGTCTTCCGATTGCCGCACTGCTGGATACCAGAGGACCGGAAATCCGGGTGAAGAATTTTAAGGACGGCAAGGTTGTGCTGCAGAACGGACAGCAGTTTACGTTGACGACCAGGGAAATTGAAGGTGATGAAACGGCGGTTTCCGTTACCTATGGCAATTTGGTACAGGATATAAAAAAGGGCGACAGGATTCTGATTGACGACGGCCTGATTGCCATGCATGTGCAGGAGGTTACCGATACGGATATTGTCTGTGTCGTTGACAATGGGGGACCGGTATCCAACCATAAAGGTGTGAATGTTCCGAATGTTGCTTTGTCCATGCCGTATGTAAGCGACAGGGACAGGGAGGATATTATTTTCGGTATCGAACAGGGATTTGACTTTATCGCCGCTTCTTTTGTGCGCACGGCAGCGGATATTCTGGAAATCCGGGACATTCTCAGCAGGCATAACTGTAATTTTATTAATATTATTGCCAAAATAGAAAATATGCAGGGCGTAGAAAATATAGACGAGATTATCCGGGTTTCTGACGGTGTGATGATTGCACGTGGTGATATGGGTGTAGAGATTCCTTTTGAAGATGTGCCGTCTATTCAGAAAATGATTATCCGGAAGGTGTATAATGCGGAGAAGATTGTGATTACGGCGACGCAGATGTTAGATTCGATGATGAAGAATCCGAGGCCGACCAGAGCGGAGGCGACAGATGTGGCCAATGCGATTTATGATGGGACATCGGCGATTATGCTTTCCGGTGAAACCGCTGCCGGATTGTATCCGGTAGAGGCGCTTAAGACTATGGTGAGGATTACAGAGCGCACGGAGGCGGATATCGATTTGGTGAAGCGGTTTAACAATCGGGAGAGTCTGGTGAATCCGGATATTACAAATGCGATTGCCCATGCGACCTGTACAACGGCGATGGACCTGAATGCTACTGCCATTGTTACTGTCACTAAGTCCGGCAAGACGGCACGAATGATTTCCAAGTACAGGCCGGCCTGTCCGATTATCGGCTGCAGTCCGTATGAAAATGTATGGCGGCAGTTGAACCTGTCCTGGGGAGTGATGCCGTTGATGGTGGAGGAGAAGCACAATACTGACGATTTGTTTGAACATGCCATTGAAGAGGCGGAGAAAAAAGGCTATGTAAAACAGGGTGAGATTACCGTGATTACGGCAGGAGTGCCGCTGGGCGTTTCGGGGACGACGAATTTAATAAAGGTGCATGTCGTAGGACATATTTTGGTGAAGGGACGGGGAGTAAATAACCGCAAAGCAACAGCCAGTCTTTGCGTAGGCAAAGACGAGATGGATATTGTAGATAATTTTAAAGAAGGGGATATCATTGTCTTGCCGGAAACCAGCAATGATATTATGGACGAGCTGAGACAGGCTTCCGGTATTATCGTGGAAAATGAGGGGCATAACTCTCATGCAGGAATAGTGGGACTCAGTCTGGATATTCCGGTAATTCTCGGCGCTGCCAATGCCACGGAGATTTTAAAGTCCGGTGCCGTTGTGACAATGGACGCCGAAAAAGGAATTGTATCGTCTAACTAGAGAAGAAGGAGAATATATGTCAGAGATTAGTAAACAAAAGACAATGTGTCCGGAGTGTGGCAGGATTATTGAGTTTGATGTATGGGAGAGTATTGAGATTCCCTATGATGCCGAGCAAAAGGAAAAAGTGCTGGATAATACATTTTTCAGAGTATCGTGCCATAATTGCAGGATTTCATTTCCGGTAGCATATCCTTGCGTGTATAATGATTTGGAGCAGCGGTATTTAATTTGGATAGCACCGAAATTAGATGAGAAAGAGCAGGCGGATATATTGAATCATAACCGCAAACTGAAGAGTGATGCGGCATTGAGACTGGCGCAGAATGCATATACATTTCGGATTGTAAGAAACAGTAATGAGTTGAGAGAGAAAATACGCATTTTTGACGAGGGCTTGGACGACCGTCTGCTTGAAACGCTCAAGCTGGTATATGTTCCGAGTATCCGAAAAGAGATTGGAGCCGAGACCGTGATTACCGGTCTGTATTTTGATAAGCATCCAAAAAGCGGCGAATATCAGTGGGTGGTGCTGGCAGCAAAAAGAGAACCGCTGGTGGGTCGGATTGATATGTCCATATACGAGGACATGAAGGAAAAAATGGAAGCCATTATCAAGGAAAAAACCGGAGAAGGTCTGGTGCGTATTGATGCCAGATGGGCATCAGATGTAATGAAAGAATATAATAAAAGAACACAGGAAGCTAATCCGGAGCAGCCAACGGAGGAAACGGATTTGTAGCACAGAGTATTGAATTTAGATAAAATGGTCATAATAAAAAGGTATACATGACTAATTTTTTAACAGAAAAGGAGTGATGATATGGCAGTGATAAATGTAACGGCAGATAATTTTGAAGAAGAGGTTTTAAAATCCGACAGGACGGTATTGGTAGACTTTTGGGCTGATTGGTGTGGTCCCTGTAAACGTCTTGCGCCGGTTGTAGACAAGATTGCGGAGGAGCATTCGGAGATTAAAATTGCCAAGGTAAACATAGATGAGCAGGCAGCGCTTGCCATGGATTATAAGGTGATGTCCATTCCTACGCTGGTTGTATTTAAGAATGGTCAAATTGTCAATCAGACCGTAGGCCTGCAGTCCAAGGAGGAGATTGAGTCAATGCTTGGATAAGGTGCTGGCAGAGAACGGGGCGATACAAATCAGAATAAGCCAATAGAATTAGGCGGCCGTACACAGGTCTGCCTAATTTTGCTTTGTATAATATATTTTGACTTATGGAGGTGTGGGATTTTTATGGTACATGCGAATGATATATAATATACGCAGAGATAAGATAATATTTGTCAGGATGGAGGTAAGGCATATGGACTATCAGGAGAAACGCAGGAGAAGAATATCGATTTTTGAGGATACCATACAATATTGTGAACGCACTCCCGAATTGGTAGAGGCAGTGGTGAGAACCAGAGAGAATACCGTGCTGTACAGGAGTCCGTTGGAAGAGTTGAACAGACCACATGCTTCGGCTTCTCCCTGCCGGATAACGGTGACGGGGCATCGCTCCTTGGAGGCGGCGCAGAAGCTGTCGAGGAAATATCCGCATAGCAGGATAGGCGTGTTGAATTTTGCGTCGGCAACGAATCCCGGCGGAGGTGTGATACGGGGGAGCAGTGCGCAGGAGGAATGTCTGTGCCGGTGTACAACCCTGTATCCGTGCCTGAATGTGGAGACGCTCTGGCGGGAATACTATCATTTTCACAGGAATAGAGAATCGGCCTTATATTCGGATACATGTATTTATACAGGGGGGATTGTCGCGATTAAGAGTGATGAGCAGTGGCCCAGTCTGCTGGACGCAAAGGAATGGTTTACTGTGGATATCATCAGCTGTCCGGCACCGAACTTAAGGGCGAGGCCGTCTAACTCAATGAATCCGTCTTCCGGAACACAGATACATATCGAAGAGGCGGAGCTGAAGGATTTATTGAAACACAGAATGAAGGGAATCTTACAGACAGCGGCGCATCATCAGATAGAAATATTGGTTTTGGGAGCTTTCGGGTGCGGTGCATTCTGTAATCCGCCACATATAGCTGCTACGGCATATGCTGAGGCTTTAGAGGAGTTTGCAAACGCTTTCAAAGAGGTCGAATTTGCGGTATATTGTCCGGGGGAGGACCGAACAAATTATGAGGAGTTTGCAAAGGTTTTTGGATAAAGCTGCTGCGTAGAGTGTACAATAGATAATATCCGGATAGGGAATGGATTTCACCTATCCGTAAATCTATCATTAATGGTAATACCCAGGAATTTTTTTGCATACATTGTAACAACAAGTGTATTGGGGTTTATCCTTGAAAGCATATATTGAAGAGCGGGCAATAGAGATTGGAACGTATATTATTAATTGCAATGCTACGGTCAGACAAACCGCTAGGAAATTTGGAGTAAGTAAGAGTACGGTTCACAAAGATGTCAGTGAGCGGCTGGTTTACATCAATCCGATATTGGCAGCGGAAGTCAGAAAGGTATTGGAGGTGAACAAGGCGGAACGTCATATACGTGGCGGGATGGCAACAAGAGAGAAATATTTGCATCAACGACAGGGAGAATCTTAAGATATTCTGAAAATAAGACAAAATATCTTGTCAATATTAGTGAAATATGAGAAAACACATTATGTAAGGTGGAGAACACAGGATATTTTTGCGGTAAAAAGGCTAAATTCGTAGAAATATTCGTGATTTTGGAATATTGGGGGCAA
>JAMPAW010000170.1 GCA_023666975.1 Clostridium sp.
TTGTTGTGATGCCAAGCTCTATTGCCCTCTCCTGAATTTTCGGTGGATAATTGTGAAGCTGCCGCACTGCTCCCTGCTTAACTATAAACACAATCATAAACACCGCATATAAACAACAATATACTAACGCTTCAATTACATATCTCATACTGTATCCTCACTTTCCAATCCATCCCGTTTTGTTTTCCAAATGGCGGCATACCTTTTCCCATGAACATTGCATATCCCTCAAATTAGCAGCTTAAACCTTTCCCTGATTCCGCTTGGAAATCACAATGCCGCCAACCATGAAGACTGCCGTTAAACCTATTACCATCAGCATTTGCGGATAGGCGGACAGAATACTGCCTGTCCGTTGCATTTGTTCGATACCAGCCGCAATCCAGCGCTGCGGGCAGAAATTAGCCGCCATTTTCATGGCATCGGGCATTGTGTCATAAGGAAACAAAACGCCGGACAGCAGTCCCATTGGCATAAGAACCGCACTTCCCACAATCCACAGGCTTTCCTCTTGTTTCAGCATAGAAGATGCAAACACCATAATGCTGACACTGAGCAGGTTGGTGAGAAACAGCATAAGCAGAAATCCGAAGTCATGTTTTAGCCCGAAATCAAAACGCGCAATTTGTGCAATGACAAAGAAGATTGCTGAGCCAAGACAGGAGAAAAACAGGTATGCCCCGGAAACGCCGAGTATATATTTTCCGGTTCCAACACCGCTTAACAGTATTCGGTCACGGATACGGTTCTTCTTTTCGTTAATGAGCAGCGCACCGATTAACGAAGAGGCTGTCAGTGTCTTAAACAGCAAAAAAGGAAGCATATTTTTTACTGAAAGTGATTTCTTTGGAGCTTCGTTTATGCTGACCTCCGAGGCAGCACTGCCTTCACCGGCATTTTTTAAAAGCAGCTCGACCGAGCTGTATATTTCACTTTCCGAAAGCGTTGTAATCAGAATTGCCTCGTCCAAAATAACCGCCATTTCCACATTGCCGCCTACTAGCTTCGTCTGGATTTCATCTTCCTCATATTCAAAAACCTTATAGCCCTCCACCTCACGGAGAGCGGAAATATACTTGTCCCCGTCACTGCCAAGATTGTTCACGACACCGATATTATGCTCATCCGAATATGGCAGGAGTACGGTCATTAAAAGAAACAGTATGGTCGGCATGATGGTGATAAACTTTAAAAATTCCCTGTCACGCAAAAGATAGATTGATGTATTCCTGAAAATATTAAGCATGGCGCACCTCCTTATTCTTTTTCAGCGTAAGTACAATGCAGATCATGGACAGCACCGCAAGCACGATCGCGCTGTAAGCCGTATTCTTGTCAACAATGTCATTATACAGGCTGATCAGCGCTTTATTTGTCCAGTAAAGCGGGCTCAGCTTGATGATATAGCACATAACCGGCATATTTTCCATCAGATAGGCAGGCGTAATGGAACCGCCTAAGTAACCGCACATCATTCCGGTTACCAGCGAGGTTTCCTGTGCAACCGTTTTGCTTTTGCAAAATGTTCCAATCATCATTCCCAGAGAGGTCGAAAATACGATCAAAAGCAGCAAAAGCATGAAGATAAGTGGAAGATTTCCATCCCACCGGACACCAAGCACAAGGCTTGAGTAGAGATAGATAATGATAATTTCCGCGATTCCTCCACAGACTGAGGTCAATGCTTTGGCAAGCAAAATGCCACCGTTACCCACACTCGAAATGCGGATACGGATATCGGTTCCAAGCTCCTTTTCTTCAATGATGCTCATGGAGGTGAGAAATGCCATAAACAGTATAAGAAATGCCGCCGCTGCAAAGGTATAATAAATCTTGGAAGTGGTTTTTTTGATGTTCATATTGTTTTCTATTATCATCACCTCGCCTGATGGATTCTCATAGCAGTCAGATAACTGCAAAAACATGCTGCGGGTAATTTCACCGCCAACCGGCTCATTAAACTCCGAACGGAAATAATCAAAGCCGTCTGCGGTGATATTGATTACGGCAAATGCCTTACTCTGTTCAACTTCCGTCTTGGCGGCTTCAAAGTCACTTACCTCCTCAAAAGCAACGCCTGTGGAAGAAGCTATCTTTTCCGATATATCTGTAAATTTTTCCAAATGTCCGGTGTCGGCATTTTCCGTACAATAAAATATTTTTCCGTCTTCAAAGGTGTCATAATCGCTGTCTATGTAGTTCTCCAAAGCAAAAGAGAAAAATGTGACAAAAATAACCGGCAGCAGAAAAAGGAAAAGGATATTTACTTTGCTGCTAAAATATTTTTTCAATTCTTTACCTATAATTACGCCCATGTCGTCCTCCTTAATCCCTGAGGTCTGTGCCTGTAAGCTGCAAGAAAATCTGCTCCATAGAAGCATCGCTCATGCCTGTCTTTTGCATAATTTCTTCCTTCGTTCCGTCAGCAATAATATTTCCGTGGTCGATTACCGTAATTTTGGAGCAGATATCTTCCACCTCGGGCATATAATGCGTGGTGTAAATGATCGCTGCGCCCTGACGGTTCAGCTCCTTCACGTTTTCCATAATGCGGTTGCGGGACTGCGGGTCAATGCCAACCGTCGGCTCGTCCATGATGATGAGCTTTGGAGAGTGTGCAATTCCACACGCCATATTCAGCCTGCGTTTCATACCGCCCGAAAACTCACCCGATTTTTTGTCCTTTACATCAGTAAGCCCTACAAAGTCCAAAGCCTTTACAACCCTCTCTTTCAGCTCCGCACCCTTGAAGCCATAAAGCGCGCAAAAGAACCGGATATTTTCGGTCGGCGTAAGCTCCGGATAAATCGCCAAATCCTGCGGGACATAGCCTACATTTTTGTTCCATGCCCGAATGCTTTTGCCGCCATCAAAGGTAATGCTGCCTTCGTATGGGAGAAGGCCCAGTATGCAGTTCATCGTCGTTGATTTTCCCGCACCGTTCGGGCCTAAAATTCCGTGAATTTCTCCAGCCTCAACAGCAAGGCTTATGTCGTTCACTGCGGTAAAATCATGATAGTTTTTCTTCAGGTTGCTGATCTCTAAAATCTTCATGTAAATCCTCCTTTAAAATATGGTTAGTTAAAACTAACCATTGGGTATGCCAAGACTGTCTCTTAGAATTTATTTATAACCTTTCACATTTGCCAGCCTCTCGCCGTATTTTAATTCTTTCGCAAGACAACCAGTTTATTGGAAATATTCTTTACCATCGGTATCCACGCAAACAAACGGTATATCGGCATAATGATTTTCATTCCCTCTGCCAGGCTCACATCCCGCACCCATCTGTATTCAGGCGCAAGATCGGCAAGCTCCCTGCCCGATTGAATCCCCCAAGTGAATTTTGCCTTTGTCTTCTCGATGGACTTTTCTTTCACATTTTTTACTACCCACGGACTCATGACCTCCATAATCACCTCTGCCGAATCAAACCGCCCGCTGATAATCGAAAGTATCTTTTTAACATCTTGTTCTGACAGATACATCACCAGCCCTTCTATGATAACCAGTACCCTGCCGTTCGTTTCTTCTATCTCATCTGCCCAGCCCTCGTCCATTGCTGACCTGGCAATCATGGAAATATGCCCGTCCTCTTCCAGAAACATCCGGCGGACTTCTATCGTTTCCGGAAGGTCAAGATTATACCAGCGAACCGTAGGCGCAGCATGCAGCCGGTAGACTCTCGTATCCAGCCCGCAGGCAATATTGACAACCGTTCCCTGGGGATTTTTCCTGAGAAAATCTTCTGCCATCTTATCCAGTAACAGGGTTCGGGCAATCACACCCTTCGACATCATGCTGTCTTTGCCCGCAGATGAAAAATCATAATCCATGCGGGATACAATCTCCACTGCCTTGTCATCATGAAATTTTGCGCCTTTCTGCTTAGAATAGGTGGCACGGGCATATAGTGTCTGCAACATTGTCTCCGGCACACCCTGCATTTTAATTTTTTTCATATTCCCCATCGTTCACTCTCCTGTTTTCATAGCTTGCTTCGGCAATTGCCTGTCGTTTTTGAGGATAGCGGATTAAATCATGCCCAGCCACATTTTCTTCCATTTCCGTGTGGCACGTCTCCTCATGTATGCACTGGTTAGTCAACGCTAACTGTCTCGAGTTTACCACACCACGAAAAACATGTCAAGAACCCCCTCGGCTTTTCTATGCCCTCTCACTTCTTCTGCTCCCGCACCATATCGTACATAAAGCTCTTCTCGTCCATCTGCCGTACATTTACCTGCTTAAAGCCTAAATGTTCGTACTTATCTTTTTTCAGTTTTGCATCCGTAGATAAAATTACCGGCAGATGCCCCCTGTCCGCTACCTCAAATGCCGTTTCGACAAGCGGCCTCATAAATCCCTGTCCCTGATATTCTTTTTTGACGGCAAGTAACTCAATCTGTACAAATGCCCTTTTTTCCTTACGGTACTTTCTTTCCAAACTCTCCCCGCCAGCCTGAAATTTGTCCATAATACTCTTAAAGCCCCGAATCCCCAGTGCCTTTATCATATTCCGCATCATTTTCAGTGATGCTGCCGTAGGATAGGGATTGGTTGTATCCGTCAGAATCAAAATACCTTCATTCCGTTTTCCCGTTGAATAAATGGCATTACAGTCATTGGCAACACGAATCATAGCCAATAAATAATTAATTAGTTTTGTGCGGTCCGGATACCCCGGATAGAAAGGAACCATGCCGATTTCCTCATCTCCATAGTCATAATATGCGAATACCTCTGCGAACTGCCGCATTTCCCCTTCTGTCAGTTTTGTTGTTGTAAGCATCTTTTTTCCTCCTTGTTCGTTTCGTCTAACTATAGTATAATCGTCATAAAATGACTTTCAATAATTTCAAAGTCATTTATTTAATACAATAATTAAGGGGGTTTCCATGCCTAAGATTTTTACTCCGGAAAACAGAGACGATATCCGAAAAGAACTGTTAGAATGCGGCTTTACCCTTCTCAAACAAAATGGGCTGGCTGCCGTAAATATTGATGTCATTACACAAAAATGCTTTATGGCCAAAGGGACTTTTTACCATTTTTTCCAGAGCAAGTCGGACTATATGTATCAAATGGCACTATTTGAACGAAACCGAGCAAAGGAAATGCTACAGTCTTTTCTGGACGAAAACCAGAAATTATCATCTGCTCACTTAAAATCGTACATTACATGGCTGGCTGCAGAAAATCCCAATGTATTCTCCTACCTCAATGAAAAGGAACAAAAAAGACTGCTGTCCTCATGGCCGCAGGAATATATTGAAAATGAAAATAATGATGAAGCCACAATGAAAATGCTGATTGGATTTCTGGAAGCTCCCAAAGACCCCGTTGATTGGAAATGCGCCTGCAATCTGATGAAACTCTTAGCGCTCAGCTTATCGTCCCGGAAGCATTTTATTGCCGCCGCATATGATGAGATGAACAAGGTGATCATTGAACAAATTGTGCAGTGCCTTGTCGAAGAATAAAATATAACACAAAATAAATCAGGCGAAAAGAACGGATTGAAATGCTTTCCTAATTTCTCCGAAAATGCGATTAGAAAAGAAAGGACAGATAGAGCGTATTGCTTCAACTGCCTGCCGCAAGTTCTAAAAATTCCATTTTGTCACGCCTCCTGTGCCGCCGCAACCTTTGAATATCCGTTCCATGCGAACAATGCCTTTTCATCTTCATTGCCATATACCTGCTCCTTTCCTATAAATTATTTTATGGATACACCAAGTTCATATGCCTTTTGAAGTTCTGCTTTCCCTTCAATATCGCCCACGTCACCGTTTCCTCCGGCAAGGACATGACCGAGGTTTTCCCATCTCAAATGCTCCATAAGGTGATCATAATAAAGCAACACATCTTCAAAACCATTTCCTTCCGCCGCCATTAACAATGCCGAGGCTCTGCCATTTCCCCTGAGAAGATTGCCATCGCCTTCCTCAAGTGCAAATAGACGGTCAATGGCAGTCCTGATCTGACCGCTCATATTCCAATAATAGAGCGGCGTGGCAAGCACGATCACATCGCACTCTTTGACCGCAGGATAAATCTGCGCCATGTCATCCTTTTGCACACAGGGACACTCCCTGCTGCTGTGACCGCCAAAACACCCCTTGCATCCATGAATATCCATGCCGTCAAGAAAAAACTCCTTAACTGTGTTTCCCGCACTTTCAGCGCCTTCGGTGAATTTTCTGACCAATGCTGAAGTATTGCCTTTTCTTCGCGGGCTGCCATTCAAAATTACAATGTTTTTTCCCATCAGAATACCTCCATTCGTAACCGCTATGTTATTTATTCATTAGTTCCGCACCGCTGTGCCATGCCTGCCCGACCTTTTCCCCAACTGCATAATACCCGTTCTGCATCTGGTCAAATGCAAAAGCATTTAACTTAGCGGCATCAATCTTTCCGGCATCATCCAGAACCTTTTCGTCTGCAATCACATTGACAATCCTGCCAAGAACACGCAGTCCGTATGGCTGTTTCTGCATCTCCACGACCTCACATTCAAGCGTAATGGGATATTCTGTGATAACCGGTGCATCAACACGCTCGCTCTTTACAGCATGAAGTCCAGTGCGTTCAAATTTGTCCGCCATTTTGTTTGCTGTTGCAGTTCCCAAAAAATCGGATTCTTTCAAAGTGTCCGTTCCCGGTACGGCAAGGGTAAAAGCCTTTCGTGTTTCAATGTTGACAACGGTTTTATGCTCCGCTTCAAGGTTTAATGCAACCATATCTTCGGCGCAGACACCGCCCCACGCCATCATCATTACATCAACAGTGTCGTCCTCATTGTAAGTTCCTATCATATAAGTCGGCATAGGAAACAGATACGGTTTTACTCCTAAATCTTT
>JAMPAW010000171.1 GCA_023666975.1 Clostridium sp.
GATATAGAGGCGGATATGGTAAAGAATACGTTTGGAACGATTGTTCAAGGGTATCTGAAACAGGGATATAGCAAGAGTATGGCAGAAGCGTTGGCAAGGGAATTTTTCAGATATGAAAGTTGAGGGTAGAATATGACAGATACAGAGAAACAAGTAATGGTGCGGCTATGTGCAAAGATTTTGACGGAAACGGATTTATATGATGTTGATGCGGAAGTGCGAAACCTGATTGACTGGATTTGCATTTCAGAGTAGATTAAGCAGAACAACAGCACAATCCGTAATCTGACAGGCGAATATAAAAAGATAGAGCCGGAATGTCGGGAGGGGATTAGGAACAAGCTGGAACGAATGAAGGAATTGTGTAAAGAGCGGAACAGTCTTTATGAAAAGCAGAATGAGTTGAAAAATCAGCGGGATAAGCTAGAAAGGGGATTTGTAAAGTAACAACAGCAATAGTAGAGACAAACGCTTCGATTTGAAATTATATTTCCTTCGATGATTATTTCTTACATGACGCTAGCGTCATGTAAATAAGGCAAACAGGGAAAGGATTTATGTGGCAGTCTGAAAGTAGGAAAAATTGACAGGCTGCCACATTTTTGTAGAAAATTGGGTGTTTATATGGTATGATGGTAACAAAATTGGAAATCGTGGCGGGGATAGAAATGCTAGAAAAAGTTATTGAATTGACAAATCAGTATATTGAAGATATGCCGAAGAAAGAACGTAAAAAATATGGGCAGTTCTTTACAAGCAAGGAAACAGCCCAATTTATGGCGGGGCTATATCATATTCCAGAGGATATGTCGAAAATCAGCGTGTTAGATGCCGGAGCAGGGTCGGGCATATTGTCGTGTGCATTTATTGAATACATGGAAACAATTGCGACAGTTGAAGAAATAGAACTAACCTGCTATGAAAATGATGAGAATGTATTGCCCCTTTTATATAGTAACTTGGAATATTGCAGGGAACATTCTTCAAAAAAGTTGTCAATCCATGTGTTGACTGATAATTATATTATGAGCCAATATCTGGATTTTAACTATATGATTGGCGGAAATCCCGATCCAAAGAAATTTGATTTTGTGATTGGCAATCCTCCTTATATGAAGATCTCAAAAGATGCGCCGGAAGCGAAAGCGATGCCGGATGTATGTTATGGTGCGCCAAATATGTATTTTATTTTTGCGGCAATGGGGCTTTTTAATTTGAAAAAGAATGGGGAGATGGTCTATATTATCCCTCGTTCCTGGACTTCGGGAGCATATTTTAAAAGATTCCGTGAATATTTTCTTGCGGAAGGGAAATTAGAGCATGTTCATTTGTTTGTAAGCCGGAACAAGGTCTTTGATAAGGAACAGGTGCTGCAGGAAACAATCATTATTAAAGTGAAGAAGACAGCAAAAGAGCCGGAGAGGGTTACGATTACGTCTTCGGAATCCAATCATGATTTTGCTGATTTGATGTCTTTAAGCGTGCCATACAATCTGGTGGTTTCGGACAAGGATTACTATGTATATTTGGTAACAAATCAGGAGGAAGTTGATGTTTTGGAAAAACTTCATCAGTTTGACAAAACATTGCCAGATATTGGGTTGAAGATGAAAACGGGGCTGACTGTTGATTTTCGCAATCGGGAAATTCTTCGGGATACAGAAGAAGAAGGGGCGATACCGCTCTTTTATTCGCAGCATATTCGGCAGGGGAAGGTGCAGTTCCCGATTCAAAAAGAGCATGAATATGTGGTGACAAATCAGAGGGGGTTATTGCAGGAGAATCGGAATTATTTGTTTGTGAAGCGATTTACGGCAAAAGAGGAACGTCGTAGGTTGCAGTGTGGAGTGTATTTGTCAAAAAACTATCCGCAATATACAAAGATAAGTACGCAGAATAAAATAAATTTTGTGGATGGGCTGCTGTCTGAGATGTCGGAGTGCCTTGTATATGGATTGTATGTACTATTTAATTCGACATTGTATGACGAATACTATCGGATTTTGAATGGTTCTACGCAGGTCAATTCTACGGAGATCAATTCTATGCCGGTGCCGGATTTGGAGAGCATACAGGAAATGGGAAGAAAACTGATGAACAGCAAAGATATGTCGGAGAATAGCTGTAATATGATACTGGAGGGGTACTGTGGATAAAATTGACGAAGCAAGAGAAGTTTTGAAAATGCTTGGGATGCCTAAAGCGCAGCAGGCAGATATTTGCTGTCTGGTTTTGCTGGCAATGGCAGGCATAAAGCCGGATATGGACTGGTCGGATGCGGATAATGCGTGGATTCGGATTCACGATATGATTCAATTTGCCAATATAAATTATGGAGTGACCTATGCAGAGAACAGCAGGGAAACATTTCGCAAGCAGGCATTACACCATTTTCGGACGGCAGCGTTGGTTGAAGATAATGGCGAAGCCACGAACAGCCCTAATTATAGGTATAGGCTTACGGAAGAAGCATTGCAGACGATAAGGGCATTTCAGACATCGGAATGGCAAAAAGCCGTAAATCGTTTTTTGGCATACCATGAAAAACTGGTGGATATGTATGCGTCTAAAAAGAAGATGACAATGATGCCGGTGCGTATTAACGGACTTGATTTTCAGTTTTCAGCAGGCAAGCATAATGAGCTGCAAAAGGCTATTATTGAGGAATTTGCCCCTCGGTTTGCTCCAAATTCGGAATGTTTATATGTTGGGGATACCATAGAGAAGGACTTGGTAAAGAATGTAGACAAATTGACGGAATTGGGGTTTGAAATTACATTACATGATAAGATGCCGGATGTGGTTTTGTATAGGGGAGATAAGGATTGGATTTATTTTGTGGAATCGGTGACTTCTGTTGGACCGATGGATGCCAAAAGGATATTGGAATTAACAGAGATGACAAAAAATGTAGCAGCAGGGAAAATTTTTGTGACAGCGTTTTTGGATTTTAAGACGTATAAGAGGTTTTCGGAAACATTGGCATGGGAAACGGAAGTCTGGATTGCGGAAATACCGGAACATATGATACATTTGAATGGGGATAAGTTTTTGGGGCCGAGATAAAACTTTTGGGAAATGTAAATAAAACTGAATTATTTTGTGTAATGGAATTATTTTGTAATGGAAAATTATAATAAGAGATAGAAAGCAAGAGAAGAAATATTTATTGTAAAATGGAGTTGGTTACATGGGACATGTGCGCATAGGCTTTTTGCCACATACAAAACAATGGAATAGTATAGTGCAAAGTTTGTCTCTTTTTGGCGGAGATTCAGATGTAGTTCTTCAAATTGCTAATAATACATTAGATGCTATTCGGAATACATATGAAATATTGCCATATGATGAGTCGATAATTAAAGCGATATCATATTTGGCAAATTTGGCTTTTTCAGCAAAGCAATCGGATCAAATTGCATATTTAAATAGTAATGGATACGATGTTGATGAAGAAATGTCGTTGTTGTCCTTGGTTTCAAGTGCGCAGGAGTATATTTCTGTTGAACAGGGATCTTGTGAAATTAATAAGTTGGCAAAAGACGCTGCTATGCAGTCAATTATTAAGTATTATGAAAATCATAATGATGGACAATTAAGTCTTTTTTGTGGAGAAAATAGAAGTCCATTTGTAAATGCTGGGACAGGTGCAGCATTTTGTGAAATGGCACGTTCATTTTTTGCTGTTTTTACTGACAAGCAAATAAAGTATTATGTAGAACGTGAAGCAGCATCGTCAATCAATGATTATCGTCAATTAGATAATTTTACAAAAATGCTTACAGAACAAGCGAGTTCTATAGCTGATCATGCTTTTGAAATATCAAAGTTAATGCAGTCTTTTGCAGCTGGCTGGTTTAATAAATATGCTGTTAATTCAGCACCATCACATGATGAGATGGTATCATTTTTGACCCTTTCATTTGCGAAAATGCGCGAGGAGTTGAGAAGGGAGGCTGAACATGATAGATAATAAGCCTCTTAAGCTAGTTCAAGTATATTGTGGAGAATTGTGTCATTCTGATAAATGTGAATCAGAGGAAATAAACCTGATAAATTATGATTGCAATGACTTGGAACAGAATATTGTTATTGGTTATGATAAATTTGTTAATGATCCAGAAACACTGCCTTCTCGTATCCTAGATTTTTTGTATATTGCTGCAATGGTTTTTTGTGCAGATCGGCAAGTTAATAGAGGAGAAAGAACAAGTTTAGGTAATGATGCTTGGGCACGTAGTTTTGAATTTCATATACCTGTTTTAGATATTGATTTTTGGGAAAATAGCAGTTTGAAAAAAGCACTTTCGGATGCGTTATGTTTTATGACAGGTGATCGCAGTTATACTTTTGTATTTGAAAAATCAACAGAGGGGTTATTACCGAAAAAAGATTATAAACAGTTATCTATATTTAATAGCGAAGCGGAGCGAATTGGAGATAATGAGAATGTAGATGTAATGCTTTTTTCAGGTGGCTTAGATTCTCTTGCTGGTGTAATAGAACGGCTTAATACAGATTTGGATAAAAGGCTTCTTATCGTTAGTCATAAAGCAAATAATTCTGTAATTCATACTCAAAGAAATATAATAGAGTACCTTAATCAGAAATATCCAAATCGATTAATTGACTATGGGTTTCAGTGCAATAATTGTGGAATGGTTAGTAAAGAGGAAACTCAGAGAACAAGAATGTTTTTGTTCTCCGCAATAGCATTTTCTATATGCCACAGTATAGGAAAGAAAAAATTTTATATATATGAAAATGGTATTACAAGCATCAATTTGCCTACACAGACAGATGTTATAAATGCGCGCGCCAGTAGAACGACACACCCGAAAACATTAGGTCTAATGAATAAGATTTTTCATTTTTTTGATAATGATTTTCTGGTTGAAGCACCATATTATAATAAAACTAAAGAAGATATAGTGAAGAAATTTTTAGAGTTTGGAGAAAAAGACTTAATGGCGAGTGCGGTTTCTTGTAGTTCTACTCGAAATAAGCCGGGCATGGCACCACATTGTGGATGCTGTTCACAATGTATTGATCGGCGTTTTGCGATGTATGCAGCGAATCTTGACGAATTTGATGCTCCATATGCTAATGATTTTATTTTGTCCAATCCTGGAAAGGAAACTGTGCAGAGATTATATAATACACTTCGCTTGGCTTGTATGGAAGAATATAATTCTCCAATGGAGTTGTATAAAAAATACCCAGAAGAGATGACATCACTTTTAAAATTTTGGCCGGGTAAAAATGCTGAGGATAATATGAATGAAATATGTGATTTGTTTATGAGATATGGAGATTCTGTTTTGCGTGCAACGAGTATTATGCGTATGAAGAATGATAATTTAAGAAAGAAGGTTGAAAAAAATTCTTTTTTGGATATGATAGATAACAGAGAATATTTAAAGACACCAATGGATATACGAGTTGCGGAAATTGATAGAATTCTTAAAGAAAACATATCAATTATGTTTCATTCGGATAAACCTAAAAATGAGAATGATATGAATGATAAAATAAAAGCATTGCTTGGAGCTGCGAAAAAAGAGTTTAGTCGTGAATTTCCAGTAATTAAGTTTGGAATTACAAACTATCGAGCAGATTTGTCACAAGAAAACTTGCTTATAGAAGGAAAATATATTCGTAAGAGTACGTCTCCATCAGTTGCAAGTGTTGGTATTGCTGCTGATATTACAGAAATACCAGACGAATATGGAGTAATGTTTATAGTATATGATCCAGATAGGGCTATAGTTGAAGATAGGGAGTATATCAATTCATTTGAAAGCAAAAGGAAAACTTGTTATGTGCGTATATATAGGTAGGCTTGTTTATTGTATGATTTAAAATGGAATTGTGTATTTCGGCAGCTTCTAATTGGCTAATACTATTTAGAAAATCTATGTATATATCGAGGAGATATGGTAATAGTTATTTTTTGGTGCCAAAACGGTGCCAAGAAATTATGCAAATAAAAATAAGCCACATGAAAACAACGATTTTACGCCGTTTTCCACAATAAAAAGCATAGAAAATACCGCAAAAAATGCTATTAAAGTATCGTGAGGGTGGCAGGACTGTTGGGTCTGGCAGGGTTGCGTCTATCATCGAGTAATTATAATTTATTCAGTAAAATCAAGGCTTTCGGGGATTCCCTCGAAAGCCTTTTTGAGTAAAAAACAGTTTTGCAAGTCACTTGTGCTTCTATAATGCTTCTAAAATATTCGGGAAATGATAAAAGTCTTCTTTTTACTGTAGAGTGTTATTGAAGATACATCTGATTATATACATTGTTGACTGCTTCAGCATATAAGGAAAAAGAATGCTTTTTATTTCCTTCGTTGATATTTTTTAGGTAAAGATATTCTTCTTTTATGTAAGACCAGCAATTATCCTTAATAATATCGTGAACTTTTTCATCTATGTCAGATGATAATGTCCGAAAGACAAATTGATAGGACTGTTGCGTTTTATTGTTTCTAAGATAATAATAGCCGTCATTGTTGCCGTTTCTTCCATAATAGATAATGGCAAAGTCACAACTGTAGTTTATTTTCTTTTTGTCTTTGTCCCAAACTTTTATCGTGATAGAAGATGTTGAATCCTTTGGAAATGAGTATTTTGTTCCTTGTAGGGCCGTTTTTAAAGCAGTCATAAAATTTTGTTTGATAATCTTTGGATCATAATGATAGCCATTGCTAGGAGGGGAAAGAATTAAATTATAATCGAAATCATATCCTTTGTTTCCGTCTTTAATTCTGGTAACAAGGTGTTTTTTACCGCTTCCGATTAGATGGAATTGGAATTTTACTCCATAGTTTTTACGCAT
>JAMPAW010000172.1 GCA_023666975.1 Clostridium sp.
CAGCCACCGTGTGTTCCCCTTAATTCTATGCTTTCCATTCCAGATGCTCCGACTCCGAGGTTTTGTCCCGAAGCAGCAGCCGTACCGAAGCCTCTCTTGCGTCCGCACCGTCAAACAGCACCTGATTCACCGCCTCTACAATCGGCATGCTGACATTATGCTTTCTGGCAAGTTCCAAGGCAGCCTTGGCAGAGTACACTCCCTCTACGACCATTTTCACCTCGTCCATGGCCTGCTGATAAGTCTTTCCCTGTCCCATTAAATATCCGGCATTGCGGTTACGGGAATGCTTGGACGTACAGGTTACAATTAAATCTCCAATTCCGGAAAGTCCGGCCAGCGTTTCGATATGCCCTCCCATTGCCATGACCAGACGTCCGATCTCCGTGATACCGCGGGTCATCAATGCCGCCTTCGTATTATCGCCAAATCCCAGTCCGTCAACCATTCCGGCCGCCAGTGCAATCACGTTCTTCAGCGAACCGCCAAGCTCAATACCGATCACGTCAGGACTGGTATAGACACGGAACACATCATTCATAAACGTATCCTGAATCTTCTCTGCCACCTGCTTGTCACGGGAACCCGCCACAATCGTTGTGGGAATTTTACGTCCTACCTCTTCGGCATGGCTCGGACCGGAAAGAATGCCCGTCTTTGCCTGGGGACACTCCTCCTCGATAATCTCCGTCATCGTCTTATATGTATGTTCCTCGATACCCTTTGCCACATCTACGACAATGGTGCCTGCCTGAATATATGCCGAAGCGCTCTTCATCGTAGAGCGGACAAACGGTGACGGCACTGCACAGACTACCAGCTCCGCTTCCCTTAATCCGGTTTCCATATCTGTCGTAAATTCAACAGTGCTCGGAACCATAACGCCCGGAAGTTTATCCCGCTGTTCACGGTCTTCCTTCAACATTCTGACCTCCTCCGGGTCAATGGACCATACCCTCACATCATGCCCGTTATTACACAGCAAAATAGCGAGTGCGGTTCCCCAGCTTCCTGCACCTAACACACAAACTTTACTCATTATACACCCCTCCTAACCATGATGATGTAAAATATGCTAAACTATTGATTACTCTCTTCCTGCTCAGTCTCTTTTGGCTTCTTGGAAAAAATTTTATTTTCCTCGCCGTGTACCAGACGTACAATATTCTCTTTATGGCGGTAAAAGGCCAATGCCGCAAAGAGAAAAATAATGATATAACTCTCTGTCAGTTCACCGCCTGCATAGGGTGAACCGGTAAGCGGATTGGCAATACCGTTATGGTATCCGAGAAACAAAAAGGATACAAAGAATAAAACCATAACGATTAAAGACCCCAGGCTCACATACCTTGTAATGGCTACGCAGAGAATAAATGCCAAAAGACATACGGCAATAATTCTTACGTCCAGCAGTCCTAAGATTACGCCTGCCGTAGCCGCAATTCCCTTTCCTCCGCGGAAATTCATATAAAACGGATAATTATGGCCAATGACCACGCCGAGACCTGCCCACAGAATCATCGGATACACGATTTCCGGAAAAAATGCCATTCCGACCAGCCTTGCAATAACACATGCCGTTGCCGCTTTAAACAAATCCCCTAAAAATACAATCAAACCGGCCTTTTTCCCCAGCACCCGCAACGCATTTGTCGTCCCCGAATTACCGCTGCCATGTTCCCGGATATCTATCCCGTGAAGCCTGCCATATATATATGCCGTCTGAATAATTCCAAAAAAATAACCGATTACAACACAAAGAATACGTACAATAATTTCCATATATCGATCAACCTTTCTCTTTTCTTTCCCGGATAATAAATTTAATCGGAGTTCCCCTGAATCCAAAGGCTTCCCTTATCCTGTTCTCAATATACCTTGTATAAGAGAAATGACTCAATTTCTTATCATTCACAAAAATAACGAAAGTCGGCGGCTTAACGGATACCTCCGTCATATAGTATAACCGCAGCTTTTTCCCTTTATCAGACGGCGGCTCCTGCATTGCCACCGCCTCGGTAAGGATTTCATTGAGTACACCGGTTCCCACCCGCAGCGCATGATTGTCGATGACAATATCAATGAGGTCAAAAAGCCTGGGCAGACGCTGTCCCGTCTTAGCCGAAATAAACAGAATCTCCGCATAAGAAATAAAGGAGAGAATCCTCCTTATATTCTCTTCAAACTTATATACCGTCTTATCATTCTTCTCGATAGCGTCCCATTTATTCACTGCAATGATAAGTCCTTTTCCTCTCTCGTGGGCAATTCCGGCAATCTTGGCATCCTGCTCAGTTACCCCTTCTGTAGCATCAATCACCAATACACAGACATCGGCCCGCTCCACTGCCGTCACCGTCCGGATAATCGAATAGCGCTCTAACTCTTCTTTCACCTTGCTCTTACGACGAAGCCCCGCCGTATCGATAAAAATGTATTCCCGACCGTCTCTTTTCACCTCTGTATCAATAGCGTCTCTGGTCGTGCCCGCAATATCGGATACGATAACCCGTTCCTCGCCTAACAGTTTATTGATAATGGAGCTCTTGCCTACATTGGGTTTGCCGATAACTGCAATTTTGGGACGTTCATCTTCTTCCTCACCCTGCGCATGTTCGGGAAAATGAGCGATCACCTCATCAAGCATATCGCCAATGCCAAGCTGCGAAGCCGCTGAAACCGGAACCGGGTCACCAAGGCCCAGATTATAAAACTCGTATACTTCCGGCATAAATTTATCAAAATTGTCCACTTTGTTTACCACCAGCACCACCGGCTTACGGGAACGCCTCAACATATCTGCCACCTTGTTGTCGGCGTCGACAAGTCCCTGTCTGACATCGACAAGAAAGATAATGACATCTGCCGTATCCATGGCAATCTGCGCCTGGCTGCGCATACTTTTTAAAATTATATCCTCGCTTTCCGGTTCAATACCACCGGTATCAATCATCGTAAAATGATAACCCAGCCAATCTACATCTGCATAAATACGGTCTCTGGTCACTCCCGGAATATCCTTTACAATGGATATTCTGGCTCCGGCCAGTACATTAAACAGTGTAGATTTGCCGACATTTGGTCTGCCCACAATGGCAACTATCGGTTTGCTCATATATTTTCCTCCCCGTGCGAACTCCGCTGACATAATAGTTTACAATAGAGAATCATTTTTGTAAACATTTATTTTGCAGAACGCACTATAGGTCTATAAATTAAATCTGATTTATTTCGATATCGCTCTTGCTACGGCAATCAAAATACATGCACCGATTACCGAAACAATAATATTCCCGATAATGCCGTCTCCGGATATGCCGACGATTCCCAAAATAAAACCACCTACAGCACCGCCTACAATCCCCAAAATCATATTTTTAAGCCAGCCGCCCTGTACATTCATAATCTGTCCGGCAATCCAGCCTGCCGCTGCACCAACCAATAAACTAACAATCAATCTAATCATATTTTCCTCCTTATGTCTGTAACCGTTTTCTCTGTAAAATAAGCCATCTGTCCGCAGCTCAAGAAAATCCTGCGAAATTACAGATTTTATTATATTATACTCAATATACCTTTTCCGTCAACCGACAATACGGATAATCTTCTGCCAGAAGCGCTCCCACGCACAAAGGAGTAACATAACACGGTTACTTCCTAACACGGTTATGCTACTCCGCAATCACAGACATATATTGTTTTGCCTAATGGCATCCTCTGCACTTTGAACAGTCACCACCACATTGTAATGATTTCCCGCTCTTTTTGTCACGAATCATACTGCGGATACTTAAGGCAACAATGCCAGCCAGCACCACTGCAACTATAACTGTTCCCATTTTCACACCTCCATGATTTACCGGTATCCGGGCCATCATCAAATCTTTTCACTCTCTTTGCTTCTCTGCCTTTATGCGGACAATTTTTTCATGTCCACCTCTAATGTTTTACTCTCGCTATATGGCCGAAAGAGCAGATAAATAAATGCGACGACTAACAGGAATGCAATTAACGTACCGACGCCAAAAGTACCTGCTGCAATAAAACTGCCAATCTGATAAATGCACAGTCCCACAATATAAGCCAGTACCGTCTGATAACCAATGGCAAACCAGAACCACTTGACATTATTCATTTCCCGCTTTATCGCACCCATCGCTGCAAAACATGGGGCACACAACAGGTTAAAGACCAGAAACGCATAAGCGGCAACCGGTGTAATCGCTGCTGCCAGCTGACTCCAAATCTCTGCGCCATCCTCTGCGACTTCTGCATATCCGAATAACACACCAAAGGTAGCTACAACATTTTCTTTGGCAATCAATCCGGTTACTGTCGCCACTGCCATCTTCCAGTCGCCAAAACCAAGCGGAGCAAAAATCGGTGCAATCACATTACCGATAGAGGCGAGAAAACTCTGGTCAAGCTCTTCCGCTTCCAGCATGACAAGACCGCCATCCCATGCAAATCCCTGTAAAAACCATAAAACAATCGTCGAGATTAAAATAATCGTACCGGCCTTTTTGATAAAGGACCAGCCGCGTTCCCACATACTCCTTAAGACATTACCGACAGTTGGCAAATGATAAGCCGGCAGCTCCATGACAAAGGGAGCCGGCTCGCCTGCAAACATACGGGTTTTCTTCAAAATGATACCGGAGCAGATAATTGCCGCAATCCCGACAAAATAAGCACTCCATGAAACCCAGCCGGAGTTATCAAAAAATGCACCGGCAATCAAAGCGATAATCGGCAGCTTTGCCCCACAGGGAACAAAGGTCGTCGTCATAATCGTCATCTTGCGGTCCCTGTCATTTTCAATTGTCCTGGATGCCATGATTCCCGGAACTCCACACCCACTGCCGATCAGCATCGGGATAAAGGATTTACCGGAAAGCCCAAATTTACGGAAGATACGGTCCATAATAAATGCCACTCTCGCCATATAGCCGCATGCCTCCAAAAAGGCAAGGAAAATAAACAATACCAACATCTGGGGCACAAAGCCGAGAACCGCACCGACGCCGGCTACAATACCGTCCAGAATCAGGCTTTTTAACCCGTCGGCACAATTGATTGCATCAAGACCATTTTCCACCAGCACAGGTATACCCGGAACCCACACACTCTCGATTCCAAATAAATGCCAGCCATCGCCAAAAACACCGTCATTCGCCCAGTCGGTTGCCCAGCCGCCAACCGTTGTAACCGATATGTAGTAAACCAAAAACATGACTACTGCAAAAATCGGCAACGCCAAAAAACGGTTTGTGACAATTTTATCAATCCGGTCGGATACCGTCAACGTATTGTTTCCCGCCTTTTTCACACAGTCGCCAATAATGGAAGAAATATATACATACCGTTCATTGGTGATAATACTTTCCGTGTCGTCATCAAACGCTTCTTCCAGTGTCTTAATCTCTGCTGAAACATCAACAGACACCTTCAGCTGCTCGGCAATCTTATCATCTCGTTCAAGTAATTTAATCGCAAAGAAACGCTTCATTTCTTCGGAAACATCTAACTTCTCCTTTACGCTTCCGATCACCTCTTCCACTTTGGAATTAAATACCGGTGCCTGTTCCACCGCTTTCGCCTTCTTTGCAAGCTCTACTGCCTTGGCCGCCGCTTTTTCAATACCAGTTCCCTTCAGTGCGGAAATCTCCACCACTTCACAGCCAAGTGCCTTGCTCAATTTATCGGTATATACTTTATCACCACTCTTTTCCAGCAGGTCGGTCATGTTAACCGCCATCACAACCGGAATGCCCAGCTCCAGAATCTGCGTAGACAAATATAAGTTTCTTTCAATATTCGTCCCGTCAATAATATTGATAATGGCGTCCGGCTTCTCGGAAATCAGATAATTACGGGCAACCACTTCCTCTAACGTATACGGTGACAGAGAGTAGATTCCCGGCAGGTCCATAATGGTAACTTCCTTATTTCCCTTCCATTTTCCTTCCTTTTTCTCTACCGTTACTCCCGGCCAGTTTCCTACAAACTGGTTAGAGCCCGTAAGTGCATTAAATAATGTTGTTTTACCGCAGTTTGGATTACCTGCTAATGCTATTTTTACTGACATTTTCATTCTCCTTCTTATTTTGAAATAGAATTTATTGACTTGTATTTGTTAGAGCTACCTTGTATTAGTTATAACTAACATATGGGTAAAAAATTATTCCACCTCGATCATCTGCGCGTCCGCCTTGCGCAGCGAAAGCTCATATCCTCTCACCGTCACTTCCACGGGGTCCCCCAGCGGAGCAACCTTTCTCACAAAAATCTGCACGCCCTTTGTAATTCCCATATCCATGATCCTTCTTTTTACAGGACCTTCACCGGAAAGCTTCTTCACAGTGACTGTCTCGCCCACAGAAACTTCTTTTAATGTTTTCATGATCAATCTCCTTTTCTCGTTATTCTCTCCTTAAACGACTATAGCGTGAACGGTTCACACCATAATCCGGTTTGCCATATCCTTTCCGATCGCTACTCTGGAATCTTTGACATTGACAATCATATTTCCGTTGATCTCGGACACAACGGTCACAATTCCTCCGGTAACAAATCCAAGATTCTCCAAAAATTTTTTGGTTTCTTCTTTACCGCCAACCTTTTTAATCGTATTGGGTACTCCTGCCTGAGCCATAGTAAGTGGCATAAAACCAACTCCTTTCCTCTGTGACATCTTTATAGGCAATTGTGAAACTTACGTTTTTCCAAACGTCTGTTATACAATTTCCTACCGACTTCTCTTCACTGTTAGTATAATCTAACGTCCATTAGTTGTCAATAACTTTTTTATTTGAAAATA
>JAMPAW010000173.1 GCA_023666975.1 Clostridium sp.
TTACGCCTTATGGGAAGGAGATTGAGCCAAATGTCCCGGATAAAGAAGAAGTGATCGCAAGCGTTCAGGCGCTTTCACAGATTGTGGGCGTGGACTCTGTGGGCTGGCGGTATGACCCAATTTTTATCAATCGGGATTATTCCGTAAAACGGCATATAGCAGAGTTTGAAAAAATGGCGGAGGCACTGTCAGGATATACGAAAACCTGTGTGATCAGCTTTCTTGACCTTTACAAAAAAGTGGAGCGCAACTTTCCGGGAATCGGGGAGGTATCCCAGGCGGACAGGCTGAAAATCGGCAAAGAGTTGATTAGAATCGGCGCAAAGTATGGTATGGTAATCAAACCGTGTGCCGAGGGGAATGAGCTGGAACCATATGGAGCGGACTGTGCCGGCTGTATGACCGTAAGCACCTTCGAGAAGGCACTGCACGGTTACTTAAATGTTCCGCAGAGAAAACGTAATCAGCGGGGCGGCCAGTGCGCCTGCCTGCTCGGTGTCGATATTGGGGCCTATGATACATGCGGGCATTTATGTAAATATTGTTATGCCAACACAAACGCCGAACGGGTAGAAGCCAATAGGAAGAGACATAATCCGCAGTCTCCGTTTTTGATTGGGGATAGCATGCCCGGCGATGTGGTTCATGATGCCGTGCAAAAAAGCTGGCTGGATGGGCAGATGCGGTTTGATTTTGCGTAAAGCTGGAAATGACATAGTAAGGGCTGGTGTGCGGGAAATTCTGAAAAAAATATTGAAGGTTTTGGCAGTTCCCTATATAATATTTGTATAGGGAACTTTATTCGTTAGGAGGGTAAAATGGAGAGAACACTATATTTGGAATGTTATTCCGGTATCAGCGGCGATATGGTTACGGCAGCCCTGCTGGATTTGGGAGCAGAGGAGAAAGTCTTGCGTGAGGTGCTGGACAGTCTGCCGTTAGCGGATTATCATGTAGAGATAAAACGGGTGTTGAAATCGGGAATTGACGCCTGCGATTTTGATGTCATACTGGAAAACGGAGATAATCACGACCATGATATGGAATATCTGTATGGACATGTACACGGACATACACATAGTGCGGAGCACGGACACGCACACGATGAGGCGCATGAGCATGGACAGGCGCATGAGCACGGCCACGCACACGAAGAGGCGCATGAGCACGGCCACGCACACGAAGAAGCGCATGAGCACGGCCACGTACACGAAGAAGCACATGAGCATGGTCACGATAAGGCACATCAGCATGCGCATATACACAGAGGCATGAAGGAAATTCGTGCAATTATAGAGCAGGGCAGCATGACACAGGGGGCGAGAGCGCTGGCACTGAAAATTTTCACCGTCTTGGCAGAGGCGGAGTCAAAAGCGCACAATGTTCCCGTGGAGGAGGTACATTTTCATGAAGTGGGGGCAGTGGACTCCATTGTGGATATTGTTTCGGCAGCCGTTTGTCTGGATAACCTGAATATCGGCAGGGTAATCATACCGGAGCTTTGGGAGGGACGCGGAACAGTGCGGTGCCAGCATGGAATCCTGCCGGTTCCTGTGCCGGCAGTTACGGAGATTATACAGGCTTATCAGCTGCCAATCCGAATCACGGATATTATGGGAGAACTGGTGACTCCGACCGGAGCCGCTGTAGCGGCAGCGATAAGAACTTCCGGACATCTGCCGGAGCAGTTTATCGTCCGAAGACTGGGGCTGGGGGCAGGAAAGAGGACATATGAATGTGCAGGGCTTTTACGGGCTATGCTTATCGAGGAGACAGAGGCGTGAGAGAAGAGGAATCAGCAGCGGGAATCGTGAAGGAGGAAGGTGAGTGAAGGTGGAAAGCGCAATACTGAAGAATAAAATATATTTGTATCTGACGGAATTTTTTGCCGGCATGTCGGTAATGGCGGTAGAATTGGGGGCAAGCAGGCTGCTTGCCCCATATTTCAGTTCTTCACAGATTGTGTGGACAATCATTATCGGAACCATTATGATTGCCATGGCACTGGGAAATATATACGGAGGCAGGTCGGCAGATAAAAACCCCAATCCGGATAAACTTTATGGAAGAATGATTGCTGCGGCAATTTGGATAGCGGCGATTCCGGTATTAGGCAAATATATTATCATGGGAATATCTGCCGTGCTCATTTTTTCGGTAAACAGTAATTTTCTGATATGGGCTGCTTTTGCCGCCTGCATGGTGGTGTTTGTGTTTCCTCTCTTTTTGCTGGGGACCGTTACGCCTTCGCTGGTGAAATATACCGTGGACAGCTTAGAGGACAACGGAAGCACCGTGGGAACACTGGGTGCAGCGAATACAATTGGAAGCATTATCGGCACGTTTGTGCCTACCTTTGTCACGATTCCGGCTGTGGGAACCGCTGTAACCTTCCTGATATTTGCAGGAATTTTACTGCTTTTGTCGCTTATTTATTTTGTCAGTGCCAAAACGGGTGCGAAGAAGGTGGTGGTGGGAATTTTGCTGTTTGTCCTCTGCTGCGTGTTTGGACATGACAGCAGCTTCGCTTTTTGGGAGCCGGACCTGACTTATGAAGGAGAATCGGTTTACAATTATTTACAGGTGAAAGAGGATGAAAAAAGGGTAATTCTGTCCACAAATGTACTGTTCGGTGTTCAGTCAATGCGGATTAAAGATGACAGCCTGACCGGAATGTATTATGATTACGCTATGGCAGCACCGTTTATGGCGGGGGTGCAGGATAAGGAGAATATGGAGGTACTGATTCTCGGCATGGGTACCGGAACGTATGCCACCCAGTGCAGACGGTATTTTGATAAGATGAAAATTGAGGGTGTCGAGATTGATGAAAAGATTACCCGTCTGGCAGAGCAGTATTTTGAACTGCCCGGAGATATACCGGTTACGACTTATGATGGACGGGCATACTTAAATGCAGTAGATAAAAAGTATGATGTGATTATGGTGGACGCCTATCAGGATATCACCATTCCGTTTCAGATGTCATCGGTGGAATTTTTTACGCTGGTGAAAGCGCATTTAAATGAGGGTGGCGTGATGGTGGTCAATATGAACATGAGAGGGGCGACGGAGGGGAATATTAACCAGTATCTTGCAGATACGATTTCCACTGTCTTTAAAAGCGTATATACCGCAGATGTGGCCGGTTCTACAAACCGGGAACTGTTTGCCTCGGATTCGGAGAAAATGCTGGAGGTTATGCAGGACAATCTCGAAAGACGCCAGTCGGACGAACTGACCCTGATGATGAATAAAGTGGCTGACCGGCTTACGGTTTATGAGCCGGGACAATACCTGATGACAGATGATAAGGCACCTGTGGAGCTTTTGGGCATGCGGGTGATCGACGATCTGATACAGGAGGAAGTAAAATACTATAAAGAGATATATGAAAAAGAAGGCTTGCAGGGACTGCTGGACAGGCTGTGAGAAAGGATAAATCATGAGTGTTGATGAGGATAATATACAAATAAATGACAAAGAAAATACGGTCAATCCTTTAGGCGAGGAACGGATTGACAATCTTTTACTGCGGTTTGCCGTACCCAGTATTATTTCCATGCTGGTGGGTTCTCTCTATAATATAGTGGACCAGTTTTTCATCGGGCAGAAGGTGGGAGAATTGGGGAATGCGGCAACAAACATTGCATTTCCGCTGTCAACGTCCTGTGTGGCATTGGCATTGCTGTTCGGAATAGGAGGTGCCTCTGCGTTTAACATTACGATGGGAAGAGGAGAGCGGGAAAAGGCGGTACACTATCTGGGGAATGCCGCATTGATGCTTTTTGCCTGCGGCGTCGTGCTCTGCATAGTCACGCAGCTTTTTCTGCGGCAGATGCTGCAGTTTTTCGGTTCTCCGGACAATGTGCTGGACTATGCCGTGGAATATACCCGGATTACGGCTATTGGTTTTCCACTGCTGATTTTATCGACCGGAGGGGGACACCTGATTCGGGCGGACGGCCGTCCGGGGACTGCCATGGCGTGTAATTTGAGCGGGGCGGTGGTTAATACGATTTTGGATGCCATATTTGTGTTTGGCTTCGGCTGGGGAATGTCTGGTGCGGCATTGGCCACAATTATCGGACAGGCGGTTTCCGGACTGATGGTCATATGGTGTCTGGCACACTGTAAGACGGTTTCCCTTGGACGCAGCCATCTGCGCATACATTGGGCGAATATCGTTAGGATTATCTCTCTTGGCATGGCACCCTGCAGTAATCAGATTGCGATGATGGTTGTGCAGATTGTGATGAACAAATCCCTGAAATATTACGGTTCACAATCCATTTATGGCGAGTCGATTCCGATTGCCTGCGTAGGCATAATATCGAAAGTCAATATGGTCTTTATGTCATTTATTATCGGCATTTCCCAAGGACTGCAGCCGATTACCAGTTTTAACTACGGAGCCGGGAAATACCGCCGCGTGTTATCAGCATACTTAAAGGCGATAAGCAGCGGCGCAGTTCTGGCGGTGGCGGCATTTCTGATGTTTCAGCTTTTTCCGAGGCAGATAATCTCGGTTTTTGGCAATGGCTCGGAAGAATATTTTCAGTTTGCAATGAAGTATTTTCATCTGTTCCTGTTCTTTACTTTTGTAAATTTTATGCAGCCAATCAGCTCGAATTTCTTTACTTCGATTGGGAAACCGAAAAGGGGAAGTTTTTTGGCGTTGACCAGGCAAATCCTGTTTTTACTGCCGCTAATTGTCCTGTTCCCGCTGTTTATGGGTATCGACGGCGTGATGTATGCGGGACCGGTTGCGGACTTTCTGGCAGCAACGGTGGCAGCAGTGATGGTATGGAAAGAATTTCGGCGCGATATTTACAAAAAGACCGCAGACCAAGGCTGATCTGCACATGCAGGGCTTTGCTATTGTGTGGAATTCCATACGATAGAATTTGGTAATGTGCATTATTTTTTATTGCTTATTAGGGGAAAACATACTATAATAGTGAAAATGAATTGATAATGAAAGTAGGTAATTGCGAAACTCATGTTTTTCAAGTTGTCCGTTGTGCAATATAGACAAATCAATGCAGGCACGTTTGCACTGCTTGTCGCTCGCAACAGTGCTAAGCTCGAAAAAACCTCGCTAAGCACTGGCGGCTCCAAAGCACCTGCTTATGATATTATCTATATTGCACAACTGGATTTTGGAAATTAGGAGTTTCGCAATTACCTAATAACGAAAGGATAAGGAGGAGATGAGTATGGCGGTAGGAACGATTATTGGCGTTGTTGTACTGGTTTTGGTCATATGGTTTGTCGGTACGATGAATAGACTGAGGGCATTGAATTTGAAGGTTGATGAGGCCGATTCGGGAATCGACGTGGCGCTGACGAAGAGATATGATGTGCTGACCAAGCAGCTGGCAGTGGTGAAAGAATATGCATCACATGAGAGCAAGGTTCTGTTTGAAACGATTCGTCTGCGTTCGGGAATGAGTCTCAACGAAAAGACTGAGGCGGCGAATAAGATGAATGAGGTGGCAAACCAGTTCCGATTGACGGCAGAGGCATATCCGGAATTGAAATCAAGTAATAACTATATGATGCTGCAGAACAGTATTACTGACGTGGAGGAGCATTTGCAGGCGGCAAGAAGGCTCTACAATTCCAATGTCACAGCCTATAACACCAAAATAGTCATGTTTCCGGATTCCATTGTAGCAGGAATGATTGGAGCAAGTAAACGTGAACTGTTTGAGGTTGAAGATTATAAGAAACAAGATGTGGAAATGAAATTTTAACCAATAGAAGATATCGGAAGGTCAACGGGCAGGAAATGTATTCCTGCCCGTTTTGTCCGTTCTAGTGAGCGGCTTCCTTGACCAGAGACATATAACGTGCACCGACAAAATCCCAGTTGATCAGATTAAACCAGTTTTCAACATAATCGGCACGGCGGTTCTGGTACTGCAGGTAATAGGCGTGTTCCCAGACGTCAATACATAAAAGCGGGGTAACGGTCAGCGAGATAGGAACGTCCTGGTTGGGAGTGGAAATGATTTCCAGTTTTCCGTTGCTGAGAATCAGCCATGCATAGCCGGAGCCGAATTGATTGACGGCCGCAGCTGCAAGCTCGGCGTGAAATTGGTCGATAGAGCCGAAGGAGGCATTGATGGCAAGTGCCAGCTTGTCGGTAGGAAGCTCACAGTCACAGCAATTCATACAGGCGAAATAGAGCTGGTGATTATAGACACCGCCGGCATTGTTTTGTATAGCGACTTTGGCCTCGCTGGGAAGCTCATCGGTATGAATCAGCAGTTCGTCCAGAGTCATGTTTTGCAGATTGGGGTAATTTTTTAACAGTTCATTCAGCTTGTTTACATATGTGGCATAGTGCTTGTCATGGTGGAAATGCAGAATTTCTTCATTGAGATAGGGCTCCAATGCATCATATTCATAGGGTAATGGTTCGATTTCAAATGGATATTTCATACTTTATTCCTTTCTTCATTCAGTCTTAGTTCTAATTTCTATAGATAGGATATGCAGAAAGTAAAAAAATATAATAAAAATCTTTTGGATGCAGGGCATAAGTTTCTCTGAAAGCCGTAGGTTACGAACAGAGGCAGAGACATTCTGGTTTCGGACAATTCGCAAAGATAAACCCGGCAGATATTTCTCATGGCAGGCAGATTTACATTACGGGCCAGAGCACAGAAATTTGTTTTTCAGGATCATGGCGATTAAAAATATTAAGCGATTGTCCTGCTTTGGTTGAGAAAATATTTGACAATCTGTATAATAGT
>JAMPAW010000174.1 GCA_023666975.1 Clostridium sp.
AGAATTTTTTGTAATTATACTTTATATCCTGTGCGTAGTCAAGTGAAAAAATAAGTAAAACAAACATTAACAAAATATAGGAACAAACATTAATAAATGTTGCCATTTATCCGATATACATTATAGAAAGGGGGCTACAACATGGAAAGAGAAACCACTCCAAGCCAAAGCGAATGGCTGATTATGGAGGTGTTTTGGGCAAATGACACGCCTACCATGACTGCAAAGGAAGTCATTAAGAAAATGCGGGAACGGTCAGATATGTCATCAAGAATGGTGCGTGTCCTGCTGAACCGCTTATGGCAGAAAGGTGTATTAAGCTATACCGTAGACGAACATGATTTAAGGATTTACCACTATACCGTAGAAAAATCAAAAGAGGAATGTCAGAGGGAAAAAAGCCGGAAGTTTGTAGACAGCTATTTTGAGGGCAGTCAGAAAAATGCAATGGCTGCACTGTTGCAGAGTGCAAAACTGACGGAGGAACAGCTTCAGGAATTGGAAGAAATCTTGGAGAAATGCAAAGACAAGGATAATGACAGGGAATGATGCTGCAAGAATTTTTGGATCGTGGGATACAGTTCTTAAATATATGTTCTGTCTATTATGCGGTGCAGCTTGTAAGATGTGTGCTGTTTTCGGTTTTGGTGTTTGCATTTGTTTTTGCTCTGCGGAAAACGCTGCTGAAAAACAGGGTTTTTCTAAAGGGTGCGATATGGAGTTTGTTTATTCCTGTATTATTTGTGGGCAGGATGAAGTTCTTTTATGAAAACAGAATAGGCGTAAGACTTTTTTCATGGCTGACGGAATTGTGTATGAGCCATATATGGATATGCTGGCTGTATTTATGTGGCGTGTCTGTATATGCTGTCCTGCTGTTTTGCAGAAGAAGAAAGATGAAAAAAATGGTTTCTGGCATGGTAAAAAGAAAGGTGGACGGCACTGTTATCTATGTTACGAATACGCCCATCACACCCTCTACCATAGGGGTATTCAGACCAAAGATTGTCATGCCGGAAGTCATACTGAAAGAATATGACCGAAAGGAATTTCAGACGATCCTGCTCCATGAAAAGACACACATCAGATTAGGGCATTTGCTGTTTTATCTTTTGTGGGATATATTACGGGCTTTATTATGGCTCAATCCGTTTCTGTCCATAGGCACAAGGTATTTTCGGGAAGATATGGAAGAAATCTGTGACTTTGTAACCATTAAGCGGAGTGAGGGTAAGGCATACGATTACGGGCTGCTCCTGTTAAAAAGCATGAGGCTTTTGCAGGCAGAAAGTGAAGATTTTAATATGTATGCCACATTTGCGGGGGATAAAGAGTACCGAAACGTCCGACAGAGGATAAAGCGGATTACTGCATATAAACCATATAAGGGGTTTGTGGCAGTCGGAACACTGATTACAGCAATGCTATGTGTGGTGATAACCGTCTTTTGGATGCAGAATGTTTCCTATGGCAGATGCAATCCGCATGACAGCATTGCTGTGTATGACATGGAAACAGGAACAGAGCTTGTAAGCGATGGGGAAGCATTAAGGAATGCAGTCACTTATGATGAAAACTATATTTATGTCAATGCGGAAACTTTTCAAGGATTGATAAGAGGTAGTACTGTGTCATATGAGAATATCTGTTTTTACTGTGGAGGGTATTATAAGCTGCCGGGAATAGGCGGAGGTGGGGGTGGATTTGGATATTTAGGAATGGCAGAATTAGAAAGTGGTATTTTGAAAATCAAATATGAAACGAATGAGGATGTTTTTGAATGTATTCTCAAAATGATATAAGACAAATCAAAAAACGTTTAAGGAGGGGTTTGTTATGAACATGGATATTATTTCGCCAAATTATCAAAGTATTAGGGACAGGGCAAAAGAAGATTTGAAGAAAATCGAGAACAAAGGCGTTTCAAAGGTGGAAACACTTGAGGATTTAAGAGATACGAAAGGCAAATCATTCCGCACATCTGATTTGGAGAAACTTATGGAGAAATACGATCCACAGGCATATGCGGAATACTGTGGGTTTGCAAAAAGTGCAGATGGAGCAAGGACACAGGGAGGATTGGCATTTCTTTCAAATTGGATGGACAAAGTAAAAAAAGAATTAAACAACGGAAGTATATCATCAGGCAGCCATAGAGATACAATAGGAAAAACAGTACAGACAAGCAGCGCAACAAAAAAGACAGCGGCAGATGAATTATCATACCTTTCTAAGAAGTACAGCAATTATAGCTTTGTAGCCGCCAATTATACGAAAGGAATGCAGTATGGTTCTTCCTCAACTGTAAATGTGGCAATTTCCCCACAGTTTTTATCTAAAATGGCAAGCGATTCGGAACTGGAAAAGGAGTACGAGAAGAATATTGCAGCCATGCAGGAATGCGATGAGCAAAATGCCCGTCAAGTTGCTGCCGGAGGCTGGCACGTTGTAGCGCAAGGTTGGGCGATTGATAAAGATGGTGGGATAAGTAAATGGTCAATCGTACAAAAAGACGATGCAAAATCCCATTTGCAAACCATGTCTGAAAATGCGGAGAAAATCCGCAAGCAGAATGAGGAAAAGAAACAGGAAAAAGCAAAGATTGAAGAAAAGTGGCAGGCAGACCGGGAAGAAAAGAAAAAATTGCAGGAGAAATTGGACGAAGCAGGCAAGGAGCAGTTTGGCGATAAGTGGAAGGGCGTGACGGTTGTTGACAAAGCTGATGAAAATGCGGCTGTTCCCAAAGCTGACAAGGACAATGCGGCAGTTATGGGATTAAATATGGACATAAAAGCATAGCAGGAAAGGGATTGCATATTACGACTATAGGAGGTATATAGAGATGAGTTTATCTATTAATGGTATGACTACTTCAAATGTTTACATAAAGAAAGATGGGGTAAACATTGCCAAGAATGTGGCTTTTCCGAAGGGTGATAATGAAATTACAGAGGATAGCATAATTGATATTGGGAAAAACAAGTTTTCCACTATATTTGGTGCTACAACGGAATCAAAGTATGGGTATGCAGCGCAATTTGATTCCGTGTCAAGGGATTATGCAGCCGCAATGTCTAACCATGATTATGCAACGGCAGCAGGCATTGATGTTATTTCTGCGATGGACGAAAAATACCAGTCGATCAAAGCGGAAATAGAAGAAAAATATTCCGGGGAGGAAAAGGATGAGAGATTGTCCGAGTTGGAGAAAAATTATAAATTCATTTTGGATTCCAATGTAATTTCCTCAACGGATTTGGCAATTAAGAATGAAAGTGCCATCAACAAACTGAGGAATGCTTTTGCTGAGGCTTATGATAATGCAAAAAATAAAAAAAGCAGCCAATTTATAGAAACTGCTTACGGAAGTTTGGCAAACTGGTCTGGGGCTTGCGGTGAAATTGATTCACAATTAAAAAGCTATAAAGAGTTATTTGAGCAGTTCAAGGAGGCACTCTACAGTTCACAGGACAGGAATGGCGGCAGGGAATATGCGGGTTCTTTGTTAAAAACCATCAATTCAGGCTTGGCCGGAGTGAAAGAGCAGAATAATACTTTGGGAAAAAGAGTGAATGATGGTGGCAGCCAGAGAGCGAAAGAATTATGGAGTTTGATTGAAAAAAAGGCAGAAACATGTTTTTCCGATAACAATCTTTATAAGTCAGATGGAGAAAAATACCAGGCTTTCCTGAAAGATACTGCCCATACCAGTGCTATAGATAATAGACTGGATGAAATTTTAAAAGAAATTTTAGGAGAGGAATAAATTGTTGGTAAATTTCCATAGCAGGAATTTAGTGTTTTCAGGGTTAGAGCAATTTATGATAATAAATTATAACAGTTATTAAATTCCTTAGATTTGGCGAAAACCCAATCAGTATTTAGAAGGTGATAATATGGATTTTTTGGGACTATCTGATGCGTTCTTAAAAGATTCTGAACGCTATTGTACGTATGATGAAAATATCCCATTTCAATATAGAGTGATTGCAAAACTATTATCTGAGGATAATTATGAACAGGCAAAAAAACTGATGGAAGCAAATTCGACAGAGTTTAAAAATGATTATAATTACTTGCTTTTGGAATTTGCGGTTGAAAATTGTCTTGGTATCGTAATTGACGAAAATGGAACTCGCTGTCAGGCACTAAGTCAGTTGAAAAAAGGGCATAGATACACACCTGCCCCTGAAGCAATTGCTTTTATTGAATACCTGTTGAAGAATGGTGCAAATCCACATTTACCAGAGAATTTTAACCAAATGGAACATATTTGTGATATTGAAGAAGATTGTAGCTGCCAACAAGGGGTTCGGTTCGATTGTTCAGAAATAAAATTACTTTTGACTAAGTATATGTAAATCGCCGTTTTCTTTTAGCTTCTGGAGGCTCCTCGGATTATCCGGGGAGTTTTTCTTTTCATGGAAGGTGTTCAAAAGCGGGAGTATAAGTAGCATTTTCCAGTTATCCTATATATAAATTCCCTTGACAATATAGCCCAAGTGTGTATAATGGATATATACAATAATTCATGGTCGTGAAAATACATATATTCACGTTCACATTTTATGCATAAAGGAAGAAGTATGGATATTATTATTTCAAACAGTTCAGGGATACCTCTATATGAACAAATCGAGGAGCAGATTAAAAGCCAGATTATGACAGGCGAGTTAGTGGAAGGAGATGTCCTGCCGTCAATGCGGGTGCTGGCAAAGGAATTGAAAATCAGCATTATTACAACCAAGCGTGCCTATGTGGACCTTGAACGGGACGGTTTTATTTATTCCGTTACCGGGAAGGGAAGCTTTGTGAAGGGAATTAACAGCGACATTGTAAAGGAAAATATGATGTTTGCCATTCAGGAGCTTTTGGAAAGTGCTGTGGATAAGGCTGCACTTGGAAAGGTGACGTATGCTGAGCTTTCAGAGATGCTTCAGCTTCTCTGTGAAGAAAAAGGCTTATAGGCGGTTGCCGCTATCCGTACAGGCAGATGAGAAGGGAGTTGCTATGGAAGAAAGCAGGAATGTCATTGAACTTAAGGGTGTTACAAAGGATTACGGGGATTTTAAACTGGATCATGTCGATTTTGCCGTTCCGGAGGGCTGTGTCTGCGGATTTATCGGGCAAAATGGCGCAGGCAAGACAACAACAATCCAGCTTATGCTGGATGCGATCCGCAGAGACAGCGGGGAAATTTATCTGTTCGGGGAGAGCATAGATACAGACAGCGCAGCGCTGCGGGAAAATATCGGGGTTGTTTTTGACGAAATGGGCTTCCATGATTTTCTGACGGCAAAGCAGATTAACACGATCATGAAAAATGTATATAAGCATTGGAATGAAAAGGCATATTTTGAATATCTGAAGCGGTTTTCCCTGCCTACGCAAAGAGCCTGCGGTTCTTTTTCACGGGGAATGCGGATGAAGCTGCAAATTGCAGCGGCGCTGTCGCATGAGGCAAAGCTGCTGATTATGGACGAGCCGACCAGCGGCCTTGATCCGATTGTGAGAAATGAAATGTTACAGATTTTCCGCGAATATGTGATCGAGGAAGACCACACGATTCTGCTGTCTTCCCATATTACCGGAGATTTGGAAAAGCTGGCAGATGAGGTGGTGTTTATTAACGGCGGCAGGATTGTGCTTAAGGGAAACAAAGATGAAATTCTGGAAAAACATGGCATTCTGCGCTGCAAAAAGGACGAGCTGAAAGACATCAGCGAATCGCTGATTGTGTCAACGGAGCTTTCGAGCCTCGGAGCAGAGGTCTTGGTAAATGACAGACAGGCCGCCCAAAAGCTGTATCCGGGAATGGTGATTGAGCCGGCGGGGCTTGACGAGATTATGATTTACTATGTGAATCAGACAAAAGAGTACTCGGAAAGGCAGGGGGATTTATGAAGGGATTGTTAATAAAGGATTTTTTCTGCCTGAAAAAGCAGTTAATCAATTATCTGTTTATCATTGCCGGAGTCGTTGTCATTTCCGTCTTGTATGTGCTAAGCTACAACTTTGGCAATATTCATGACGGGATTGTCAAAATGGCTGCTTCCGGCGAGGGTGCGGAGGCAGATGCCACGCAGATTGCAAGTGTTGCGCTGCTGATCGCCATGCTGATTCCGATTGCGTGTACAGGTGATCTCACCAATTTAATCGCAGATGACGAAAAGGCATCCTTTTATAAGGTCGCCTCTTCCCTGCCGGTTTCGCTGAACAAACGGGTGGCATGCCGCTTTATCACCGGATACCTGTTTATCGCCATAGGCGTGGTGGTGGATTTTATCCTGACGGTGGTTTTGTCATCTTTGACCGATATCGTTTCCTTTGGGAAGTTCTGCAGTGTGATTGCAGCCTTTGCCGCTGTCATGCTGATGTATATCAGCATGGTTATCCTGCTGGTGTACCTGTTAGGTAAGGGAAGCATCGCATATGCCAATATCCTTCCGCTGTTAGCCGGGGTTTTGCTATATGCAGCCGCCAATTTTGACCGGCTCAAGGCATGTTTAATCGGAACAGATGAAAATGCGTTCTCTGATTTGGTTCATCAGACAGCCGATTTTTTGTTCCACAAGTCGTATATTCTGTGCATTGCCGCAGTGCTCGTTTCCGCTGGCGCTTATTTTGCGGCACTCCGTATAGCGGACAGAAAGCGGGGTGTTGCATAATGGCAGGACTTTTGTATAAAGATTTTATCGGAATCAAAGGAAAGAAAATGGTATGGATTTTAATGGTCTGTACGGTTTTA
>JAMPAW010000175.1 GCA_023666975.1 Clostridium sp.
GGCAGGAATACTTTACCTACGGCGGACTTCCTCTAGTCATGAAAAAAGAGGGGCATGACGAGAAGGCCAGCTATCTTCATACCCTTTTTGATAAAATCTATCTTAGCGATATTATGGAACGAAACAAACTGCTGAACAAGAAAAACGTCCTTGACGATATGCTGAATATCATCTCTTCCTCTATCGGCTCACTCACCAACGCAAGCAAAATAGCAAACACCTTCAAAAGCGTTCAGCATACAAACATTGATGAAGCTACCGTTGCACGATATCTCGATTTATTTATTGATTCCTTTATGATCTACAAGACCCAACGTTATGACATCAAAGGCAGAAAGCACATCGGCTCGCCCTACAAGTACTATTTCAGCGATGTCGGTCTTCGGAATGCGAGGCTCAATTTCCGTCAGCAGGAGGAAAACCACATCATGGAGAACATTATATATAATGAACTCTGCTACAGGGACTTCAGCGTTGACGTCGGCATTGTAACCTATAACTACAAAGATGACAGCCAAAAAAGCAAACGCACAAGGCTTGAAATTGATTTCATTGCCAGTAAAGGCAGCAAAAAATATTATATTCAGTCGGCGTTAAGCATCAGCGACAGTGCGAAAAAAATTCAGGAAACCCGCCCGCTATGCAAAGTCAACGACTCCTTTAAAAAAATTGTCGTTGTGAAAGACAATATTATTCCATGGAACGATGACCACGGCATACTCTACATCGGCATAGAACAATTCCTGCTGGAAGAAAATTCAATGGATATATAGAATCACTGATGTCTATTCAGCAATTCCTCAATTTCCCATCGCTTTGGCATCACCCTTAACGCCCCTTTTTTGGTCGTAATCAGCGCTGCTGCCGCATTTGCAAAGGTCAGCATTTCCGCCAGCTCTGCCGCTGTATATTCCCGCAGGCCCCGTTCTAAGACATAGTGCAGTACACACCCGCAAAATGTATCTCCGGCACCCGTTGTCTCAATCGTCTTTTCCTGTGGAAATGAGGGCACCTGCACACACCGCTCACCCATATATGCCCTGCTTCCCTCTTTTCCCAGAGAAAGCAGGATAAGGCGGATTGGATATCGGGATTGCAGACAGGCAGCTCCCTTATCATAGTCCTGTTCACCGGTAAACCACTGAATTTCATTATCGGAGATTTTCAAAATGTCACACTGGCTCATGCCATGATCAATTTGTTCCCTGGCGGCGTCCAGTGACTGCCACAACGGTTCACGCAAATTAGGGTCAAAGGAGACAATGGAACCGTTTTTCTTAGCAATATCAATGGCTTTCTTCGTCGCTTTCCGGCAGATTTCATCGGTCATGGACAGCGATCCGAAATGGAAAATACGGCAGCTTTCCAGCATATCCACATTTAATTCCGACTCTTCGAGCATCATATCTGCACCAGGATTTCGATAAAAAGAAAAATCCCGGTCACCACCAGCCAGAGTGTGAACGAAAGCTAAAGTGGTATGGATTTTCTCGTCCTTAATCAATCCCTCCGTGCCGATTCCCACTTCTTTTAGTGCCTGCTCCAATTGTGCGCCGAACATATCCTGCCCGACCTTTCCGACAAAACCCGTGTGATGTCCCAGCCGGTTCAGCATCGCAAGCACATTACAGGGAGCGCCGCCCGGATTCGCTTCCAAAACCGGATTCCCCTGCGCACTCGTCCCGCTCTCCGTGAAATCAATCAGCAATTCGCCAAGTGCCACCACATCATATACTTTGTTCATTTTCTTCCTCCACTTCCTCTGCAGATAACATCTCTTTCATGCACCTATTGTACCACGTATATCCTTTTCGTCAACATAGCTTCTATACCAGCTTTTCCGTACTACATAGGCATATACCTATAATTTTTGCAAAATTCATAGAAAGCTAATGACAAATGACATTAGAAATGTTATACTGCCGTACATATAAAAAATATTAAAAATTTTACATTTGGATTGACACATCGGACAATAAATGATAATATTGTTCTCGTTGAAAGTAATATTTCCCGTATCATTGTATATATTATTATGGAGTGAACTCCGGTGTCCTTCGGGCCCGGGGTCTTTTTTTAATATGAAACAAATTGATAGGCAGAGCATTTCACGCACTTTCAAAATCATGGATAGTGAACTCGAAACGCTCCTCAAATATCTGACTGCCATTCGCAATTGCTGTGCTCATAACAACAGACTCTATTGTTTTCGCTCACATGATGTTATGATTAATACAAAATATCACGCTAACCTCCAAATACCAAATACCGGAGAATATATGTATGGAAAGCGTGATTTATTTGCTGCTGTTATAGCCCTAAAACTGCTTTTACCTTCCAGAGAATTTAAACAAATGATTACGGAAATTGATGAAGCAGTAACCGAAATCAAACCTGCTTTAAAGGTCTTAAAAATAGAAGAAATACTATCGGAAATGGGATTCCCTGCTAATTGGAAAAAAATTAAATCCATGCAAAAATAATTTCTCATGACGCCACAAATGTCATATAACGCATTTTTAACAGACTCAGCTGTCCGACTCCTTCAGCAGTCTTTCCACCAAACGGCAGGCCTCTGCCGCATCCTTAGAATACCCGTCTGCTCCGATTTCATCGGCAAAGCTCTGCGTGATCACTGCACCTCCGATAATAATTTTAGCGGAAACCTTTTTCTCCCTGGCATATTCCACTACCTCTTTCATCCGCATCATTGTAGTCGTCATCAAGGCACTTAATCCGATAACCGCTGCCCCTTCCTTTACCGCTGCCTCAATAATCTGTTCCTTCGGGACATCTTTTCCCAAATCAACCACGTGATAGCCATAGTTCTTCAGCATAAGCACGACAAGGTTTTTTCCGATATCATGAATATCCCCCTCTACGGTGGCCATAATCACGGTAGGCATCTCTTCTCCGTTCTCGGCTTTTGGCAGCAGCGGCTCCACATAAGAAATCGCCAGCTCCATCGCCTCTGCCGAAGAAATCAGCTGCGGCAGAAAATACTTCTTCTCATCAAAAAGTATCCCCACCTCATTGATCGCCGGAATCAGGTGTTCCTCTATAATCGACTGTGGCGGACAGCCTTCTGCCAAAAAAGTCTTCACATCTTCCACCATCGTCCGTTTATTTCCCTTCAACACGTTGTCATATAACCGGGAATGTGCCGTATGGTCTGCGCTCTTTTCACCGCCTGCCTCTCCTTTGCTGCCTCCAACCGCTTTTGCACCTTCCGGCAATGCACCGCCAGCCGTATGGCCGGTTACCACCTGCATCGCTTTCACGTTTTCAATATATCGGATATCTGCATTTTCCTTGTTCAACAGTAAGTCCGAAGCAAAGGCGGCATTCATCAGAAGTGCCTGAGACGGATTGGCTATCGCCATGGTCAGTCCCCTTGAAATCGCCATGGTCAAAAAAGCCGTATTGACGAAGCTGCGTTCCGGCAGACCAAAAGAAATATTGGATAATCCGCAGATTGTGGCAAGTCCCAGTTCCCTTTTGCAGTAATCAATCGTTTCCAGCGTTTCCAAAGCAGCATTTTTATTGGCCCCAACCGTAGCCACAAGACCGTCAACCACAATATCTTCCTTTGCAAAGCCCAATTCCATGGCCCGCTCGTATATCGTATGGATAATCTGTTTCTTTTCCTCAATATCTTCTGGCAGCCCCTCATCGGAAAGCGGAAGCAGAATAAACATTGCCCCATATTTGCGGGCAATCGGAAGCAGCCGTTCAAACTTCTCCTTTTCCAGGGAAATCGAATTGATCAATGCCCGTCCCGGATATATCCGCAGGGCATTCTCAATAATATCGACATGGGAGGAATCAATGCACAACGGCAGATTAACAGTATTCGTCACCTCATAAATGACTCTCTGCATCATTTCGTTCTCGTCAATCCCGTTCATTCCCATATTAATATCAAGCACAGAGGCTCCGTTTTCCTCCTGCTCCTCTGCCATCTGCACTACAAGGTCAAGCTTCCCCTCCTTTAACTCTGCCTGCAGCTTCTTCTTGCCGGTAGGGTTAATTCTCTCGCCAACCACCAGAAATCCTCCGTCAATATCGATTTCCAACATCTGCCGCTCCGACGCCAGAAGGCGTTTTTTCTCCGCAGACACCTCCGGAATATCCATCATCCGGACAATCTGTGCCAATGCCATAATATGCTCCTTCGTCGTTCCGCAGCAGCCGCCAATCATTCCGGCACCTGCCGCCACCAGCTGACGCCCATACTCCGCAAACTCCTCCGGTGTCATGGCATACAACGTTTTGCCGTCTACCAGTTCCGGCATTCCTGCATTCGGTTTTGCCATAATCGGAATATTGGCATACCTCCGCATTCTCTTCACCAGCGGAATCATTTCCGACGGACCGGTTGAACAGTTGATGCCTACGGCATCGGCGCCAAGACTCTGTAACACAACAACTGCCGTTTCCGGGTCGGTTCCGAAAAGGGTTCTTCCATCTTCATTATAAGTCATGCTGACAATAACCGGCAGGCTGCAGGTCTCCTTCGCCGCGATCAACGCAGCTCTTGCCTCTGCCAAGCTCATCATCGTTTCAACCACCAGCAAATCTACCCCTGCCTCCACCAGAACTCTGATTTGTTCTTTATATACGTCAATCAATTCTTCCAGCATCATCTTTCCGATAGGATAGAGCTGTCTTCCCGTCATCGTCAGATTACCCGCCACATAGGCACGGCACCCGGTCTGTTCCACCGCTTTCCTTGACAGTGCCACGAGCCTTTTGTTAATCGATTCCAACTCTCCCGCTAACCCGTACTCCTCCAGCTTAATACGGTTTCCGGAAAAGGTAGGTGCATAGACAATATTGCTGCCGGCATTGATATAATCTACCTGTAGCCCGACCAAAACCTCCGAATGTTCCAAAATCCATTTTTCCGGGCACACACCGGTAGGCATGCCTGCCTTTTGCAGATTCGTGCCTGTCGCCCCATCTAAAATGAGAATTTTCTGATTGATTAAATTCCTAAATTGTTCCTTCGTCATAGTCTAACAAATCTCCTCACTGTCCAATATAATGGTAAACGGACCGTCATTCAACAGCTCCACCTTCATATCTGCTCCAAAACTTCCGGTTTCCACCCGCTCCACTATTCGCCGGCACTCGGAAATCATATATTCATACATCTCTTCGGCTGCCTCCGGCTTGCCCGCCTTGGTAAAAGAAGGACGGTTTCCCTTTTTGCAATCCGCATACAGCGTAAACTGGGATACCAGCAGCAGTTCTCCCCCTACGTCGGAGAGTGCTAAGTTTGTCTTCCCATTCTCATCACTAAAAATGCGCAGCCCTGTCATTTTCTTAATCATTTTATCGGCAATTTCTCTGGTATCGGTATCCGAAACACCAATCAGCACCAGAAATCCCTTGCCAATGGAGCCTATTACGTTTTCTTCCACAGTCACACTTGCCCGTGCGACACGCTGTACCACAAGTCTCATCTTCTTCTCCTCTTTCTATCCTTCATGCCTTAAGCCCCGCATACATCGTCTGGTACTCATTCTCCTGAATGCGATCCTGCAAAAACTCCAGCAGTTCTCTCTCCATAGGGATATTCCCCTTAATATCAAAATCCTCGGCCACTGCCAGACCCTCCTTCAAAACTTCAAGTGCTTTTTTTGCATCGCCTTTCACATAGTACAAATAATAGGCATAGATACGTCTTCCGTTGGCATCGCTGTCTTGCTCAATGGAACACGGACATCTCTTGAAGTAGTATTCCGCCTTCTCTTTATTCCTCTCCGCAAACGCAAAATAGAATACACATTCCGCATAAAATGATGCATATGACGAGAGCGTAACGTTTTCAGGAAGTCCATGTATGATGTTATAAATGGATTTCCGCATCGCCGCCTGATCCCGCAAATCCAATGCCCTGTAATACTGAAACAGCACATATCGCTTTAAAGAAAAATTATAATTATGCTTCAACTCGACAACCTCGTCCAGAGAAACCGTAAGTTTTGCCGGTCTTATTCCTTCCTGTAGCTGCGCCAGTGCAGCCTTGTTCGCACGCTCACACCGGGCGGTCAGAGAATTGCCAAACAGACGGAACAGACACTGAATATATTCAAAAACATTCAAAATCACAAAGAAAAATACCATCCATGCCAGCTGCCGCAAAAAGCTATCCCTGGCATAATTCCTGCACAGCCAAACACCACTGGAAATACCGGCAAGCATTACTATCAGTAAAACAGTCCCCTCCCAGAGTGCCTGTCCCTTCGCATTTTCTGTAATAGCCTTCCCCTTCATTGAACAGACGGCAGTCGGGCTGAATTTCTCTTTCCTTAGTTGAACTGCACCATTTACATTACTCCAGCTAAACCAAAGAAACCGGAAATTTCCAAATTCTCCTCCCAAAAGCAGTCCAACCACCAGTGCTGACACAGAGCTAACTATACTCCATGCAAGACCGCCAACATAAAATGCAATAATACAATTAGATATCAATTGGTAATCAAGCTCCATATGCCCCTCTCTCCCTTTGTGCTGTCACTTCTCATCCATTTTTCTATATCAATTTACATTTTTGTTCCTATAAATATTTATTGCTTATTTTGAAGCAATTCTTTCCAGTCTTCCGGAAATCCCATCGTATTAATCATTACACTTTCGTACTTATCAAATAACATTTCTATTCTATCGACAAATAAATTCCAATGAACATCATTCTTAAGTAAATGCTTCATACACAAAAGTA
>JAMPAW010000176.1 GCA_023666975.1 Clostridium sp.
ACACAGATATGGAGATGTGTTATGACGGGGCATTGGTAATGCCCAGCAGTTATGCAGTGATGGACGAAGAGGAAATGATGTATGTGGAAGGAGGAATGAATGGAACAACTAAAACAAGAGAAGACAGAATATGTGTTGCATCTTTTATTGCGGCATCTGCAGTTGCACTAGGCAGATTAACATTTAAAGCTTTCAAATTGCTTGCAAAAACTGCTTGTTCAGCAGTATTAGCATTTTTTGGATGTATAGGTTCAGCAGCTTTATTAGCTGCAACAGCTTATGAGGGGACGTTAGCAGCTATTGCATCTGGATATGCTTCTAGAAATAAGAACTATTCATATAAGTGTTACGGGTTTGGTACTTTTTCTTTATATACGATGGTTAAAGCATAGGCTATATGAAAAGAACATGTAAATGCACTTGATACAAATGACTTAAGCGAGAGGTATGGGTGATAATCCATATCTCTTACTTAAAAACAATAAAAATCTGTTAAGTATTCTTATCAAATTAATATATATAATATTGTGTTTGAGATTAAAGAGGATCGTATGGGAAGAAAAATATTTGGTAAAATTTGTGGTATACTCGCATTGTTAGCACCATTTTGGCAATTTTTGATTCGGAAAATATATATATTAATAGGCTTCAGTTCCGACATATATATATTGTTATGTATTAGCAGTGTAATATTATGTTTTATTGCATTAATAGCATCAGTTATAATCGATATAAAAAGTTTCAAAGCGGAGGAACAAGTCTCATCAAGAAATAAATTACTAATATATGGTGCAATAGTGTTAGGAGCAATAATGTTTCTAATTGTATATAGTTTTGCGCGGAGGTAGATGTATATGCAAAAGATAAATAGAGAAAAGAAATATATTTCCGTTATTTTATCCCTGTGTCTGTGCTTTTGCCAGTTACCGAGTACAGCAATTCATACCTATGCAGCGGAATATACGCAATCGGTAGTAGTTCAGGAGATAGATTTGGGGGATTACCAGTCACAAATGACCGTAGGGGAAAAACAGCTGCTTAGTGTAACGATTTTACCAGAGGAGGCAGCGGGACAGGCGATAACCTATTCATCTAGTGATCCCAGTGTGGCTAAGATAAATGGCATGGGCCGTATCACTGCCCTGAAGGAAGGGGTAACAGAAATTGTCGTGAGCTGTGGAGGAGTTTCTGAAAAATTTGGGGTGACTGTAGTAAACTCCCAGGTGGCAGTCCGTGATATTGATTTGGGAGATTGTCCCAAAGAGCTTGAAATAGGGGCTTCCCAGCTTTTGAGTGTTACGATCATACCAGAGGAGGCTTCGGGAGCAAAGATTACTTATCAGTCTGGTAACACCGATATTGCTACCGTAAATGAGATTGGACGTGTAACGGGAGTGAAAGAGGGAACAGTAACCATTACGGTTTCCAGTGGAGGTGTACAGAAAGATTTCAAGCTGAAAGTCGTGAAGGCAAAAAGTGAGGAAATTCCGGTAACGGATATTGAAATAGCAGACTATGAAGAGGAACTGGAGGTTGATAAAACCATGACACTATCTGTTACAGTACTTCCCTCGGATGCCACGGATGCTGCTGTCAAATATGTATCCTCAAATGAAAAGATAGCGACCGTGAACTCTTCCGGCGAGGTAAAAGGAATTGCACAGGGAGATGTGACGATTACGGTTTCAGCAGGCGCGGTCACCAAGACAGTAAAACTGAAGGTGAAAGTGGCAACCTCGCAGATTGAAATGGACACTACTTATCTGGTGCTGCAGCCGGGGGAGAGCCACCAATTGACAGCAAAGGTAATTCCGGCAGAGGCAGACCAGCAGATTACGTATGAATCAATGGAACCAGAAATTGTTTCCGTTACAACAGGAGGACTGGTTACGGCAAACCAGTGCGGAACGGGAACGATTCTTGTAAAAAACGGAGATACCAGCACTGCAGTAACAATAATTGTTGATTTAATGGAAAAAGAAGAAAGCGAGCAGGAACAAGAAGATTACAGGGAGAAGACAGAAGAATATGAGCATGAGATTTATGCAAAAGATTATCCGTTAGTGGACTCTGATATGTTGAAATATTTTTACGAGCATAACGAAAATTTGACTGTATATGGTTCGGGATATACGATAAAGGTAAATGGAGGGGAAATCAAAAACTGGGAAAATGAATTGTATACAGAACTTGCATTAGAGAAAGAGGAGCAGGGAACCGCTTTTGAATTAAACTGTGGTAAAAACATATGCGGAAGCGTTTTGATACAGTTTGATAAAGAAGTTCTTTCCGGGAAATATGTATATCTATATAATACATCAAAGGGAAAATATGAGCTGCTAAAGGGGCAGGATGTCGGTTCTATGCGATTGGATACGGAGGGAAAATATCTTGTAACAGAAAAGAAGCTGCCGGACGGAAAAGGCGGTCTTATCTTATTTGTTATGGCAATCGTTGTTGTGATAATTTTGCTGGGTGTCTATATAGCAGTAAAGAAAAAGTATTGGTTTTGGTGATGAGGCGAGATGAAATATGTTGAGTAAAGCGATATGTCTTGCTTAGAGCGGTTTATTCATATGCATTAGCAAATTTAAATATGCTGTAAATGAGGTAGATTGTCTGGTAAGAAAATATCAAAGCCACAGTAGTTGTGCAATGGGAAGGCTTTGTCCAGGTGATCGACAAGGTCGGTAATCATGGAAAAACATTCGCATTTCGTCATAATAAAGGATTAAATCATGGCATGGTTGGAAAATCTTTTCAACTAATATGTGAGTATTCTTGAAGGGAAGATAAATAAAGGTTCAGGAAAAGGAATCACAAAACTTGGCAACAGGTTGTGAAGTAAAAAGCCGGATGTCTTGGATGATTTCTTGACGGTAGATAGCAATCAGTTCCTTTCGGTATAGTGGGTTTGATGGCTTAATTATATCATTTGGAGCGGGTTGTTACTATAAATACAGAACCAAAGGTTCTGGGAGTAATGACAAGATTTACTATGCTTCGCAAGCTCGCATAGATACTGTATTTGTGGAGTTTTGTACATGGCTAGTAGGTAAGAGTAAAGGAGTGGTAATGTGGATAAAAGGTATCAAGTTTTTGTTAGTTCAACTTATAACGATTTAGTAAATGAGAGAAAGGAGGCAACACAAGCCATATTAAAATGCGATTGTTTTCCTGCCGGAATGGAACTGTTCCCTGCTACAAATAAAAAGCAGTGGAGTGTAATTAAACAGGTAATTGATGATAGTGATTTTTATCTTCTGATTATAGCTGGAAGATATGGTTCATTAGGAATTGATGATTCTGGTAAAAAAGTTGGTTATACAGAAATGGAATTTGATTATGCATTATCACAGGGGAAACCCATTATTGCAATGTTGCATCGATCTCCTGAGAACTTATCAGCAAAATTGACCGAAAAAACAGAAGTTAATATAAAACGTTTAGAAAAATTTCGAGATAAGGCTATGTCTGGTCGTATGGTTGCATTCTGGGAGAATAAAGATCAGTTGAATAGCGAAATTCTTAACAGTCTGCATAAGATGATAAGTAGCACACCAGAGGCAGTAGGTTGGATTAAAGCGGATACTATATCAAGGGAAAACAATGCAGAAAATTCTAAGCCATTACTGATAATGGAAGGACTTAAGGCTATTGACAATGTTGAGGATAAAATCAATTATTTGCAAGAATATCAGTATAAAGAATTAAGGGAATGCTTTGAAGACAAAAAATTTATTAAAGAGTTTGCCGATTTTATTAATATCAATCAGTCAAGTGATATAATTTGTAATGCTATTGAATTGCTTCCAGTTAGTATGGACTATAAAGCAAAAAGGTTATTAACGAATATGCTTGATTTAAAATCTTTGTTTTTTGCGCAGTGTAAGGATGGTAAAATTCAAGGTACTAAATTATCAGATGCTATTGTTGAACTTTTGATTTTCTTGGAGGAGTATTCATTAGATTATTCGGAACCAGTACTTAATTTCCTAAAAGCAGGAAATTTCTCTCCAGATCAGAAAAGCAGATATATGAGGTATATAAGTAATAGCAGATGTTATTTTGATCAGAAGAAAAGAAAGAGTTTGGTTGAATATATTGTACAGGAAATGGTTAATACGCACAGATTATTATCTATAAATGATTTATGCCATCTTTTAGTAAGCACTTGCTATACTGAAGATGCATTTGTTGAGGTTTATAATGTATTTATAAATAATGATAAAGTTATACAAAGAGAAATAATTAATAATATTTTTCAATACTGTGGATCAGATATGGATATATCTACTCCTCGGATACTCAGGATGTTTTTTGATATGTCTGAGAAAGTTTTATCATGGGATGATGACAGAATAAAGGTTGACTGGCTGTTATATTGTCTTTTTACTCGAACATATGATATCTTTACAGTAGATGAGGTATGTAGCAAGGTACAGGAATTTAATGACGATGTGTTCTATATGTTTTTTTGGAAATTAGGTTATGGGGAATTTGGATGGGGTGCAGAAGAAGGCTATGATTTAGACGATGAAGAAAAACATCGTATAACCCAGATTATAGAGAACAGGCATCATCCTAGAGGGAAAAAACTATTAGAGCATTTGGGGTGATGAAGAAGAGTCCTAGGTGCTTGCATTTTGTCCTGATGATTGCTAAAATAAAATCAATGAAACATTTTTGTATTATCTAAGTTCCGTGGCATGAGAGGAGTGTTGTTTATGAAGAAAAAGATTTTATTTAGTAATCAATGCTCATGAAAAATTATAAGGAGGTTCTCAATGTCTAAATATTCTATGATTATGTCATGGTCGGAAGAAGATCAGGCCTATATTGTGTCGGTTCCTGAATTGCCTGGTTGTATGGCAGACGGAAATACACCAGAAGAAGCCGTTAAAAATGCAGAAATCATTATTCAGGAATGGATTGAAACAGCTTTAGAAGATGGAGAAGAGATACCAGAACCAAGGTTTTTGGATTCGATGTCAGTTTAGCGAGGTGAAAAAGATTACAGTTAGTAACGCACAAAAAGGCAACGAGAAAATTTATTCCATTGACAAAAAAAGCAGCTTGTGATACGATTCATTCATACACAAATAAATGCGGTGATAAGGAGGAGTACCTATACTCCGAAGCAGGCAGAGAGAAGGCGGTTGGTGTAAGCCTTTTGTTTCGATATAGGGAAGTAGCCTTTGAGCAGTGAACCGAACGAAGCATCAGTCAGGCTTTCAGTAGACTTCAACGGAGTTCCCACCGTTACAGGGGAAGCAGTATTCAAGGCAGAAGCCTGCGTATTGGCAGAGAGCAGAATGTAAGTTCTGAATTTAGGTGGTAACGCGGATGTGATTCGTCCTAAACTGATTATAACAATCGGTTTAGGACTTTTTTCATGTTTAGCTTAAAAGGAGGAGTGTGCAATGATAAAAGGAACAGAATTATTTGTAAAGGCACTGAAGGAGGAAGGCGTGGACATTTTGTTTGGCTACCCGGGAGGTCAGGCGATTGATTTGTTTGATTCCCTGTATGACCAGGACGATATCGAAGTGATTCTGCCAAGACATGAACAGGCATTGATTCATGCGGCGGACGGCTATGCCCGTTCGACGGGAAAGGTCGGTGTGTGTCTGGTAACGAGCGGCCCCGGTGCAACAAATCTGGTAACGGGCATTGCGACAGCCAACTATGACAGTGTTCCGTTGGTTTGCTTTACCGGGCAGGTGCCGTTAGGATTGATGGGAAATGATGCCTTTCAGGAGGTGGATATCGTCGGCATTACCAGAAGTATATGCAAGTATGCCGTGACGGTGCGAAAGAGAGAGGATTTGGGACGGATTATTAAAGAGGCGTTCTACATTGCCAGAAGCGGAAGGCCGGGCCCGGTTGTTGTTGACCTGCCAAAGGATATCCAGCAGGCGATGGGCAGCGAGGAATATCCGGCAGAGGTGAATATCCGAAGCTATAAGCCGAATGCATCGGTACACATTGGACAGATCAAAAAGGCGGCAGGCATTTTAAAGAAAGCGAAAAAGCCTCTGTTTTTAGTGGGCGGCGGCGTAAATATTTCCGGCGCCAATGAGCAGATGACGAAGCTTGCCGAGCAGACGGGCATTCCGGTTATTACCACGATTATGGGAAAGGGTGCCGTGCCAAGCAGCCACCCGCTGTATATGGGAAATATCGGTATTCATGGCAGCTATGCGGCAAATCATGCGGTAAGCGAGTGTGATGTGCTGTTTTCCATAGGAACCCGTTTCAACGACCGCATTACGGGAAAAATCAGTGAATTTGCACCCCATGCCACAATTATTCATATTGATATTGATTCGGCATCCATTTCCAAAAATATTGTGGTGGATATTCCGATTGTGGCAGATGCAAAACTGGCAATTGAGGCACTTTTGGAGCACACATCAAAACTCTCCGTGGAGGCATGGGTAGAGCAGGTGACAAATTGGAAGCGCGAATATCCGATTAACATGGAACGCTATCAGGGACTGACACCAGAAAAGGTTATCCGCTATATCAATGAGCATTTTGACAAGCCGATTGTGACGACGGATGTTGGACAAAACCAGCTTTGGACAACGCAGTATCTGGAACTGGAAAGCAGCCGGCAGCTTTTGACTTCCGGCGGGCTTGGCACAATGGGCTATGGTTTCCCGGCAGCAATCGGAGCGAAACTCGGCAATCCGGATCGGGAT
>JAMPAW010000177.1 GCA_023666975.1 Clostridium sp.
AATATGACTACACCCTCCACCCGGAGAGCAAAAAACTGAAAGAATGCCGTGCCAGTGACCATATCCCGGAGTGGCGCAGGAACCCGGAAACACCGGAGCCGGACTTCTCAGGACTGATAAAGCCAAGACAGAAAACACCAAAGCCCAAGGCTCCCAAAAAGCAGCCTGTGCAGGCAGATGCCATTCCGGAGAATCCCTATCCGGATGCGCCGGACATCCTGCCAGCCGACTTTCCCACAGATAAGAACTGCGGGATCGTCGTAACGGACAAGCGTTCCATCATGTCCTGATCCCTGCCGGACTTTCCGGCTATGCACTATTAAACCATCCGCAGCAGCTCTTTATGACAGCCTGCGGAAAACAAACAAAAAGGAGATTAAAACTATGCCCAGAAAAGCAAAAAATGAAGAAACTGTTGTGACGGAAGAAAACATTCTTACTGAAGAAAGCATGGAGACAGGCGGAATGCCCGATATGGAGGGTACGGATATGGATACCGAAAATCCTGATGCCGGATCCGCTCCCGTAGACGTCGGTTCCCCTTCCCCTGAAGAAACCGATGTTAAAAACGCACCTGCTCCCGGAACGGACGATGCCTGTGACACACCGGTTACAGAAAACACTGACATGGAAGAAACCGCTCCCGCATCGGAAGAACCTGCTTCTCCGGAAGACGGAGCCGGGGCAGAGGCTGCTCCCGTCGCAGAACCTGCACCCAGACCTGCAGCCGCCCGCCGGAGAACAAAGGTCTCCGCTTCTGCTGCGAAGGCTGCTTCCGCTCCCGACGCACCCGCTCCCGTAAAGAAAACAGCTCCATCCTCCATCCTTACCCTGAGTGCCGACACAGATGTGGAAACACCGGAAAGCAGGGAGGATACCATCTGGCATGAACTGCAGAACGCCTACCGCACCAGGAAGATCCTGACAGGCAGCTTGGGCGGCATTGAGAAAATGGACGGAGGCGGCACCATCGCAGTCATCTATTACAAGGAAATGCGCGTCGTGATCCCGCTCGCTGAGATGATGATCAACCTTGTGGAAGATGAAGCACATGACTATGGGGAACTGGTACAGCGCCAGAACAAGATCCTCGGCAATATGCTCGGATGTGAGATCGACTTCATCATCAAAGGGCTTGACAATGCCAGCCGCAGCGTGGTGGCAAGCAGGAAGGATGCCATGTATAAGAAACGCCAGATCTTCTATATGCCGGATGCCGACGGAAACTCCCGTGTATGCGAAGACCGTATCGTGCAGGCAAGAGTCATTGCAGTTGCGGAAAAAGTAGTCCGTGTGGAGATTTTCGGTACAGAATGCTCCATCCTCGCCCGCGACTTATCATGGGACTGGCTTGGCGATGCCACGGAACGCTTCCATGTGGGTGAACAGATCCTTGTCCGCATCCTGAGCGTCAAGATCCATTCCCTTGAGGACATTTCCGTGAAGGCAGATGTCAAGAGCGTCAACGGCAACACCAGCAAGGAAAATCTGACCAAGTGCAAGATCCAAGGCAAGTACGCCGGAACCGTCACGGACATCCATAAAGGCACCGTCTTTGTCCGCCTCCATATCGGCGTCAACGCGGTCGCCCATAGCTGCTATGACAACCGGATGCCCGGCAAAAAGGATGAAGTCAGCTTCGTGGTGACACGGATCGATGCAGACCGGAATGTGGCGGTGGGGCTGATTTCACGGATTATTAAGCAGAATATCTAAAACAGGAAAGAGGGACTGCCGATAATTAGGTAGTCCCTCCACTCTACATGGCTCCTTTTACATGAGTATAAAGCTATCATACAATCTATGAATCTTTTTGTTTCTTTCTCTTGTATAACAGCTACAGTGCTACATTGAGCAGTATAAGCACAAAAGTTATTATATAAACAAGTAACTGTCACCTATCTTAACTATCACAGACCAACCGTTCGCATCTTTTGAATGTTTCAGCATGGCAAACCTATTATATTACACTAGCAGTTTTATAGTCGATAAACAGACGCCCATTCCGCTCAACACAGTGAGCATAATGCCACATACTTTTATTTTCTCCACCACCATTCCCCGCTTTTAACAACTTTATCAAATAATATTATTCGGTAGTCCTTTCCTTTCCATTGCATTCTTCAATTTAGTTTTTATTGGAAATCATCTCTTCCATTAACTCAATGAAGTCCGTCTCAGACATACTTCCGTCACTTAATCCATATGCTGAAACTCCATCCTGAAATCCAACAATATTATTGTCAAAAAGGACATTTTCGCTCTCAAGCAATACTTCTCCGTTGTACTCCCCCACTACAGCGTATGCTGTGTCCGATTCCTGAATAAGGAATAGATATGCTTCATCACCGACTTCCAGTAAACGATCTGTATCACCGTCTGAAACGATATTACCAATGTTTGACAAATCGCCGGCATCCTTGCCCTCCGTAACTTCGGAGATCATCTTTTGAGCCGCTTCGCCTGCGATGATACCTCCCGGCATATTTACATTTATTCTGCTCTCCGTAATATCACCATACAAAACATCCATGATCTCGACATTATAGGTCGTATAGATATAACTCCTGACATTTGCACTGTCGGCCTGCAGAACTTTTACCTTTACAAGTGCATAGGTGTCATTCAGTAACGCATCAACTGTATTATAGTCTTTAAGCCTATCTGCTTCACTATACACATACATGGTATCCTCATTCATAATCTCGGTGGTCACATCAGTCTCGGATTCACTGTTTTTTTCCACAGTAGCTTCCACTGTGCTGCCAAACTGAATGTCTTCTGTTATAGAAATTTTGTTTTCTTCACTTTTCCCGCAACCGCTTAAAAGCAATATAGCTATTGCCATAATTGATCCTGCATACAATTTCCTCATTTTCCTCATTCTGTTTCCCTCCTTAATACAAATCATTGATGCCATTGGCATCATCTGCCATTGGCATATAAACCTTTCTCCCACTTCCTAATTGGCACATGATAACATTCGGATTATCGTTACTGTGCGCTAATCCCATAGCATGTCCAAACTCATGCGCTATTGTCCCCTGCTGGTTTTGTGATGTGGTCAGATTGTTACTTACCTGTAAATTTGGAAACACATTAGAATTTATTACAATCTCTGTCCAGCTATAATTCTGATTAGGTGCCTCAAAGTTTGGATTGATACACCCTACATTTTTCACATAAAAATATGTACCTGCCACAGTAGAATTATTACCTGGCATAGAGTTCATATATATGTCAAAATAGCTTGACGATTTTTCATCTGTTCTGGAAAGCGAAATCGGTGTGGTTATATTAAGTCTTGATGTAGTATGTACCCACGTACTTACTGCATTATCGATGGTTGTAGTATATCCGCTTGCAGAACTATCAACCCAATAATTTCTTGTGCTATACCCGTAATTTCCTACTCCTCCATTCAAAGTATAACCAAATACGTTATACGCAAGTACAGGTACACTTGCCCCTATCATTAGGCACACTGATAACAGTATTCCTCCCAATAACTTTCTTGCACTTCTCTTCATAGTTATAACAATCCTCCTTATAATAGTATGTTACTGTAGTTCTTCCTTACCGCATATTATAAATAATGAATCCTCCTGACGGCGAATAGTCACTCAGATGAGCAGTTACTGTATCATAGGTATGTGCAGCAACAATAAAATCTCTGTTTGCCCAATCATATCCCACAATTATCAAGGTATGATACGCACTACCATTACTGTTCAACAACGAAACCACATCACCAGTGTATCCATAACTGTATGAATCATCACCAACTGATGAAAATGTTGAATATCCGCTTGCATTGCTTTGCCAATAGCTTTTGAACGCGTTTGCTCCACGCCAAGTTGACGACACGTTGCTTGTATTGCAACTACTTCCTGTCGAGAACCAATTAGACCAGTCTTGAGCCGCCGCAGATGTTCCTGGTGTTCCTTTCATGCTCTTCCCACCAGCATACAAGCATTGAGAAATGAAGTTTGCACAATCTCCTCCGTAAGATGACCAATCCGGATATGCCGAGTTATATGGATAATAATATTCTTTTGCATAGGCAACCGCATCTGAAGAACTATATGAGGACGCACGAGTTCTTACCCCATTTATCTGCGCGGCAGGCATATCTTTTGTAGCCAGCACAATTTCATAATCTTCTATATACAGATCCACATACATGCTGACCACATCCTCCATAGACATGATCTCATCATAATGACACTGCAGATAATTCAGATTGTACTCCCACTCTACGGTTGTTGTTTCTGAACCACTATGTAAACTGATCAGTTCTACAATATATGTCTCCCGCTCCATCATGTTCCGATAGGCAATATCAACAAAATCTTCGCCACCCACTTCGTCTGCGCTCATAGAAACTGTAGCTACTTGTGCATACTTTTCTTGATATATTTCCTCCGCCAGCTCAGCTTGTTCTGTATCGCTCAAAGTCGGATACTGTTCGGACACATATTGATTAACTGTTGCCCTATCGGATTCCTCTGTGCTTTTCTACTCACTCGCGAACACACTGCTTCCAATCATCATTGTCATTACCAATGCAAACGCAATCATCATTCCTACTCTTTTTTTAATCATAGATTTCACACCTTCCTCTCAATAACCTTCATTTAACACGCTACAGTTGTTCCAACCGTCATTGCTTCCGATTGCAATATATCTTTTGTTCTCACTATTCTCTACGGACACTTCAAATAATACTACTTCGCCGGGACCATATCCTTCATACTCTCGTATAAAAGAGGATGTGGGATCTGCCTGTGCAAAATCAATCAACCTGCGGTTAATGGAAATATAATATTCTTCCATTACTAACTGTATATGCGCCATTTCTTCCTCTGACAGCTCCACAGTTGATACTTCCTTGATTTCTGAGAATTCTTCCTGCTGATTTGAGGTATTGTACTTTTCCTCTTCATCATCAACTTTTTCTAAATTATGTTCCTCTGTCACCTCCCCTTGTGTTTCTACATCTAAAAACTGCTCTGTTTTTTCCTTATTTTCTTTCGGAAGCGTGTCCTTTACACATCCCGTAAAAAATAGTGCTACCAACAATACAGAAACCATATATATTATTTTTCTCATTTTTCTGCCTCCTCGCTATGGCTGGTGCTCTATCGGAAGACTATCCTGTCGAAATACAAATTTGTCTTTATCAGTAATTTGGTATTTGCCCACAGAAACTTCAAATTGTCCGTTATTGCCTAACTTGATCCATATTGCTGCCGTCTCTGTCTTTCCGTCTAAATATGTTACTTCCATAACAATAACATCTTCTTTCTCTTCTTGTGACAGATCGGATATTTTGATATTCGCATTATCAGTTAGCTTTCTAATAATATTCTGAGGTACCCAATCCATCAATAAGTAATAGTAATCCTCTTCCTGTTCACCATATGACACAGTAAAATTTTGGCTTAACCCATAATCCCCCCTCTGTTCGGTCCAATCTACAAACGAAATCCATTCATTCCTGCAGGAAAATCGTATACTCTCTATTCCATCACCTAAAACATAAAACTGTAGCGGATGCCCTTTCATTTGTCCGTTATCATCAATTTCACCCGACATCATGATAGTATTTTCACTTGTAAGTTCCTTGCCTGTCTCATACGCATAAACAGTAATGGAAAGACTGCTATTTTTCTGTACGATCACCGCTATTCCAATCATAAGACATACACTTGCCACCGTTACCCCAATTAAGCGAACGCTTCGCCGTAATGCTAATTGGGGATGATATATGAAAGCTTCCAGAATAAATCTATCATCAATGTTCCCAATCGCATTTGAAAGTTTATCTATTTTTTTCACAATGCAACTCCCTTTTTTTCTAAATAAATCTTCATTTTACCTCTAATTCGCAGCATTTTTACGGATATATAATTCTCTGTCTTTCCAAATTCCTCTGCTATATCTTTTATAGATTCTGCATACCAATATCTTTTAACAAACATAACGCGACTTTTCTTATCCAGCGAATCTAAAAAATTACCAATAATCCTTGACAAATCTTCATCTGAACAAGAACCGGAGTCCTGTGTTGCAGACGGAATACATTCCTCTAATTCAGAAAGTGATACATCATAAAATCCGTTCCTTCTCTTTGCCGTATTATAGCGATATTTTTTTATTGCTATATATCTTGTAATTTTACAAACATATGTAACTAATGGATTTGGCTTTTGTGGAGGAACGCTATTCCATACTCCTAAATATGTATCATTGACACATTCTTCTGCATCTTCCAAATTATTTAGTATATTAAAGGCAATCTTTCTACAAGTACCACCATACTTATAAGAAAGCTCTACTATAGCCTGCTCAGATCGCAAAAAAAATAATTCGATTATTTTTATATCTTCCATACTCTACCTCCTATCTTAATACTACCGAAAATTCCTTGAATATTACAAATTTCATGAAAATTTAATCATTTTTTCTTCAACACTAATCCTTTTTCTAATTTGCACTATTCTTGCTAATTTGTCTATCAAATAATTTATACTTTTAATTAGCTGGCACAACATTGGCACAAAACTTTCCCAAATTGGCACTGCTTTGCGATTTACACGGTAAATCCCATATGTTAAAATGGGTATCGTGAAAAATC
>JAMPAW010000178.1 GCA_023666975.1 Clostridium sp.
AGTTGCCATAAGGGCCTCCTTTTTCGTGTATAGTTTATTGTAACAGATGGTGCATGTATGTGTCTACTTTTATAGTATAGCTCCATAACGATATCAGCATCAAAAGCGGTACGGATGTCAATGCCGTCATGCGTGACATGATGTCCGTCCTTCTGGAAAGCGCACCGGATGAGGAACTTGACGAAGAACTCGGCTACTCAAAGTACGATTACCGCAACAAGGACACCGCTAACAGCAGGAACGGCCATTCCAAAAAGACCATGCACACCGGCTACGGCGACATGGAGATGGCTGTCCCCCGAGACCGCAACGGGGAGTACGAACCGCAGCTTGTCAAGAAGTACCGGAACACCGTCACCCGGGACATGGAAGAAAAGATACTCTCCATGTACGCAAAAGGCATGACGACCGGTGATATCGAATCCCACATGAAAGAACTCTACGACATGGAGATCTCGGACAGCACCATCAGCCGGATCACAGACAAGATCCTCCCCATCGTGAAGGAATGGCAGGAACGCCCATTGGAAGAGGTCTATGCCGTAGTGTTCATGGACGCCATCCATTACCATGTAAGGAGCGAGGGGCGTATCGTAAAACGTGCCGTATATATCGCCCTTGGCATTGACATGGAGGGCAGGAAAGATGTTCTCGGGATGTACGTCGGGGAAAACGAGAGCGCCAAGTTCCGGCTGTCTATCATGAACGGCTTAAAGAATCGGGGCGTAGAGGATATCCTGATTGCCTGCGTGGACGGACTTTCCGGGTTCCCGCAGGCGATAGAGGCTGTATACCCGCAGACAGAGATCCGGCAGTGCATCATCCACCAGATCAGAAATACTACAAAGTTTGTTTCCTACAAGGATATCAAGAAACTAATGGCAGACCTGAAACTTGTGTATGCCGCTCCCACAGAAGAAGCCGCATTGAATGAACCGGAATTGTTCCGGGACAAATGGGATGCGAAATATCCCAAGATATACCGTTCCCGGCATGATAATTGGCCGACCCTGTCCACGTATTTCAAGTACCCGGAGACTGTCAGGAGGCTCATATACACGACGAATGCCATAGAAGGATTTAACCGGCAGTTAAGGAAAGTCACAAAATCAAAGACAGTCTTCCCGACAGACGAGAGCCTGTTAAAGATGCTGTACCTTGCGACAATGGACATCACAAAGAAATGGACCGGGCACCGCCAAGACCGGAACCGGATCCATTCCCAGCTGGAGATTTATTTCGAAGAGCGTCTTTCCGGGCGCAGCCTGTAAAAGGCTTATTTTGCCCGAACTGATTGACATACCTCAAAATCCCTGTATAATACAGACAGGGGCAGGACCAGAAAAACCGGCTCTGCCCGCTTGTAACTATTGGCAAATCTTATATCAGTTTTTTGAGTTTACACAAAACTTGAAACGCTCTCTCATATTTAAAATTCGTATTACATCTGGCATTTCATCATTTACTTGTAAAGATTTACAAACCCTGCCGACAATATTAATTTCTCCGCCCAAAAGATATCCTAAATGCTCCTTTTTATTTTTGAGCCAAATTTGTTCAAGCACTATGCTGTAATCTTTATTGCACAGCAACGCATCAAAAGGAATCAATTCCCTTAATAAGGATACCTTATTTCTTATTTCATCAAATCTATCAGAAGAAAATGTAGTAGAATTATTATCATAAGCTTGACATATATGCCGATAATTTTCATCGCACATTTTTTGAATTCTATCAAAATCAATATAATAAAAGGTATCTCGCATACTAATATATTTTTCTAAAGCTGGGTTTATAGCATCTGTTAATAAATTATTTTGTTGTATATATTTAAAAAAGCTACTAAACATATTATCTTTTTGGACTTTCAAAATTACATTTTGAGCAGTTTCTGTGTTGTTTTGATTAAATTGTGCACCTTCGATTATGTTCTTAGTATTTCCTTCTGCACCAAAAAGTCCAGCGCCTATTTTTCCAGATATGTTATCCTCGATATTTGATTTTTCTCCAATTTTTTCATCTGAATTTTCAAACTTGCATGGGTATAGATAGTTGTAAATAAAATGCCTTTGGTATTAGTGATGCCAAAGGCATTTTTGGTACTTAACGACTAATAGACATACCAAGTTTAGCCATGTTTTTATATCATTATGTGGGATCTATTATTTCTTCTCCGTATTTATAAATAGGAGATTGATTGGAAAGATAAATGTCAATATTATAAATAGGGCCAGTATTTTCCCTTGGTACTCCAAACTCACAGATATAATCTCCCATAGAATAACGATATATGGTATATATTTCCTTGCCAGCGTATGTGTGTGTCTTGTAGTCATCGCCATATAGATCTGTCATCTGGAAATATGTATCTCCAGGACGTAGTCCTTTGGCTGTCTGCGCATCCCAATCTGAAACAGAATCTAAATTAATCAATCTAATTCGAACACAGGTGTCATTCAGAAAATAAAGTTGCAGACATCCGGCAGCATTATAATACAGGTCATAGTTGACTTCGTTAGGGGAATCGGGTTGTACTTCGCTGTAATCAAGGCCAGCTTCCTCCAGTTTTGCTAGAATGTCCTGCTTGTTTTCAGAAAGTGTAAGTGATACCTCTCCTATCGTAATAGAGTCATCATTAAGTGGCAGATCAGTTATGACGGAATGACTGTCCAATTCTGGCAAAGATCTGATTGCAGACGAATCATCCCCCTGATTGATTGGCGTGCTATCAGGTAGGTTTTTTTTAGATATGTTCTTATTGGCACAAGCCGTTAATAAGAAGAACAAAGTCAATATTGCCGTAATGTTGAAAAAACGCATTAAAACTTTCATTCGCATTACTCCTTTTGATTAGCTATTTTATTATAACATATGTGTTAATTTGAGGTTATGACACAGTATAATTTAGTATATTTATTTTACCTCCTCTAATGAGACATTATATAGTTCAAATATTGTTTTTAATACAACCATATCATTTTCATTGATAGCAATACCCAAGCGTTCCCCAGCGTTGTTGACCATTCCATTTCCATTTGAATCGAACATATAGGATATATCATTTATTTTGATGACATATTGAAACAACTCCCCATAAATGTCACTATATTTGTCACACATGTCCAGAATATTACTCACAGTCTGGCAATCATCAGCTCTAAGAGAAACAACATTTTCTTTCTCATTTACATTATATATAATAATGGAGTTTTCCACACCTTTTATAGAAGTATTTTCTGATGGTGAGGAAATGGTTTCTTCTGTAGAAACATCAGAATACGGCTCCAGCTGAATTTCCATATTTTGGGCAGTAGATTTTTCCAAGATCTGATAGCCCGTTACCTGCCATATTCCTGTTGTATTTTCATATGTTATCTGTTCCATGTATACGGCGATACAATAACCATCAACATTACTGTCTACAAAGGCTATAAGTTGATTATCACCCTGTACAAATAAACTATAATGGTAACCATTTTCCTTTGTTGCAGTGATGTTATTTCTAAATTCCATCTTATTAAATTTGTCTAAAAAGGTAAGTAAAACATCAATATGATCAAAAGAACCTGTCATATGTCCATTTTCAATGCTTACAATTTCATCAGAGGTATATAAAGGAAACAGGAGTGAATGTATATATTCCCTGAATGTGGGACTTGCAGCATATGCTGTTCCAAAGCTGCCCACTAGTACAACAACTGCTGTAGCAAATCCAATACCGAAACGATAAAATTTCTCTGCAAAAGTATTTGATTTTTCTGTTTTTATTGTATCCTGTATTTCCTGTAATATCTTTTCTTTCGTAGCATTGTCTGGATTTATTTTATCCCATGCGGTAATTATTTTATCATTTCCCATTATGAAACACCTCCTAATATTTTTTTTAAATACCTTCGAGCTTCTGTTAAATAGTTTCGAATTGTCGAAGAAGGTTTATGCAGAATTTTCGCAATTTCATATGTTTTATATCCTTCATAATAGTAGAGGTATACCACTGTTTTGTATTTATAGGGCAAGTCCAAAATTGCTAGATAGACTTCATTAGTGGCTGGGTTTTCTACATTAGGAATAGTGTCAAAAGATTCAATACTTATATTGCGTCTGCACGACTGCCGTAACATATCTTTACATACGTTAGAAGAGGCTACAACAAACCATGCTTTTTTGTGATTCTCGTTTTCAAATTTTTTTGCTTTTTTAATATACTTCATAAAAACGGACTGGACTGCATCTTCTGTATCCTCCTTATTTTTTAAAAATGAAAAGCATAATCTGTATATCATATCAACATAACAATTATAGGTTGATATGAAATCTTTTTCAGAGTAGTTCATAACTTAGTACCCTCCTTTCACTATAGATACGATTCATATAGTTAATTTGCCGGATTAAATAATTTTTTATGAAAAATGGTTTAGGTCTGTAAATTTATAAAACAGAATATTATGTAACATCATATCTTAAAAAACTGTAAGGGGCAACTATATTTAATAGCATTGTAAATTGTTATACATATTGTGTGTTCAGTTACTTATCTATATTTAGTTGCATAAATAGTTACATGATTGGTTATATTATTTTGCACCTCAAATAGTTGTATTTAAAATGTAAATCGTATATACTATGTTTAAGATTGATAAGAGTTTTCCTCGGGCAAATGTTCCCAAAACCATACGTTTTACGGAAGAACTGGACAAGAAACTGTCCGTACTAGCAAGCGGGGAGCATATTTCATTTAATATTAAGGATGAGAAAAATGTTTGGTTTAGGGGACGCAAGGATGCAAATGGTAATTGGGAATATATATGTTACTCGGAAAGTTTAGAAGAAGCATTATCAGGTTTATAAACAATTCTAGGTTGTGGCATACCTTGTGGATATGGTGCATACGGATGAGGGTTTCACTTACCTATGAGTAAGCTATGCGAAAAAGGGTGAAGGAACACAGTATGAATACGATCTTGACGGCAACATGATAGAACAGATGCAGCTGGAAAGCGGCATTCTAAGAGAAATATAGAATTTAAACCAATAATTTTGCAAATAATTTATATTATAGAAAAAAAGGAAAAAATGGCGTTTAATGATTTGATTGCAATGAAAAAAACATTAAAAAGTCTAGAAGAAGGAGATATATTTGTATTACAAGGAAAAATGTAAAATGAAAGAGAATATGTTTTTTGCAGATGAAATTGAATTTTATGGAAAAGAAATTGATAAAAATAAAATTGTAGAAATGGATGATTTTCCAGGGAAGGAAGACTTTATCAAATTTTATACTATTCATAATGGAGGAGATTTTATAGATGGTGCGTGGTTTTTTCCGGAATCTTGTTATAACTCTTCTGTGTTTGGAAAATCATATATTACATTAGCAATGTTTCTTGGAGTTCGTGAGGATGACCACGAAGAAGGACTAAATATAGATGTTATGAATGATATCATTACTGAGAAATACAAAAAATTTGAAGATTTTGTATTATTCCATATACCGTTTGCGCTTGATGTGATAGATAATCCTTTTTGGATTGATGTTCAAACAGGAGAAATAAAATATATAGATTTTCAAGTAAGTAATGATCCGAATGATGTAATTACTGTGGCCTCTTCTTTTAAAAATTTTTGCAAATGTATTAGAAAAAGAACAGGTAGATGATGGCATGCAAACTTTTTAGTTGAATCGAGAAGGAATGTTAATGTGGTGCGCATAAATATATTTGGTAAAATTATATAAAACGAGATTATAGAAAGTAAAATTCTAATATCTGCACATGGCGGCTTAAAAGCCTGAGCAAGGTTACCCGCACAGTCTGTGACGGGCATTCTTGTCAAATGTATATGTGCTGTATAAGAAAATTTCTATAGTAAAACAAAAGTAGGATAAAACTTCTCCGGACAGCACATCCTGAATGGAGAAGTTTTGCTTTGCCCATGATATAGTTGTATATCGATTAATAAAAGACAAATTATCCGGAGGACAGAATGATTATACTGCACTGCGCTACAGCAGAGGAAACAAATCAAAAGGTGTACGGATATGCTCTCCGGGAAGACGGAAAAGTCTTTATTCTTCGGGAAGACGGTGTAAAAGTTCCCGTAAGATCTGAGACCGTCATGCCTTATCAGGCGTGTCATCGTCTGGAGGATCATATTTCTCTGACAGAAAGGACATTGGCGGCATTTCATGAGAAAAAGATATATTATCTGGAAGATATTGAAGAAAAAGGCAGATCCGTGCTTAAAAGCATCAAAGGGATAGGCCCGGAAAGGCAGAAAGCAATACAGGAAATTATGAATGATGTGTTAAATATTGAAAAGTAGGTGAAAGCGGAAAAGCAGAATATAGCAACAGACAGCATAATATGACAATAATGGTTATACATCCGGTTACATATAATAGTACAAAATAGAACCTGAATGCGGTTATATACGAGTTACTGCATGATGGTTATAATTATGGTGAACAGAAAAAATCGGAGGTCATATTATGGGAATGCATTTTGGGGTGTATGAAACTTTTTCTGTAAATAGCTATTAAGCAACAGGTCTTCTGTGATAAAATCTAAATCATAGGAGGCCTATTATTATGGCAAGA
>JAMPAW010000179.1 GCA_023666975.1 Clostridium sp.
AAAGATGAATGGCATCCCCCACGCACAATTCTATTTTTTCATCTTGAATCATCTTTTCTTCCAGAACAATTTCTCTTTCGTTATGAGGCCAGTTTCCCTCTGTCAGGGAGACAAAAGCCCATGTAAGCGCTTTTTCCTCTGCATACAAAACAGGGTAGTCCTTTTTCGGATGATTCGCCAGTATTCCCTGTCCCAATTGAATACTATATGACGAATCAGTAAACACTGACTGTTTCCTGACAGCATCCATCTGTACGCCTGAAATATTATAATAAATACCTTCTGCCATCGTTCCAACCGCTCGCAGATTATTTGCAAAAACCGCCTGCTGCATAGCAAGATAAACAATCTGACTCACAAAGACAAAAATGATGGACATGCTGATTACAGAAATCATGATAAGATTTCTCTTTTTTTGATGTCTTATGATTTTACCGGCAAGAGCTACGGTATTTTTCAACGCCAAAATATCTTTTTTCATGCTTTGTTCTCTGAAAGAACACCATCTTTCATCACATAAATTTTCTGGCTTCTTTTTGCTATCTCAGTATTGTGAGTAATCATTACGATTGTCTGTCCATATTCTTTTGAGGATTTTAAAATACAGTCTATTACATGTTCTGAATTTTCTGAATCCAGATTTCCTGTAGGTTCGTCTGCCAGAACGATTTTGGGTCTGGCTACTAATGCCCTTGCAATCGCTACGCGTTGCTGCTGACCGCCGGATAATTGATTCGGCAGACGATTTTCCAAGTCTGACAAACCAAAATCCCGAATCAACTGACGAATATAGACTTCATCTTCCTTTTCTCCCCCCATCTGAACAGGTAAAACAATGTTTTCATATACCGTAAGCATCGGAAGTAAATTAAAATTCTGATAAATGATACCGATATTACTTCTTCTGAAGGCTGCCTTTTTTTCTTCCTTCCATGTGGTAATATCTGTTCCATCAATGATTACTTTACCGGCAGTTGGACAATCTATGCCTCCCAGAATATTTAACAACGTGGTTTTCCCGCTTCCCGAAGCACCCACAATCGTAATAAATTCACCCTGATTCACTTTTAAATTCACGTCAATTAAAGCGTTTACCTGACTTTCCTTTAATCCATACTGTTTACATATATTTTGCAATTCCGCTATTACTCCCATTTGATTGCTCCAATCCTTTTTTAATGCAATATTGCTGCCGTCACTAATAGATATTAAATGGGGCGCAGGCCCCACTTAATAAGTGTATCATAAAATGTAAGATATGTTTATAATAAAAATATTAACCTAAGAAAAAGGGCATATATTGCCTATCATATGTAGGATTACCCAGCCAGCAACCAACGCCAGCGCTATGATGAGCAGCATCAATAGCCTTCCATACCACGTGCATACAAGCCTTGCAACCAAATTCCATTGTTGTGTCCAATTCAATTTTCTGATTGACTTTTTTGATTTTAAGTTCCATTTTCATCCTCCAAAATTACTGTTAATTTGTTTTTATCGTATTCTATAAACATAAATACATTTAATGATTCAAAATAGTTTTTTTGCCTCTCGTCTGTGCAATTCGCAGACTAACGGAACAGGCAAAAAATAATCTCCTGTTACCGCCTTGTTAATAAATTTGCATCTGGTAGAAATACAACTGTTATACCCATTGCATCCAACACATTTTGTAACACTTTGCAGACATATTTCTTTGATATTTTTTACTACGTTACGATTCAATCCATTGTAAATATCACCCATACACATATCAGAAGTAATAACATAGGAACAGGGATATATTTTTCCTTGTACATCAATTTCATATTTTTCTTTCCCTGCTCCGCATGGAATATGATTAAATACTTTTTCAGTTAAAGGCAAAATAATCTCAGCATCTACCTCTTCCTCTTTTATATAATCCCGTAGCGTTCTGCATTGATATTCTATTGTATCTACATGCTCGCTTGTCCAGTTAACACAAAACAAATCCGGAACAGCTGCTATATGTCTCATTCCATTTTCCAGAAAAAATTTGATACTATCTGACAGGAATGCACAGTTGACATCATTTATTGTCATACGTATCCAGATATTTTCTTTCTGTTCCACTAGATATTTGCATACCGCAAATACTTTATCAAAAACGCCTTCATTATATTTATTTTTGCGACAAATATCGTTAATCTCTTTTGTACCATCTAAACTGATAGATAATTCATCCATATTAGCAAGCAGGTAATCCAAATCATCTCTTGCCACTTGATATCCGTTACTTGTAAGCGAAAACTCAAATTTCAGTTCTTTTCCAATTTCACGCAGGCTGTCTACTACTCCTCGGATAACAGGCATGTTTATTGTTGGTTCTCCCCCATGAAACCGGATTTGCGCAAAAGTATATCCGCCATTTCTCATCGTTCCAACCATCCAATGCGCAGCAGCCATTCCTGTTTCCAGAGTCATGTTTGTATTGCTTTTTTTCACTCCCTCATAACAATAGGAACATTCCATATTACAGGATGTTGTAACCCATAAAGTAAAAGAAATCATTTTCCCCATATTGCCTCCTGCAAATACTCCTTATTCTCTTTACATATTGCATCTATTCCGAATTCTTCTATTTCTCTTTCAAAGCTTTCCAGACAGCCAACGCAAAATGGTGCGACATTACACTGTGAACATCTTTCTCTTTTTTTTGCAAGAATCGCCTGAAAATTACAATATCCCCTGCTGTTATTACAGGCATTGTCAAAATAATTTCTTAAATCCTCCACATCACGCATATTACCAAAACAAAACTTTTCATTTTCCAAAGGCAGACAAGGATAGATATCACCAATATAATTAATAGAAATTCTGGTTCTCCCGGCAGAACAGCAATCACAAGAAGGTCTGACAAGTGCCATCTCATTCTTCAGTTTATCGTATCCTGCCATTCTGTGCCTCGGTTTATTCTCTTGACTAATACATAACCAATCAGCATTTTCAGCACCTCTACCCGCCTTGCTGAACTCTCTGACCACAGGTCTTACATCTAAATCACTACATAGCTTCTCGAATAATTCTCTCTTTCCAGATGTTATTGCGGTTTCAACCATGGACAAAGAAATTCTTTTACTATCAAATCCACTTTTAATCAGTAATCTGACTGCATCAATAACCTTTTTAAATATTCCGGGACCTCGTAATTTTGAACAGGTATTCTCATCATATCCATCAATACTGATACTGATATCAGAAAAAATATTAATAATTCTTTTTACATTATCTTCAGTTATAAAAGTTCCATTGGAAGATAACCCGATAGCGCCCTTATATACTTTTCTTATATACTCAACAATATCAAAGAAATCTCTTCTTAACATTGGTTCTCCACCGGTAATAGTAATTGTTTCTATATCTGACAAGCATATTTTGTCAATTATATTTTTCCATTCTTGTGTAGACAAACCATGATTTACACCTTCACCCTGTGCTGCCTCACAGCAATGTGCACAATGAAGATTGCATCGATTTGTAATAGCTAAATCTACGCTCTTGATTCTCTCCTCATATTCATCCTTGATTATCAAACCCATATCCGCCATTTTAGAAAAAATCTCTTGATAATATGACCTATCATCTTCATGGGCAGCATTACAAATCTCGCTGGGCGAATAGTAAGTAATGTACTTTTCAATACTTTCCCAGCAATCATCTGGCATTTTCAGACTATTACCATTTCCGGAATGACAAACAATTATCTCATTATTATTTTTGATTACATGACTAAAAACCGATAAATAGTAAACAGTATTCATTTCTCTGACATCCATTTTCATCCTCCTCAATCATTCACCAAAAATTTCACCAAAAAGAAAGCAAGCATCAAAATAGTCATTCTAAAATAAATAATGAAGAGGCCTACTATCTCACAAATCCTGCTGAAAATCTGGGTAATAACAAAAAATGCTATCGTCAGCAATAGAAGTAATTTTAGCAATATCAAATTCAAGGTTACTCATCACTTCAGTATAATTGTATTATCAAAATAACTTAGTCAAAGTCTCATCAAATGTGAAAAATATTGTTCTGAAAGGGTCACCTGAATTTGTGAACTGATATCGATTCGTTTTCTAAAATCCCAAAAAGGGCTCAAGCAAATAGATTAACAATAAGAGAAAAACTAAATTGATAAGAAGAAATTTATTACTGTTATTCTTGCTAAAATTTCCAATAATGTTATAAGACACCCTTCTTCTATATGTGAATTATCCTAATATCCAAATCCAAATATATCTCCAATTAATCGTTGAAAAAAACATTTTTTTATCCTCCTTCTTCTGGTAGCTTAACAGGGTTTCAGGAGAAACTCAATTATTATTTCTTGAACGACATAATTTTTTCGTAAACGACACTTTTTAGTACTTTATTACTATTAGATAATAACCTCTATTGTAAAAAACTGATTACTTACAGTGTAGTTTATAATTCCGCCATATTTTTCTGCAACATTGCGTATGTTTTTGCTCCCAAAGCCATGCCTTGAATCGTCTTTTTGGGACGATATAGGGTTTTGGTTTTCATCGAATACTATTTCGTGTCCGAGTGGATTCTTTTCGTAAATATACAGCTTTTCTGCCGTCGTATCCATAATAAGCCTTATATTTCTATTCTCGGCTTCCAAGTCTTCACAAGCCTCGATTGCATTATTCAATACATTTATAAGGATTGTGCATACATCATACATAATAATATGCTCAGGAAGTTTATTTGCATTTATTTCGCATGTAAATGATATCCCTTCCGTATCCATGCAATTCTTTTTTTCTGAAATAATAGCGTCAATGGTTATGATACCTGTATAGCGCTTTAGTTGCGCAACACTGAAGCATTCATTTATTTTAGTGATATACCTTTTGGCCTCCTCATAATTTCTCTGCTCCAGACAGCGGGAAAGGATATACAGGTGTTCCTTTACATCATGTCTGAAACTTCGCATTTCTTTGTCCTTTTCCAAAATAAGCTGAATATATTTTTCCTGTTCTGTTAAATATACATTCAATATATTTTTTTCAACGTGGAGAGTTTCATTTTTATAAATAGTCCCCGACAGCCATAAAAAGAATAGACAAAATATCATGCTGGCGCATGACAGGAAAAAGCCCAGAATATTTGCTTCAGTAGATGGTATGTGATGCAAGGACCCTATGTATTGAACCAATCCTATTAAGAGATAGAATATTATGTTACCGGCTGTAGTAACGATATAGACGGGATTACTGAAAGTCAGCGTGTGCTGTTTATGAGAATGATATATTCTTCTCCTGAGATAAATTATTATCATTAATACTGTGAAAAAAGAATTTGCCATCAACTCTAAAACCGGATTATCTGCAACGGTTGCCTGTGGAATATTTAAAATGATTGCCATTAAAAAAGAAACTGCAACATTACCGGTTGAAGAAATCATAAATGCACATGGATATAATAATAACCACATAATTTTGGGACTGTCTGTTATCAGAAGTGGTAATAACAGACCACAAAACATATGAATCAGAACTCTGTCTGCATTTATATGACATACAATATTTATGACATTGCAAAAAATAATTCCCATGTATACCCAATAGATATACTGCTTTCTCTTTGTTAAGGGAATCTGCAATATCTGTGTATAACAAAGCAAAATATTGCTTAATGAAACTATGGATTCAGCGATATATAAAATCATACTAGTCATCTATGTTCTCCCTGAATATATTTAAGAGATATTCTCTGTATGTGTACTGACTCGTCTGTTTGTATTTTCTTCCTATTGGCAGATTTATGTTAGAAGATTTTAAGCGTACATACTTTCCAATATTTAAAACGTAACTAAGATTAACAAGGTATGACTTATGTATACGAAAGAAATTATATCCGGCCAACTTTTTCTCCCATGCTTTTAGACTACCGCATACAGTATAACTTTCCCTGTTTGTAACTATGCATACATAATTACCCTTTCCCGATAAATATACAATTTGGCCGACAAAAAGATAAATATGTTTTTCTGAAAGGGAGATTTCAATAATTTCTTTGCTTTTATTCAGTTGTTTGTCTATTAACTTTTTAATTTTTTTTGTAAATTGGTCATATTCCAGAGGTTTGCAAAAAAAGCCTCTGGTTTTGCTGCCAAATGAATCAAAAACGTAATCGGAATGAGCTGATACAAAAAAAATATTTCTGATATAGTCTCTCTTTTCCAGTATCTGCATGGCATCTATACCATTTATTCCATCCATTTCTATATCAAGGAAGAGAATATCAATCTCTTTATTATATGTAAGTAATTCCTCGCCTGTATGAAATATCAGATACTCAAATTTTTCACCAAGCTCATCTCCCGCCCTTTCACAGCATTCCTTTACTGCTTCAACGCATTCAACTTCATCATCGCATATTCCTATAAACATGGTTTTGTCCTTTGCTTTTTTAATAGATATTTGCATTGTAACCGTTTGACTTGGCTGTGTTTTTGCACAATTATAGCAT
>JAMPAW010000017.1 GCA_023666975.1 Clostridium sp.
TCAATGCAATTCAAAATGAAGATTTCTATTACTATGTAATGCTCTATGTGATTATCGTCTATGCGTTTAATAATCAAATACGCTTTAATCGTAAAGGAGAGTTTAATCTTCCTGTCGGCAAGCGTGATTTCAACAGGAAAATGGCAGATAAATTATCCGCATTTATAGATAAAATTCAAACGCAAAACTGCATATTTACCTGCACAGATTTCAGGGAATTTGATATTTCACAGTTGGACAGCAATGATTTTGTTTATGTCGACCCTCCGTATCTGATTACTTGCGCTACATACAATGAGCAAGGTGGTTGGAATGAAGAAGCCGAGCGTGATTTATTAGCATTTTTAGATACATTTTCCGAAAGAAATATACGTTTTGCACTTTCCAATGTCCTTAGGAGCAAGGGGAAAGAAAATGATATATTGATTGAATGGCTTGATAAACACAGCGATAAATACCGTGCTATTCCGCTGAATTACAGTTATTCAAATTCAAATTATCAGACCAAGGATAAAGCTTCTGTCAGTGAAGAAGTGCTGATTGTGAATTATTGAGGAGGTGCTGCGATGAATATTCCTTATAAAAGTTTTTGCTGGAGTTTAGGCACAACGAGTTTTAGAACAAGAGACTTTAATAAAACCATAGAAGAACAGCTTTTTCTTTTGAATGAGTTTTGGACTCTTGCGGAAAATGAAAATGCAGACTGGTCCGGCAATAGCCAATTACAATCTCGTTATTATGATTTTATGCGCGGAAAAGGATTTGTTGAAGGAGATGCCGATAATAAGCCGAAGGATGCCCGTGAAAAAACATCAGGATTAGTGGATATCGGTTTGATTGATGGCAAAAGGAAATTGAGCAATGCAGGTAAGGCTTTGCTGCATATCAGTGTGGACAATGATTTCAGGTCGGATAATCAATTTCAAATTGCAAAAGACAGTTTTATCTATTTGAAGCAATTATTAAAAACATTTTATGTGCTGGATGGGCAGACGGTAAGACCTTTTATGGTGCTGCTTCATTTGCTGGGCATATTTGATTATTTAACTCTTGACGAATACACATATTTGCTGCCGCTTTGCATAGGAAAAAAGGAAACGCTGGAAATGGTGAATGGAATTAGTAAATTGCGTATTAATCGCACCTCAATTGATGAAATTATCATCAACCGCCTGATGAATATGCCCAATTATATAGTGGCATTGGCGTATTTTCTTGAAAATGATGTTACAGAAGATTTGATATGTGAAATTGGCTTTAATAGAAAAAGCCGCCAATACGACAGGCCATATTTTGGATTATACAATGCCTTATTTGATGTTTTTGTCGATGGAAATATGGATAGTTTACTGTCGGTTTACTCCGCAACGAAGAGGATAAAAATTGGAAAGTGGTGGCGCAGGTACTTATTTGGTAATTCCTCTGAAGCAGCGATTAGCAAAAATCCTCCGGATTACTTAGAGCATACGGTGTTCGACTCGGTATCAAATGAACGTGAGTTTAAAGAGACATTTTTCAAGACAATGCACTTGTTTAAAGCTAAAGCTACGCTTTCAGATTATCTTGATTTAAACCGCCGGTACATGAAAACTACGGATATTGTCTTATTTGAAGATGATATAGTAAAATTAGACATTGTGCCACAGCACTTTTTTAAATCGGTGAGGGAACAGCTGTATGCAGATATGTTTACTCCGGCAGAATTGTTGTACGAGAATTGCAGCCTGGAAGATATTTCTGATTGTCTTGTTGTTAGTGACGATACCATTATCGACAGTATTAACAAAGAACTGGAGATTGATGTTACAACAATCGATGCAGCCCGTGCAGCGTTAGAGGATAATCGTTACCGTAGATTGCAGCATCTGATTGATACGAAATTCACCGATGATAAATTATTGTTCCTGCTCGATTGTTTTGAAAAAAGAAAAGATACAGAAATCAGAAGTATGGTTACAGATAATGCCGATGTTCCAACCATTTTTGAATATGTGTTAGGTATTTTATGGTATAAAGCAAGCGAGAGGCATGGTAAAATTCTTGATTATATGAAACTTTCACTTGAGGCTGATTTGCTTCCCAAAACGCACGCTGCGGGTGGTGAAGCGGATATTGTCTATGAGTATACGCAAACAGAAGACTATCCTGAGCATACCTTACTGCTTGAAGCAACACTTGCCGACAGCACGAATCAGCGCAGAATGGAAATGGAGCCGGTATCAAGGCATTTAGGCAGACATTTAATACGCACAGGTAATTCAAACTCCTATTGCGTTTTCGCAACCAGTCACCTTGATATTAATGTAATCGCCGATTTTAGAGGCAGAAAATCAATACCGTTTTATAATACACAAGACTATTCCCAATATGTAGATGGAATGAAAATCATTCCGCTGCAAATATCGGAATTAAAGAAAATCGTAACAAACGGAAAAACATACAAAGAACTGTACCCAATATTTGAAGAGGCATTTAACTCGACTCTGCCTCCTCATGAGTGGTATGAGAATTGCATTGCAGGCAAAGGACGGTTATAGGCCGACAATAGTTAAAAAGCAAAAAACGGTGCCTCTCCCTTTTGGAGACTGCACCGTTTTTTGCAAATCGTGCCTATCTGTTTTTCTGCCGAATTTCCTGATGTTCCAACGATGCCGTGATAAAGCCTTTGAATAACGGATGTGGTTTGTTTGGCCGGGATTTGAACTCCGGATGGGCCTGAGTTCCGACAAACCATGGGTGTTCCGGAATCTCAATCATTTCTACGATATGGCCGTCCGGAGACTGACCGACTAATTCCATGCCGGCTGTCGACAATGCTTTGCGATAGTCGTTGTTTACTTCATAGCGGTGGCGGTGGCGTTCAGTAATTTCCCTCTTGCCATATAATTGAAAGGACTTGGAGTCTTCCTTTAACACACATGGATAAGCGCCAAGCCGGAGGGTTCCACCCAAATCGGTAACACCGTCCTGGTCCGGCATAATGTGAATCACCTGATGCACACTGCTGGGATTGAATTCGCTGGAGTTGGCGTCGTGATATCCCAAAACATTTCTGGCAAATTCTACAATCGTAAGCTGCATGCCGAGGCAAAGTCCCAGATAAGGGATTTTGTTTTCACGGGCATAGCGGATAGCGCTAATCATGCCCTCGATACCGCGGTCACCAAATCCGCCGGGAACAATGATACCGTCGGCATCTCTCAATTCTTCGGCCACATTGTTGTCATTTAGCAGTTCGGAGTCCATCCACATAATATCTAAATCGGAATTGCAGGCAAAAGAGCTGTGCTTTAACGCTTCCACTACGGAGATATAGGCATCATGTAAAGACACATATTTGCCGACCAGTGCTATTTTTACCTTTTTAACCGGATTTTTCCAGCGTTCAATCATGGCAGCCCATTCTTCCAAATCAGGCTCCGGACAATCTACGTTCAGGCATTTGCACACAACATTGGCCAGTTTTTCTTTTTCCATGGCGAGCGGAACTTCGTACAGCACATCGACATCGAGATTCTGGATAACATTGTCGCTGGGGACATTACAAAACAGAGCAATCTTATCTTTCATACCTGCCTCTAACGGATAGTCGGACCGGCACACCAGAATGTCCGGCTGGATTCCCAGTGATTGAAGATTCTTTACACTGGCCTGAGTCGGTTTTGTCTTCATCTCTCCGGAGGCTTTCAAATATGGAATCAGTGTAACGTGAATCATGATGCAGTTGTCGTGCCCGACTGTGTGCTGGAACTGCCGGATTGCTTCCAAAAACGGCTGACTCTCGATATCACCTACCGTGCCCCCCACTTCGATGATAGCAAACTCTGTTTCTGTGGAATCCAGATTGCGGTAAAAACGGCTTTGAATCTCATTGGTAATATGGGGAATAACCTGTACCGTGTGCCCGCCAAAATCTCCACGGCGTTCTTTTTGCAGGATGCTCCAGTATACTTTGCCCGTGGTGACGTTTGATTTTTTGTTCAGGTTTTCGTCAATAAAACGTTCATAGTGCCCCAAATCGAGGTCCGTCTCTGCACCGTCGTCGGTGACGAATACCTCCCCATGCTGGATGGGGTTCATCGTACCTGGGTCAATATTAATATAAGGGTCGAACTTCTGACAGGTTACTTTATAGCCCCGTGCTTTCAGAAGCCTTCCCAATGAAGCGGCGGTTATTCCCTTCCCCAGTCCGGAAACAACACCGCCTGTGACAAATACATATTTGACTGCCATATATTTTCCTCCGTGTATCTTAGTGGTGTATAGTGTTTGATATAAATTTGTTTTCTATCATGACATACATAAAAAACATTTTATATGAAATGGATATGTTAGTCAATTGATAAAATGGATTTTTGCGGTAATAAAATGTAGATTTTTGCCGTAACAGGGAATATATTACTTCACAAAATCTACATTAAAATATAATTGCGTATTTTGTTTTTTGCTTTTATAATATACGCATGTGCACTGCAGACTGTGTCCGAATAAAAGGAGGCGGTTTTCTTATCATCATGCTATAGGATAAGTGCAGTGAAAACATGAAAACGTAGGAGGATAAAAACTTGGAAGAAAATAGAAATCAAAATAACGACAGTAATCAGAATAACAACAATAAGAAGTCACCGAACCGCAGCTTTATGTTTATGCTGATTATTTCTGTGGGACTGACGCTGTTGTTTTTCTATGCGTATACCCGGTATCAGACCAGCCAGAAGGAAGAGATTTCTTATAGTGAATTTCTGACGATGCTGGACGAGGGTGAGGTGAAGGATGTCCGGATTTACAGCTCCACGGTGGAGGTGATACCCAAAAAGCAAAAGAAATCAGATGATTCCAAAGTCTATTATGCAACCAGAATCTCGGATATCAACCTGGTTGACCGTCTTGAGGCTGCCAAGAAGAACGGGGAGCTGGATTATAAGGCGATAGACGAGAGTGGGTCGGCAATGATTTGGAATGCATTGTCATGGGTAATCATGTTTGGTGTGTTCTATCTTATCATATGGCTGTTTATGCGTTCAATGAGTAAAGGCGGCGGTATGATGGGGGTTGGCAAGAGCAATGCCAAGATGTATATGGAAAAGGAGACGGGAGTCACTTTTGCCGATGTAGCGGGACAGGAGGAGTCCAAGGAATCGCTTAAGGAAATGGTAGACTTTTTGCACAACCCGAAACGCTATCTGGCTATCGGAGCAAAGCTGCCGAAGGGAGCGTTGTTAGTGGGACCTCCGGGAACGGGTAAGACTTTGCTGGCGAAGGCTGTGGCGGGAGAGGCCAATGTGCCGTTTTTCTCACTTTCCGGTTCCGATTTCGTAGAGTTATATGTCGGCGTCGGCGCTTCCCGTGTCAGAGATTTATTTAAGCAGGCTACCTCTGTGGCACCGTGTATTATCTTTATCGATGAGATTGACGCTATCGGACGAAGCCGCGACAGCAGATATGGTGGTGGAGACTCGGAAAGAGAACAGACGTTAAATCAGCTGCTCTCGGAGATGGACGGATTCGATACTTCAAAGGGTATCGTTATTCTGGCAGCAACCAACCGTCCGGAAATACTGGATAAGGCACTGCTCCGTCCGGGACGCTTTGACCGCCGTGTCATTGTGGAAAAGCCGGATTTAAAGGGGCGGATAGAGACATTAAAGGTTCATGCCAAGGACGTAAAAATGGACGAGACTGTGGATTTCAAGGAGCTTGCATTGGCAACCTCCGGAGCTGTGGGAGCAGACCTGGCTAACATTATCAACGAGGCTGCACTGGCAGCAGTCAAATCTGGAAGAGAGTTTGTATCGCAGGCAGATTTATTTGAGTCTGTCGAGGTGGTATTTGCCGGTAAGGCGAAGAAGGACCGCATTCTCAGTAAAAAGGAGAAGGAGATTGTGGCTTACCACGAGACCGGCCATGCCCTTTGCAGCGCATTGCAAAAGCATACGGAACCGGTACAGAAAATTACCATTATACCACGAACAATGGGTTCTCTGGGTTATGTATGGCAGGTGCCGGAGGAGGAAAAATATTTGAATACCAAGGCGGAAATGGAGGCCGATTTGGTGACGTATTGCGCAGGCCGTGCGGCGGAAGCACTGAAGTTTGAGTCAATTACCGACGGTGCATACGGAGATATTGAGGATGCGACGAAGAAAGCCAGGAGCATGGTGACGATGCTCGGTATGTCGGACAAATTCGGTATGGTAGGCTTGGAATCCGTGCAAAACCGCTACCTGGATGCCAATGCAGTCCTGAACTGTTCGGAGGAAACGGCTACAGAAGTAGACAGGGAAATCCAGGCAATCATGAAAAAATCCTATGACAAAGCCTATAAGCTGTTGCAGGAAAACGAGGAGGTACTGGACGCTCTGGCGAAGTATCTGATTGAGAAAGAGACGATTACCGGTAAGGAATTTATGAAAATCTTTGAGGAGATTACAGGCGATAAGCTGAAGGCTGCCGGTGAGGAAGAAAAAAGAGAGTAAATAGAAAACTGCCTCTCGCATACCTAATCTAATATAGGTGTGTGAGGGGCAGTTTATATTTTGTTTTAATTATTAGTAGTGTCGGTATCGTTACCCTGTGTGTCGCCGGTACCTGTGCCGCCGTCTTGGGAATCCGCAGGATTGGTACTGCCGTCCTGGGAGGTATCCGGACTTGTGCCGTTTTCCTGATTATCGTTTGACTGTGTAGTACCGGAGTCGCCGCTGCCCTGTGCGCTGATTGCCCACATGTTTGCGATTTGCGATTCCAGACGTGAATAGCTCCAGCCGACCTGGCTGCGCGCTTCGCTGGCAGGGTCGTTAATGTAGAACAGGTTATCCTTGTATTCCCTAATCAGAATAAAGTGCGAGCTTCGGGTGAAATCTCCCGGAGACATAGCGCAGATAACCAGCTTGTCATTTTCCAGAGCACTGATGATATTACTTTCGCTTATCGTCATTTCCTCTGTTCCCAGACCAAGACCGATAGCACCCGTCGTCATCAGCGTCCATGCCGTTTCGCTGTTTTCATCTAAAAATCCCTGTTCTGTCGCATAGTCTGCAACCTTGATCGGATTCATGCTTCCGTCCTGCTTTAAAAAGGTATATGCCATGGAAAGGCATGTTGGTCCCGCTCCTCGCAGTGCGATGATATCCTTGCCGTAATCGGCATATCCCCATTGTTCATCGTATTGTATGAATAACGGGACAGTATCGGAGGAGAAATCCACACTAAAGTCACCGTCAAATACAACACTGATTTTGGCCGGATAGTTGATGACAAATTGTTTCATTGCATAGTCTGCCGCCAGATTTCTTAATATATCGTCAGGATAAACGGCGGCGTTATCCAAAATGTTTTGTAAATCCGGGTCTGTGGCTGCTAAAGCAGTGAGGCTGGCGATTGCGGCATCACGGTCTGCCGGTAAATCCTTTGCCAGAATGGTTTCGTCAATCTCAGGTGCAGGCGCCTCGGTAGTCATCTGCTCCGTGGAAGGCTCCTTCGTCTGCTCCGTTGTCTTTTTGGGCGATTTGTCCTTGTGCAGAGCGGTGACAATGCCGGTGATCATTTTGATGACGCCGGCAAAAACTAAAACGACAGCCGCTAAAAATATACTGCACCGGATAATGGCCTGCCTGCGGCGTTTTTTGCGTCGTGCTTCTCTGGCGGCAAGTTTTCTTCTGCGGGCAGCTGCTTTGCGTCGCTTTTCATATTCGATTTCTTCCGGAGATAACTGGTCATAGTCTTCAAGAACCGAATATTCCGGTATGTCAGGGGAAGTGCCCTGTCCCTGATAGCCGTTTTGTGCTCCTTCGGGAAACAGGCTTTGGTTTAAAGAGTCGTAACTAGAGGCTCCGTTATAGGACTCATAATCATTTTGCCCGTCATAACCGTTTTGTCCGTTGTATCCATCCATAACTGTACCTTCTTTCTGTAGTATAATAAAATATATTTCATTTGTTTATGTCGAGATAAACAGTGCGGCAGTTGCTTGCTGCCTGGTACTGACTTCTATAGTATAGCATGAAATACTTGATAAAAGAAAACTTTTTTATTAAAATATTCTAAAGATTTTTTGATATTGTTTTTTGCGTCCGGCGGGAAATGCCGGATTATGGGAAAATATGCTGTAAAACAGAGGTAAAGGAGGATTTAAATGGGTTTAAATGACACACCGTCCGGTAATCGTATACACATAGGATTTTTTGGCAGAAGAAATGCGGGTAAGTCCAGTCTGGTTAATGCGGTGACCGGACAGCAGCTTGCAGTAGTCTCAGAGGTGAAAGGGACGACGACGGACCCGGTCTATAAGGCGATGGAGCTTTTACCGCTGGGACCGGTTATGCTGATTGATACTCCGGGTTTTGATGATGAGGGAGTATTGGGTAAAGAGCGGGTGAAAAGGACGAAACAGGTGTTAAGGAAAACGGATATTGCGGTTTTGGTTGTAGACGGCAAGGCGGGTATGATGCCCGATGACCGGGAGATGCTTAAGCTGTTCAGGGAAATGGCGCTTCCCTGTCTGGTGGTTTATACAAGACTGGACGAAAATCCGGAGCTTGCCGGCCGGACAGAGGAGAACGAAGTGGCAGTCAGTACATTGACGAAGGCCGGTATTCATGAATTAAAGGAAAAAATAGCAGGAATGATAAAGGTGGAGGACAGCCGTTTTCAGATTGTCGGAGATTTGCTTCACCCGCTAGATGTTGTCGTTTTGGTGATTCCCATTGATTCGGCTGCGCCAAAGGGCAGATTGATTCTGCCGCAGCAGCAGGTGATTCGTGATATATTAGAGGCCGGTGCGGTATCGGTGGTGGTAAAAGACACGGAATTAAAACAGACCATGGAGAGAATGGAGACAAGACCATATATGGTGATCACCGACAGTCAGGTATTCCAACAGGTAGCGGCAGATACGCCAGAGGATATATACCTCACTTCCTTTTCCATTTTGATGGCGAGGAAGAAAGGTTTTTTGGACACGGCAGTCAGAGGCGCCCGTGTGCTCAAATCCATCGGGGACAAAGACCGGATATTGATTGCTGAGGGCTGTACCCATCACAGGCAGTGTGAGGATATCGGCACGGTAAAACTGCCGGCATGGATACGGAAATTCACCGGCAAGTTGCCGGAGTTTGACTTTTGTTCGGGAACGGAGTTCCCGGAGAATTTATCCGGATATAAGCTGGTCATTCACTGCGGAGGCTGCATGTTAAATGAGAGAGAAATGCGGTTCAGAATGAACAGTGCCCTTGAACAGAATATTCCGTTTACCAATTATGGAACGGCTATTGCCTGTATGAACGGCATTCTGGACAGGAGCATCGAAATCCTCCGGCCGGAAAAAAAGAAAAATTGATTTTACCTGTGTTATCACGTATAATAAATGCACGGATATGGAGTTGGTGTTTTTTGGATATCCCTATTAGAACTTTTAGGAGGTAAAGATGAAGGATATTGCATTAGTCATTATGGCTGCAGGTATCGGTTCACGTTATGGTGCCGGAATAAAGCAGCTGCAGAAGGTGGGGCCACAGGGTGAGCTGATTATCGACTATTCCATTTATGATGCCTTGGAGGCAGGATTTACAAAAGTGATATTTATTATCCGCAGGGATATAGAAGATGATTTTAAAGAAGTAATCGGTTCACGGATTGAGAAAATCTGTCCGGTAGAGTATGTGTTTCAGGATAGAAACGATTTGCCGGAGGGGTTCGACTGTCCGGCTGAGCGGACAAAACCATGGGGTACGGGGCAGGCTGTGCTGGCATGCAGGGAAGTCCTGGATGTTCCGTTTGTAGTTATTAATGCGGACGATTATTATGGCAAAGAGGCTTTCGCCAAAATTTATCAATTTTTAGCGGAGCATGAATCGGCAGAGTATCAGTACTGTATGGCCGGCTTTAAGCTCGCCAATACATTGAGTGAAAATGGAACCGTGACCCGCGGGATTTGTTCCATGGACGGGAACGGAAGAATGGTAGAGATTACCGAGACACATGAAATCATGCGGCAGACAAATGGCGCATACAGCAGTGAGGAGGAGATCGCGCTTGGCGATGATACACTGGTGTCGATGAATATGTGGGGGCTGACGCCGGAGTTTATCGATATATTGGAAGACAAATTTGTGGAGTTTTTGAAGAGTACCCAGGGGGATTTAAAGGCGGAATATCTCCTGCCGATAATTATCGGCGATTTGTTAGAGCAGCAAAAAATAACCGTTTGGGTACTGCCGACTGCTGACCGCTGGTTTGGCGTCACCTATGCAGAGGATAAGGACAGTGTCGTGAAGGCTTTTAAACAGCTGGTGGCGGACGGAGTATACGGAGAGGCCCTTTGGAGCCAGGACCGGTAATGGATTTTGAAAATTGCTTATGGATTGGAGGCAGAACGATGATTTTATTGACAGGTGGTGCGGGCTATATCGGTTCCCATACGGCAGTGGAGCTGATTGAAGCAGGCTATCAGGTATTGATTGCAGATAATTTTTATAACAGCAGGCTGGAAGTTTTGGATGCCATTGAAAACATTACCGGAAGCCGGCCGGCATTGGAGGAGATTGATGTGTGTGATCCGGTTAAGGTAGATGAGATGTTTGGGAAATATCCAATAGAGGCCGTGCTGCATTTTGCCAGCTACAAAGCCGTAGGGGAATCGGTGGAGAAACCGCTGATGTATTACCGGAATGATTTGGACTCACTGCTTACCGTTATGGAGGCGATGAAGAAATATCAGGTAAATCATTTGATTTTCAGTTCGTCAGCTACGGTTTACGGTGTTCCGGAGACTGTTCCGCTGGTAGAGGGAATGCCTACCGGCTGTACGAATCCGTATGGCTGGACCAAATATATGTCGGAGCAGATTATTCAGGATACCTGTTACGCTGAGCCAAATTTATCCGCAGTTATTTTGAGGTACTTCAATCCGATTGGCGCACACAAGTCCGCATTAATCGGTGAACGGCCCAACGGCGTTCCCAATAATCTGATGCCGTATATTACACAGGTTGCCTCCGGTATCCGGCCGCAGCTGAATGTATTTGGCGACGATTACGATACTCCGGACGGGACCGGCGTCAGGGATTATATTCATGTGGTGGACATTGCGAAGGGACATATAGCGGCGGTGGAATATGCGAAAAAACATAAGGGTGCAGAGGTGATTAATCTTGGAACCGGCAACGGGTACAGTGTATTGGAGATTGTAAAGGCATTTGAGCGTGTAAATGATGTGCCGATACCGTACAAGATTGCTCCCAGACGTGCCGGGGATATCGCACAGTGTTATGCGGACCCGTCCAAAGCGGAGCGGCTTCTTGGCTGGAAGGCAAAAGAAGATTTGGATTCTATGTGCCGTGATGCATGGAAATGGGAGAAGAATATGGAAAAATAGACAATATTTTGCTTTTCTTTTAAATTAAGTTAGAGTATAATATAGGTAAATGTGCAGGTGAATATTTTTGCCTGTAATAATTATAATAAAGAACACGGAGGGATTTTTTTATGTTAGTTTCAGCAGAAGAGATGCTCAAAAAAGCAAAAGCCGGCAAATATGCGGTTGGTCAGTTTAACATCAACAATCTTGAGTGGACAAAGTCTATTCTTTTAACGGCACAGGAGTTAAACAGTCCGGTTATTCTTGGTGTATCTGAGGGTGCAGGCAAATATATGACCGGCTTTAAGACGGTTGCTGCAATGGTAGACGCAATGGTAGACAGTCTGGGAATTACCGTTCCGGTCGCTCTTCATTTAGACCATGGTTCTTATGAAGGTGCAAAGGCTTGTATCGAGGCAGGATTTTCTTCAATCATGTTTGACGGCTCACACTATCCGATTGAGGAGAATGTGGCAAAGACAAAGGAGTTAGTTGCTATCTGTAAAGAGAAGGGACTTTCTTTGGAGGCGGAAGTCGGTTCCATTGGCGGAGAAGAAGACGGTGTTGTGGGTGCCGGTGAATGTGCAGACCCGAACGAGTGCAAGGAAGTTGCTGATTTGGGAGTAACTATGCTTGCGGCAGGTATCGGTAATATTCATGGAAAGTATCCGGAGAACTGGGCTGGATTAAGTTTTGAGACATTAGATGCCATTCAGCAGAAGACTGGTGATATGCCGTTAGTATTACATGGTGGTACAGGAATTCCAGAGGATATGATTAAAAAAGCGATTTCGCTTGGTGTGGCAAAGATTAACGTAAATACCGAGTGTCAGCTTTCTTTTGCAGACGCAACACGTAAGTATATTGAGGCCGGTAAGGATTTAGAGGGTAAGGGCTTTGATCCTCGTAAGCTGCTGGCACCGGGTGCAGAGGCAATTAAGGCAACGGTTAAGGAAAAAATGGAATTGTTTGGCTCTGTAGGTAAGGCTTGATTGAGAGAAGATGAGAATTAGAGAGATAAGCAGAATATTGCCTGCATTTTTGCTGTTGCTGACATTGGCAGCCTGTAGTAAAAATGCAGGCAATGCTGTACAGAAAGGCAATGCAAATCAGAATAATGCACCCCGGCCAAATGACGGGAATAATACCGTAGTGCGGGAGACGGAGGAGACCGGGGCAGCGGCCGGGGACAATGTCGAAACCATAACGGTATTGACTAACCGCAGGGATTTACTGGATACCAAGTTTGCAGAATATAAGCTGCTGTTCGAGACGGATAATCCGGAGATTGTAGTGGAATTTAAGGCGCTTAGCCAATATGAGGATTCGGCTGCACAGTTGATTGATGACGGTGATTATGGCGATGTGCTGTTGATTCCACACAATATTTCTGATCAGGAACTGGCGGAATATTTTGAGCCTTTAGGGACAGTGGAGGAGTTGTCGAAGAATTACGACAGCAGATATTTGTGGGAGAAGCAGTCGGACGGTGTTGTCTATGGACTGGCGCAGTATGGCGAGCCGCAGGGAATCGCTTATAACCGAAGGGTCTTTGAAAAGGCAGGGATTGCGGAACTGCCGACAACGCTGAAGGAGTTTAAAAATGTGCTGCGCACAATCAAAACCCGGTTACCAGATGTGACTCCATTTTACAAGGCGGATACCGGGTATACGGATAAGAAGCTGTTGAATCAGCTTTCAAAGGCTGGTTTATTTGATCAGAGCAGTCAGCCCGGCTGGCTGAATGCAAGGATTGTATTTAACCGTGGGGAAATTGCCTGTATGATGGCAGATTGGAAGCAGCTTGCGGAGCTGCAGCAGGCAGATGTCAATCCAGATGATATCGCATTTATGCCGTATCCGTACAATACAGACGGCGTGCAGTCTGCGGAAGTGACGATTGATTACTGCTATGCCATTAACAAAAACAGTGAACATAAGGAGGCTGCAAGAGCCTGGATTGATTATATGCTGCGGCGTTCCGGGTTTGCGGTCAGTGAAGGTGCAATCTCCATTGCAAACAAAGCAGAGCTTCCGAAAATCTTGAAAGATTTTGACGGGGTGGAGCTGGTGGTCGAGAGTGCACAATCAGAAAATATGAGTATAGAAGAAAAACCTTAGCTGTCAAAAGCTAAGGTTTTTTATGAATCGGGGCGACGGGATTTGAACCCACGACCTCTTAGTCCCGAACCAAGCGCTCTACCAAACTGAGCCACGCCCCGAAGTTTCCAATAGCATGCCGCATAGACAGCTGTTGTCAACATTGACCATTATAACAGAATTCATGTACATGTCAAGAGTGGAAATCATTTTGTGCTTGAGGAATTATATTTGGAATTATATTTTGACAGTAACTGGCAGATTCAAATTTCATAAAATCCATATACTAGAGGTGCAGCGATAAACTGCGCTTTTTGCGTTTTTTCATTTCTTTTTAAAGGAGGGGTTTTGTGAACAGTGCAACGGGTGATTTTTATAACATTGCAACTGCAGTTGCGGCTGAGGGATTCCTCAAATCGGTCAATGGCGACCGGGACAGCCACTTAAGGGAATTGTTAGACAGCAAGGACGAGGTTGACGGACAACGGGTCATGGACCGTATGGATGATTTTTCCTGCCGTGAAGAAATGGAGCGTTTTGTGGAGAAGTGTGCATCAGAGGATTGATGTACAGGAAGTCTGACGGCTGCATAGGAGCAGAGAAAAATGTTTCCTCTGCAGCTTACATAGAAGATAAATGGGTTGACAGATAAATGTTTTGCCTGTATGATAGTCCTTGAATGTAAACTGATATGAAATGATTGGTTGACATTTGAGGAGGATAAATGATGGACAAAAACGATATGGAACAAAAAACGGATTGGAGCATAGAAGAAAAAGGGCCGGTGGGAAAGCGGGGACTGACAACCGTACAGCTTACAAGGGTGGCTTTGATGGTGGCATTTATCAGTGCAGCTTCCTATTTAAGAATTCCCCTGCCGATTACCGGAGCAGTGATTACCGGCCAGACATTAGCGGTAAATCTGGTGTCTCTGCTGCTGCCGCCGCTGGAAGCATTTGTTGCCATGCTGTGCTATTGGCTGCTGGGCGTGGTGGGATTGCCGGTCTATGGCGGACCTGCGGGACCGGGAAAAATGTTTGGACCGGCAGGAGGATATTTTGCGGCATTTATGGTGGCTGCGGTTTTGATTGCGGCATTGAGAGGAAAGAAGTATAATATAGGAAGATATCTGCTGGTGACACTGCTGATTGGAATTCCGGTAATTGACGGTATAGGTTTCTTTTGGATGAAGGTGGTTACCGGCATGACATGGAAGGCAGCATTTATGGCGGGATTTCTGCCGTATCTTCCGTTGGATATCCTGAAATGTGTCGTGGCGGTATTGCTGGCAAAACCGATTCGGCGTGCATTTTATCTCAATGCAGAAATGTAGTGGCGGACTGTGCTGTGGTCTGCGGTAAAAAGGAGAATCTTTAACATGGAGACGAAGCTGGGAATTATATTTGATATGGACGGGACTTTGTGGGATTCGTCAGAGGGAGTGGCGAAATCATGGACCGAGGCAGTGCTTAAGGAGGATAAGAACAGGCAGGCGGTTACTTCCGAACAAATCCGAAGTGTTATGGGTAAGACCATGGACCGGATTGCAGCGGCCCTGTTTGCGGATTTGCCGGAGGCGGAACGCATGGAATTGCTGGAGAAATGCTGTGAGAATGAAAATGCGTATCTGAGCAGTCACGGCGGAGTTCTCTATGAGGGTCTGGAGGATACGCTTAAGCTTCTGCGGGAAAACTATCATTTATATATTGTCAGTAATTGTCAGAGTGGGTATATTGAGGCGTTTTTAAACTATTATGGATTTTGGCAGTATTTTGAAGATATAGAATGTTATGGAAATAATGGACTGGAAAAAAGTGAGAATATCCGCAATATCGTAGCGAGAAATCATCTGAGTGCTTCGGTATATGTGGGAGATATTCAGGCGGATTATGATGCCAGCGCCGGGGCAGGAGTGAAATTTATTCATGCCGCCTATGGCTTTGGCACGGTAGAACAGGACGTGCCGGGGATACAAACGATTGCGGAATTGCCGGATGTGGTGAAAACGGTTTTTGAAAATGGATAAATTTTGCTGCGGGTATGAGTTTGGTTTTTATGGTATATTATCTCTTATTTTACAGATACTACTTTTACAGTATAATTTGTAAAAAAGGAGAAAGAAGGAAGATGAAAGCAACAGGTATAGTAAGAAGAATAGACGAGCTTGGCAGAATTGTAGTACCCAAAGAGATTAGAAGAACTCTGCGTATCCGCGAGGGCGACCCGCTGGAAATTTTTACGGATAAAGACGGTGAGATTGTACTCAAAAAGTATTCGCCTATCGGGGAACTAAGCAGCTTTGCCCAGGAGTATGTAGATGCAACGGCGCAGATTCTCGGATGTCCGGTATGCGTGACGGATAGGGACCAGATTATTGCCGTGTCCGGCATAGCGAAGAAGGAGCTGATGGGAAAAGCGCTTCACCGGGAGCTGGAGGAGGCAATCAATGACCGTGAGGCAATCATGGCAAAGAAGGGTGAAAAGAAATATATCCAGATTACCGGAGAGGGCGATGATGTCTATGAAGGCGAGATTGTCCAGACGATCATCTGTGAGGGTGATGCAATCGGTGCAGTCATTATACTGAACAAGGACAGCAAAAACCCTCTTACCGAAACAGAGCGCAAAGCGGCTGTCATTGCCGCCAACTTTCTGGGCAAGCAGATGGAAGGATAGTACAGTAAAAATATAGAAATATCAAAGGTTTTTTCTGTTTTTTGTGACAGCGCCGAAAAAACAAAAAAGGAAAAATATACAAAAAAAATGACAAAATATAGTAAAAAGTGACAAAACAAAATAGCAAATTGTATAGTTTTTTCCCAGTATGCTTCTGGAAACTTTTACTATTTTGTACAAAAAAACGAAGAGTATAGGTATTTGCTTGACAAAACAAGGGTAAACGAGTATAACTACTACTAGGACTTGCTTAAAAGCAAGGGAGGAAAGCAATACTATATATTTTATTTTAAGAGGAGGAACTATTCCTATGAACAAAACAGAATTAGTTGCAGCAATCGCTGAGAAGACAGAGTTATCTAAGAAAGACGCAGAGAAGGCATTAAAGGCATTCACTGACGTAGTATCTGATGAGTTGACAAAGGGTGAGAAGGTACAGTTAGTTGGTTTCGGTACTTTTGAAGTTGTTGACAGACCGGCTAGAGAGGGTAGAAATCCTAAGACTGGTAAGTCTATGAAGATTCCTGCATCTAAGGCACCTAAGTTCAAGGCTGGTAAGGCTTTAAAGGAAGTTGTAAACAAGTAATTTGTTTGAGTATCAAGGCTGTTGCTGTTGCAACAGCCTTTTTTCAACTGGAAAGAGAGAAGAGATGAGATTAGATAAATATTTAAAGGTATCCCGTATCATTAAACGGAGAACGGTTGCCAATGATGCCTGTGATGCGGGAAGGGTTATGGTGAACGGCAAAGTGGCGAAGGCGTCCACAGATGTCAAACCGGGAGACCGCATTGACATAGAATTTGGCAATAAGAAAGTCGCCGTGGAGGTTACCCAAATTATGGAATCCACGAAAAAAGAGGACGCAAAGGAAATGTTTAAGTATCTGTAATTTTTCCCTTGGACTTGTCATAAGATGAAAAGAGAGTGGTTGATCATCAAGGTGTAGGGCAGTTGTGCAGACACGAATGCTTCGACAGATTATGACAGGAAGGGTGGATATATGGAAGAGGTTCGCAATGCAAGAGGGCATAAGATTACATTGAATAACCGGGGAGCCGGCGTGATTACCGGTGTGAGTGCCGTTATTTCCTTTGACCCCGGCGAGGTGCTGCTGGAGACGGAACAGGGTGTGCTTTTGATTAAAGGAATGGATTTGAACGTGACCAAGCTTACGCTGGAGAAAGGCGAGGTGGAGGTGGACGGAAGAGTGGATTCTCTGACCTATTCCGATATGAAGCCGGGCCTTAAAGGAGAAAATGGATTATTTAACCGTCTGTTTAAGTAGGTGGCATTATGGCGGATTTGATTTATGACGAGATGGAGTTGTTTGCGGTCTGTCTGCTGCTGGGTGCCGTGCTGGCATTTGTGTATGACTGTGTCCGGGTATTTCGTCTGCTGTTCCACCATTTTGCATGGGTGGTGGATTTGGAGGATTTGCTTTACTGGATTTTTACCGGCTGGCTGGTATTTCGGACGCTGTTCTATTTTAACCGGGGCGCTTTGAGGGGCTATGCTTTTCTGGGGCTGTTTCTCGGTGTCCTGCTCTATGTGCTGACCGTAAGCAGATTGTTTCTGTTTTTGGCAGGGAAGTTGCTGCCCTATTGGGACAAAGGGAGAAGCTGCGTGGCAAAGCCGTTTGTGCTGCTGCGTAATTTTGTGAGAAAAGCATTGAAAAATGCAGTGACAGAGGTTAAAATGGCTATAAAGGGAAGATGAACGAGTACGCATATAGAAACAGGTGAAATGATTGAGTACGGTCAAAAGAAAAAAACGCAAAAAACAGAATAAAGGACTTGCGTTTGTCGGATTTGTGGTGATTGTATTTTGCGTCTGCGTCGGAGTCCGCACGGCACATCTAAAGAGCCAGAGCGCAGCTTTGGCAGAGCGGCGGGCAGCATTGGAAAAACAGATTGACAGCGAAGAGCAGCGGGCGAAACAGCTGGAGGAGCTGGAGAAATACATGAAGACCAAAAAATATGTCGAAGATATCGCCAAGGAAAAACTCGGACTTGTCTATCCGGACGAGATTCTGATTGAACCGTCCAATAAGTGACGGCCGCTTTTGACCAGTGCGGTTTTTGACACAATGGCTTTCTCTGCGGTTTTATCTGCCTTTGATTGACAATTTTTTTATACGGTTATCTTTATCATATACCCCACTGAAAATGGGAGGGATGCCGTATGCAATATCGAATGGAAAAAATAGGGATACATATTCTGGCCTTTCTGACGGCGAGGTGCAGTCTGCTTGGAATGTATCCTTTTGTTGTGCCGTTTTTTATGGCTGCATATCTTCAGGAGCAAAGCTCAGTCAGCCTGTTTGCCGTCCTGATGCTTGGAGTGATAAGCAGGCTGCAGCTGGTGGCGGCACTCAAATATATGCTGGTCATATTGGCGTTGCTGGTGCTGCTGAACAAAACGGACAGAGGAAAGATTTTTGAGAATAACTATCAGATTGCCATGGCGGCCGGAGTGATATTGTGGGCCGTAAGCATGCCGTATGAATATCTGGTGACGAGGCAGGACGGAAGCATTGTGTATGCGCTGCTGGAGGGGATTATTGCCTCCTGTAGCGTTATCGTGCTGGAACAGGGATTTGTGGCACTGAGAGTGGGAACGGGAAGGCGATTTGCCACGAACGAGCGGTTTGTAGGGAGTTTTGCGATGATGACCATTGCGCTTTTTGGGTGTCCGGTTATCGAAACGCCAATTAATCTGTTGTTTGTGATTTCCGGTTATCTGCTGCTGTATGATACCTATCGGTTTGAGAGCAGTGTGGCCGTTGCGGCGGGCAGCGTGGCCGGCCTGGTGCTGTCGGCGCAGACGGAGCACATTTCCTGGCTGGCGGTTATGGTGATCCTTTCGAGCATGCTGGTGATTTTGCGCGGTCTGGGAAAGGTCGGAGAACTGCTGGGCTTTCTTGGCGGATATCTGCTGCTGGGCGTTCTCTATGACGGCACTCTCCTTGCACCGGAGCTTTTGGTCAGTATTCTGGCCGTGTCAGCAGCGTTTTTGATGACGCCGGAGGAGATGCTGAAGCGGGCGGTGCAGCTAAAGGACGGCAGAACGGGTTATTCTCAGGATTTATTGATTCAGGAGGTCACAAAGAGACGGATACATAATTTCGGTGAAGCGTTTATTGCCATGGAGAAAATGCTGTCTGTGCACCAGCCGGAGGAAGTGATTCCGAATGGCTTGAGCAATATGTATTTGAGCGGGGACGGAATTTCGCTGTTAAATGCGGTAGAAGCCCAGAGCAACCGCCTTTATGAACTGCGGCGGAATTTTGTGCGGCAGCTGGGACAAATCGGTGAGAACATCATTTCCTTTCAGGGACAGATGGACTCGCAGTCTGTAAGGGCGGAGCTTTTTGAGGGGAGAATTACCGAGGAAATGAGCCATGCGGGGGTGGTGGTGACCAAGGCGGTTCTGGTGAAGGACAAGGAGGAGCGCACGGAGGTCTATATGGGCTGCATGCTGAAAAAAGACAGAGCGGTTACCGGGAAAATGCTGGCCGAGAAGGTGGGCCGGCTTTTGGCGAAGCACATGGCATGCCAGGAAGGAGGAGATGAAGTTGTCGGTTTCGACGAGCGGTATTTTACGTTCGTGGAGGAAGGAAAGTATATGCTGACCACGGGCATTGTCCGCAAGAACAGAGAAGGCGAGGAACTTTGCGGAGACAATTTTTCCGTCAGCAAGGCGGCGGCGCAGAAGGCCGTGCTGATGCTTTCCGACGGCATGGGGAGCGGCAAAAGCGCATATCTCAAGAGCGAACAGATTGTGGAGCTTTTGGAACAGCTGCTATGTGCAGGCTTTTGCCGGGAATTGGCGATTGAACTGCTGAATTCCTTTATCAGCTTTCTGGCGGACGGCAGTATCAGCACGACGCTGGACCTGACGATGATTGACCTCTACACGGGCACCGCGGATTTTATCAAGCTGGGGGCCTCCACTACTTTTATTAAACGGGGAGAGCGGGTGGAGTGCATCTGCTCGACTTCATTGCCTGTGGGTGTGTTAGAACAGGTAGAATTTGACACCTGCGCCAGAAAATTATATCATGGGGATATGATAATCATGGTCAGTGACGGTGTGCTGGACGGTATTATTTTTGAAAACAAGGAGACGTATCTGGCGGAGCTGATCGCTTCCGTGGACACGAACAATGCCCAGGTTATGGCAGAGAAGATTATCGAGGATATCGAGGTAATGCAGAGAGGACGGCTGCGGGACGACAGCACAATTCTGACGGCCGGCGTGTGGGAGAATAACTAATGATAGATAAGGTGAGAAACTACATCGAGCTTCATCATATGTTGACAAAAGGCAGCAAGGTGGTCATGGGGATTTCCGGCGGGGCGGATTCCGTGGCTATGTTTTTGCTGCTTTTGCAGTTTCGGGAGGAATATGCCCTTTCGCTGTATACCGTGCATATTAACCACGGGATACGGGCAGAGGCGGCAGCGGATGCAGAGTATGTGCGGCAGCTTAGTGACGCAAATGATATTCCGTTTTATTTATATGAAGCGGATATACCAAAACTGGCAGGACAGCGGCAAAAATCAGAAGAGGAGACGGGAAGGGAATACCGGTATCAGTGTTTTTATGAGGTGATGGACAAGACGGGGGCGGATACGCTGGCGGTTGCACATCATATGGGCGACCAGGCGGAAACGGTTCTGTTTCACATCGTAAGGGGAACGGACTTGGCCGGACTTAGGGGGATTTTGCCGGTACAGACAGAGCCGGTGAAAACGATACGGCCGCTTTTATGCTGCCGGAAGGAAGAGCTGACCGGCTGGCTTACTGACCGTCAGGCTGTATGGCGGGAGGATAAGACAAACCGTGAAAATATCTATATGCGCAATAAGCTGCGCAATGAGGTAATGCCGCTTTTGGAGCAGGTCAATTCCCGTGCAGCTTCCCATTTGGCGGCACTGGCAGATATGGCAGTGGAATACAGCGATTTTTTTCATGACTGTGTGCAGGAATATATGGCGGAAAATGTGTGTATAATCAAAGAGGGTACAGGCATTACCTGTGAGACGGACAGGGAGCTTTTGTTGTCCGGAAAGCCGGTTTTGGCAAAGGCAGTTATCTATCAGATGCTGTCTGAAGTGTGCGGCTCAAAAAAAGATTTGTCGAAGGAGCATGTACAGGCGGTTTACGGTCTGCTGGACAATCAAAGCGGGAAAAAACTTTCGCTTCCCTATGGAGCAGAGGCCGTTATCTCGTATGAAAAGCTGCTGATTCGGCAAGGCTTAGAACAGGAAGAGACAGTTTTGTGGAAAGAGCCTGTTTTCGCTGCGGAGTATTTTAGCGGGGAAAACCGGGAAGTAAACGGTCTTTGCCGGACATTGGAGCTGCCGTTTGGCGGGCGGCTTCATTTTGAATGGATTGAGGCACGGAAATTATCGGTACAGCAGCAAGATAATTTGCTATTTTATGCCAAAAAATCCAAAAATAGCTATACGAAATTCTTTGATTGTGATACAATAAAAGATACGTTGTATGTGCGAATGGTGCAGAAAGAGGATTACCTTGTTGTCAATGCGCAGGGAGGAACCAAAAGGCTGTCCCGTTATTTCATTGATGCCAAGGTGCCGCGTGACCAGCGCAAAGGTGCCATTGTACTGGCAGCGGGCAATGAAGTGCTTTGGATTGTCGGGGGACGCAGGAGCGAGCAATTCAAAGTGAAAGAGGATACGGAATATATTTTAAAGGTGACGTACGAAGGAGAGAGCGATGATGAATCAGGTTGAAGTAATGATTTCAGAGGAAAAAGTTGAGACCAGGGTTCAGGAACTGGCGGAGCAGATTAATGCGGATTACAGGGGGAAGGAATTGCATTTGATTGTCATATTGAAGGGCAGCGTGTTTTTTGCCTGTGAACTGGCAAAACGATTGACAATGCCTGTGACGTTGGATTTTATGAAGGTTTCCTCCTATGGCGACGGCATGGTATCTGCCGGGAAAATTACGGTCAAGCAGGAATTAGATGATGACATTGAGGACAGAGATGTGTTGGTGGTAGAAGACATTGTAGATACAGGGGCAACACTCTTTCACCTCAAAAAGCTTTTGCTGGGAAGGAATCCGGCAAGTCTTAGGATAGTTGCACTGCTGGACAAGCCGGATTGCCGCACGGAGGACATAGAAATAGACTATTGTGGGTTTGAGATTCCCGATCAGTATGTAGTGGGTTATGGTCTTGATTATATGCAGAAATACCGTAATCTTCCGTATATTGGAGTGGTAAAGGAATAAATGAGGGGGAAGCAGAGCACAAATAATAAAAGGAGCATAATCATAATATGAACAAGAATATGAGAAAAAGCGTGATTTCTTACTTAGTATTATTTGCATTGATTGTCGGAATATTGTCGTTGATACAAAGTGGAAGTCAGAATGTGGATTTATCGTACACGGAAAAAGATTTTAAAGAGGATATGCAGGAGGGCAAGGTGACGTCGGTCTTTGTACAGCAGAATGCGGAGGTGCCGACCGGTACTGTGGAGGTTACGATGAATGACAGGTCGTCAGTGAGCTTCTTTGTCACGGACGTTAATGATTTTCAGGAATTGTTTGATGAGCTGGCAGAACAGGGAGATAAAGAGGTCGGCTTCCGAATGAGTGATGTGGTGCGGCCCGGTCTTCTGGAAAAGCTGCTGCCGTACATTTTGGGAATGATTGCGATTATCATCGTCGCATCGATGCTGATGGGTGTGCAGAGCAGCAGCGGCGGCAGTACGATGGTGAACTTCGGAAGAAGCAAGGCACAGGTGACACTGGAAGATGAAAACAGCATTACCTTTGCAGATGTGGCAGGTCTCCGTGAGGAAAAAGAGGATTTGGAGGAGGTTGTGGATTTCCTGAAGAATCCCGGTAAGTATACGAAGCTGGGCGCAAGGATTCCGAAAGGTATTTTGCTGGTAGGTCCTCCGGGAACCGGTAAAACACTGCTTGCCAAAGCCGTAGCAGGAGAGGCGCATGTTCCGTTTTTTTCCATATCCGGCTCTGATTTTGTTGAGATGTTTGTCGGCGTTGGTGCGGCGCGTGTAAGGGATTTGTTTGCAGAGGCCAAGAGAAACAGTCCGTGTATTGTTTTTATTGATGAGATTGACGCTGTGGCGAGAAGAAGAGGAACCGGTCTTGGCGGAGGCCATGACGAGCGGGAACAGACGCTTAACCAGATGCTGGTAGAGATGGACGGCTTTACCGTCAACGAGGGAATTATCGTACTGGCAGCCACAAACCGTGTAGATATTTTGGATCCGGCGATACTGCGTCCGGGACGTTTTGACCGTAAAGTTGCGGTAGGCAGGCCGGACGTCAAGGGAAGAGAAGATATTCTCAAGGTTCACACGAGGAATAAGCCGCTCAGTGAAGAGGTGGATTTGGGACAGATTGCGAGAACCACGGCAGGCTTTGTGGGGGCCGATTTGGAGAATCTGATGAACGAATCTGCAATATATGCAGCGAAACAGGAGCGCAAATTTATCATTAAAGAAGATATCGATAAAGCGTTTATTAAGGTGGGTATCGGTACGGAGCGCAAGTCGAGGCTGATTCCGGAAAAGGAGCGCAGAAACACAGCTTATCACGAGGCCGGCCATGCCATTTTATTCCACTTGTTAGAAGGCGTGGGACCGGTGTATACGGTGTCTATCATTCCGACAGGCGAGGGGGCAGCCGGTTATACGATGCCGCTTCCGGAAAATGACAATGTATTTAATACCAAAGGAAAGATTTTGCAGGATATCAAGGTGAGCCTGGGTGGACGTATTGCAGAGGAAATGATATTCGAGGATATTACCACGGGAGCCTCACAGGATATTAAACAGGCTACGGCTGCGGCAAGGGCCATGGTCGTGAAATATGGAATGTCCGATGAGATGGGTCTGATTAACTACGAGACAGATAATGAGCAGGAGACGTTTGTGGGCCGTGATATCGGGCATAGAAGAATGCTGGCGGAGCAGACGGCTGCCGCTATTGATAAGGAGGTCAAGCGGATTATTGATGACTGTTACGCACAGGCAAGGAAGCTGTTGGAGGAGAATGTAGATATTCTTCACCGGTGTGCGGATCGTCTGCTGGAAAAAGAGCGTATTGACCGGACAGAGTTTGAGGCGCTTTTCAATGAAAACTAGGTAAAATAATATTTTATCGGGGCATCGGCACAGTTTGGAAGAAATTATGTGCCGGTGCTTCTGGTTTTTATTGGTAAATTTGCCTGCGAAACGAGGTGAAAATGGACAAAATCAATAAAGGTTGCCCAAAAACGGCAAATTGCAAAAAAGTCATTTGTCTAAATGCACAAAAGAAATGAAAAAAAACAAAATTGTTTGTGAACACTTTCGGAACAAAATACGTATAATAATACTTGTAACCCCCCAATACATTATATAGTTTTTTTGCTACACCCCATAAGTAACAAAAAAATACCTTCTCCAGAAAAGGACAGTCGATCGGTTGGCTGTCCTTTTTACTTTTATCATTATTTTTCGTTGCCATATTTGAAAGAATGGAGTAAAATAGAACAGATGTTAAAAGCGGAGGGTTGTTATGGGTTATTCATTTAGAAATTATACCAAGGCGCAAAAGGTACAGGCTTATGTCTTTCAAAATAAACCGGCAATTCGTTATGATGTGCTGTTTTCCGATGGTACAGGAGATTACCGGATTCCTGCGGAGCCAATGCCGGGAGACGAGGTTACCGTGCGGTTTCGCACGGCGAAGGGCAATGTGGACAGAGTGACCGTGATCTGTGACGGTCAAAGGCGGGAGATGGCAATTGTGGAGTCTGATGCCGCATTTGATTACTATTCTGCAAAGCTTCCACAGATTGAAAAGGATAAAGTGGAATACTATTTTGAAATCAGTGCCGGTAACGCGCTTTGCTACTATAATAAGATTGGCGTACAAACAGAGGTTAATCCGACTTATAATTTCAGTATTATGCCGGGCTTTACTACACCGGATTGGGCGAAGGGCGCAGTCATATACCAGATTTTCGTGGATCGTTTTTGCAACGGTGATCCGGGTAATGACGTATTGGACAATGAGTACTATTATATCGGGGACGCCGCTAAGCGGATAACGGATTGGGGAAAATATCCGGATGCGATGGACGTGCGCTGTTTTTACGGCGGTGACCTGCAGGGGGTTATCAATAAGCTGGATTATCTGCAGGACTTAGGTGTCGAGGTTATTTATCTCAACCCGATTTTTGTATCTCCGTCCAACCACAAATACGATATTCAGGATTATGATTATGTAGACCCGCATTTTGGACGGATTGTCAAAGATGAGGGGGAATGCCTGAAGGACGGGGACAATCTTAATCGAAACTCTACCCGCTATATAGAGCGGGTTACCAATAAAGAGAATCTGGAGGCCAGCAACCAGCTGTTTTGCCGGCTTGTGGAGGAAATTCACCGCCGGGGAATGAAAATTATTTTGGACGGTGTATTTAATCATTGCGGCTCCTTTAATAAGTGGCTGGACCGCGAACAGATTTATGAGAATCAGGCTGGATATGAGCCGGGCGCCTATCCGTCGGCGGAAAGTCCTTATCGCAGTTTCTTTAAGTTTTACGATGAAAATGCCTGGCCTTATAATTCCAGTTATGACGGCTGGTGGGGGCATGACACGCTGCCGAAGTTAAATTATGAAGGCTCAGAGGAGCTGTATCAGTATATTTTGCGTATCGGAAAGAAATGGGTTTCCCCTCCGTTCAATGTGGACGGGTGGCGTCTTGATGTGGCGGCGGATTTGGGGCATTCCGAGGAATTTAACCACAGATTTTGGAGAGATTTCCGCAGAGTGGTCAAGGAGGCTAATCCCAATGCGATTATCCTTGCAGAACATTACGGCGACCCGTATAACTGGCTGCAGGGTGACCAGTGGGATACGGTAATGAATTATGATGCGTTTATGGAGCCGATTACCTGGTTCCTGACCGGAGTGGAGAAACATTCGGACGAGTTCCGCGGTGATTTGCTCGGTAATCCCGATGCGCTGATTGGTTCTCTGCGGCATCATATGAGCCGTTTTCACCAGCAGTCGTTAGAAGTGTCCATGAATGAGCTGTCAAACCATGACCATTCCCGTTTTCTGACGCGCACGAACCGCCGTGTCGGCAGGACGCATACGCTGGGACCGGACGCAGCCAACGAAAATGTCAGCAAAGGTGTGCTGCGGGAGGCCGTGGTATTCCAGATGACATGGCCCGGAGCGCCGACCATTTATTATGGTGATGAGGCGGGAATGTGCGGCTGGACTGACCCGGATAACCGGAGAACCTACCCTTGGGGAAATGAGGACAAGGATTTGATTGCATTTCACAGGGATATTATACGGATTCATAAACAGAATGCCGTTTTGAAATACGGTTCCGTGATGTTTTTGCACGGGGCACATAAGGTGGTTGCCTATGGTCGTTTTGACCGGAAGGACAAGGTTATCGTCATTTTGAACAATAATTATGAAGAGGTGGAATTGAGTCTGGCGGTTGACCGTCTGGGGCTGTTAAACGGTGATTCCCTCCGCCAGCTGATGCTGACGACGGAAGAGAGCTATATTATTGAGCCGAGGAATTACCGCGTTGAGAATAATCAGCTGTTTATCAATGTGCCGAGGATTGCGGCGATGATATTAAAGGCTGAAGTATGACAGAAACGAAAAACACAGGATAGATAACGGCAGGTTGTCTATCCTGTGTTTTGAATTTAAGATTTAACACGTTTCCGGTTCCGGATAATCCACACCCTGCGTATCGACGGTGACGGTCTGAATCCGCTGTGTTTCCAGCGGTTTATCATTATAATCCGTTTTGGTGCAGGCGATTTTATCTACGATGTCCAGGCCTTCGGTTACCTTGCCGAAGGCGGCATACTGACCGTCTAAATGCGGAGAAGTCTTGTGCATGATAAAAATTTGCGAGCCGGCGGAGTCCGGCAGCTGTGAACGGGCCATAGATAACACGCCGGGGGTGTGTTTCAGATTGTTTTCAAAACCATTCATGGAGAATTCTCCCCTGATGCTGTAGCCGGGACCTCCCATGCCTGTGCCTTCCGGACACCCTCCCTGAATCATGAAGCCCTTGATAACGCGGTGAAAGATAAGACCGTCATAAAATCCCTTTTTGATCAGTGAAATAAAGTTGTTTACCGTGTTGGGCGCAATGTCCGGATAAAGCTCGGCTTTCATCACGTCGCCATTTTCCATGGTAATGGTTACTATTGGGTTTGCCATAATTAAAGTATCCTTTCTGTCTATATATATTTTACCCGTATTTTAGCATTGAAGGAAGAAAATAGCAATTAATTTCGTTCGCGGGTATAAAAAGTGGTTGGCCACAAAAAACGTCATTATGCCGAAAAAAATTGTGCAATATTTACAAGAGTGTCGAAAACAGGGTATAAGATGACGAACTGTGTATAAATCTCTCCTTGCTTTTTGGAGAGAAGTGGTTTACAATAACACAAGATGTTGTGCCTGTAATATGTTAGGGCACATTATTTATGTGGTGGTCTCAACTGAGAAAGGGAGTTTGAAATGAGGATAATTAAGCGCAGTGGAACAGAGGAGAAATTCGATATTGCTAAGATTGTTGCCGCAGTGGAGAAGGCAAACAAAGAAGTGGTAGAGACAGACCGTCTTACCTCAGAACAGGTGACAGAGATTGCAAAGAAGGTTACATTGATTTGCAGCAGTATGGACAGAGCTTTTGGCGTCGAAGAAATTCAGGATTTAGTAGAGAATGAAATTATGGAAACGCAGGCCTTTGAGGTGGCGAGAAAATATATAACTTATCGTTATAAGAGAGCTATGGTGCGTAAAGCGAATTCGACGGACGAGCAGATTCTCAGCCTGATTGAGTGTAACAATGAAGAGGTGAAACAGGAGAATTCCAACAAAAATCCTGTCGTGAACAGTGTACAGAGAGATTATATGGCAGGCGAGGTCAGCAAGGATATCACAAAGCGTTTTCTGCTGCCGGCAGATGTAGTAAAAGCGCATGAAGACGGGATTATCCATTTTCATGATTCTGATTATTTTGCACAGCATATGCACAACTGCTGTCTTGTCAATCTGGAGGATATGCTGCAAAACGGGACAGTGATCAGCGAGACGATGATTGACAGGCCGAAAAGCTTTTCGACAGCCTGCAACATTGCAACGCAGAGCATTGCCCAGATAGCCAGTTCACAGTATGGAGGACAGAGTATAACCCTTTCTCATCTTGCACCGTTTGTCGATGTCAGCCGCAGAAAATACCTGAAGATGGTAATGGAAGAGTTTGAGGCTGCTGGTCTGCCGATTAATGATAAGCAGATTGCGGATATTGCGGAAATGCGCGTGAGGGAAGAGATTAAGCGCGGAGTACAGATGATTCAGTATCAGGTGATTACATTGATGACAACGAATGGCCAGGCTCCGTTTGTTACCGTATTTATGTATTTGAATGAGGTTCCGGAGGGAAGGACGAGAGATGACCTTGCGCTTGTGATTGAGGAAATGCTGACACAGAGGATTCTGGGTGTGAAGAATGAGAAAGGGATATATATCACGCCGGCGTTTCCGAAGCTGATTTATGTGCTGGAGGAGGATAATGTCAGTGAGGGAAGCAAGTATTGGGAGTTGACAAAGCTGGCGGCAAAATGTACGGCGAAACGTATGGTTCCGGACTATATTTCCGAGAAGGTGATGAAGGGGTTGAAGCAGGGGAACTGTTATCCCTGCATGGGCTGCCGCTCTTTCCTGACCGTATACCATGATGAGGAAAATAATCCCAAGTTTTATGGCCGTTTTAATCAGGGGGTTGTCACACTGAATCTCGTTGATGTGGCCTGCTCTTCAGAGGGAGATATGGACAGGTTTTGGGAAATTCTGGACGAGAGACTGGCGCTTTGCCGTAAGGCATTGATGTGCAGACATGAGCGTCTTAAGGGAACTCCGTCCGATGTAGCACCGATTTTATGGCAGTATGGTGCTCTGGCCCGCCTGAAAAAAGGAGAAACGATTGATAAGCTGCTATATAATGGATATTCAACGATTTCTCTTGGCTACGCAGGACTTTGTGAATGTACCCGATATATGACGGGACTTTCCCATACTGACCCGGAGGCGACACCGTTTGCCCTTCAGGTAATGCAGAAATTAAATGATGCCTGTGCAAAGTGGAAAGCGGAAACGTCTATTGATTTCAGTATTTACGGCACGCCGCTGGAATCGACTACCTACAAATTTGCCAAATGTCTGCAAAAGCGTTTTGGACGGATTGAAGGAGTGACGGATAAAAACTATATTACAAACAGTTACCATGTACATGTTTCAGAGGAGATTGACGCATTTAGCAAGCTGTCCTTTGAGTCGAAGTTTCAGGAGCTTTCGCCGGGAGGAGCGGTGAGCTATGTCGAAGTTCCCAATATGCAGAATAATCTGGAGGCCGTGCTTGCGGTAATGCAGCATATTTATGATAATATTATGTATGCGGAATTGAATACCAAGAGTGACTATTGTCAGAAATGCGGTTTTGACGGAGAGATACAAATTGATTCCGACAAAGGCGGCAAATTGATTTGGCGGTGTCCCGGCTGTGGGAATACGGACGAGTTTACGATGAATGTGGCCAGACGTACCTGCGGCTATATCGGAACGCAGTTTTGGAATCAGGGACGTACCCAGGAAATCAAGGAGAGAGTGTTGCATTTATAATTGTATAGTCAAACAAAAAACTGCCGGTTAGTAACTAACCGACAGTTTTTTTGTGTGTTTGTATAAAATGAATATCTAAAACTTACTTGTGGCCTTGCGACCTGAAATTATAAAACACCACGTGATAAATGGTTGAACACTATGCCATAACGGTTACGTTGATAGCCTGTGCTCCTTTAGTACCCTGCTCGATATCAAATGATACGGGCTGACCTTCTTCCAGCGTCTTATAGCCCTCTGCAACAATGCCAGAAAAATGTACGAATACATCCTCGCCAGTTTCGCTGTTTGTAATGAAACCGAATCCTTTAGTTGAGTTAAACCATTTTACTGTACCTTTGTTCATAAAAGTACCTCCTTTAAATTGTCTTGCATTGATAGAGGTAAAAGTGCATACCAAAACATAGCGAGAGTGTTGGTATCTTTTCACGCTTTATAAATACCTGTCTACTGTATCATTTATAAAAACGGAAGTCAATAGTGATTTGCTAAAACATTTCACAACATGTAATAAATTTGATAATATTTCAGAAATTCGTTGAAGAAATTGAAAATTTATAGTATTATGAAATATATATGTTTGTTAAGCGCGAAATGAGGTATAACAAATGAGAAAACATATTTATTTACTTGGATTGTGTATCGGTCTTATGGCAATGCTTTGTGGATGTCAGAAGGATTATTACGGATTAGGTCAGCCGTTTTCAATGAGTACATCGCAGTTGCCGGGATATTATAATAATGACATAGTGGCGCTGAGTGCGGATAATTATGAGCGGTTTATGCGTGCCAGTTACATTCGTGTCATTGATAAATTCGGAGAATCCCATAAGATTAAAATCAGCGCAAATATTAAGAGGCATGAATGGGATTTCGCTAATCTGGACAGCAGTGGCATGTTCAAAAATTATATCGAAGCAGACGGCTCCGTGAAAAAGGTCGGGATTGATGTGTCGGAACATCAGGGAGTTATCGATTGGGCAACCGTGGCTGGTGAGGTCGATTTTGCTTTTGTCCGGGTGGGTTACCGGGGATACACAGGAGGCAATATTGCCACAGATGCCTATTATTCATCGAATATGCAGGGAGCAGCGGAGAACGGGGTGCCGGTGGGCGTCTATTTTTACTCTCAGGCGGTTTCTTATGACGAGGGTGTTGAGGAGGCAAATTTTGTGCTGAGCCAGCTTGGCGATTACAGCTTGTCTTATCCGGTTGTATTGGACCGTGAAGACCCGATGCAGGAAGACGCAAGAACGAATAACCTGTCACAGGAGGAGCATACGCAGGCGGCGTTGGGCTTTTTAGAGACGATAGCGGCGTCCGGACGGCAGGTCATGATGTATACCAATAAGACTTATTACGCATTGTATCTGGATTTGGAACGAATTTATCAGTATCCGATCTGGTATGCACAATATGCGGACGAACCGGATTGGCCGTATGAGTTTTCAATTTGGCAATACACAGAGAGTGGCGGAATACCGGGTATTGCAGGCTCGGTAGACTTGAATCTGGAGATGCTGCCGCCACAACAGTAAAGAGGTGTCTGCCGGTAGCGGAGTGTCGGCGCCGGTGGTTTTGCAATAGGGCATTTGATTGGGAGGGAGATGTGATTATGCAGTGGAATATGGATTTTGAATTAAGCGCATTAGTTGTGCTGTTTGTTGTGGGATATTTGCAGCTGCGGGGCTGTTATGTGCCGATTAAGCGGAGCCGGATTTTTCTGGCGATTACTATATTGGAGGGGTTGACGGTTGCCTGTAATGTCGTGTCAAAGGGAATGCTGTACTATATAGGGCTGGATAAGTATACAGGCATTCGTCCGGTCATTGACATCTATTATATGCTGCAATATGGCGTGGCCATTTTGATTATGGCATATCTGATTGCATGGAGCGGTCATCGTCCGCAGAAAAACAAACTTTCAGGCATATTGTTTATTCTCCCGGCTGTCGTTTATTTGGAGGAGATTGTCCGTAACTTTGCAACACATCACTTATATACCTACAGCAGCAGATTCGGTTATCTGGAGACGGAGGCCATAAATGTACTCAACGGTGTTGCCGTATACTGCATACTGTACGGAGTGGTATATTGCGTAGCCCATGAGCGGTTTAATTCTTTTGGCAGGCTGACCACTATGGCGGGATTGGGACTGGCAATGATTGTGGCCGTGTTTTTGCAGCAGGGAGTACCAGATATCGTGTTTATTGATTTTGCAATGGCAGTCGTTTTGCTGATTATGTATTTTGTGGCGCAGAATCCGTCGGAGATGCTCGATTACAACACGCAGATTCTGAACCGTAATATGCTGGAAGAGCTGTTTGGCAATGATCTTGTGGCAGGACGGAGTTTTGAAATTGTGATTTTGGATTTAGATGATTTCCGTTTTACGAATAAGACCTATGGTGCTGCCGTATGTGATATGCTGCTGATTCAGATAGCCCATTTCCTGATATCGCTGACGGATATGGGGTCGGTATATCGATATGGTACGGACCAGTTTGCCGTGCGGGTTAAAGACGAGAAGCAGCGTGAAAAGATATTGGAGCAGATACATGAACGTTTTCGTCACCCGTGGATTACCGAAGATGTCTCGCTGATGCTGACGACGACAATAAGCTGTGTTTCCTGCCCGGAGGACGGTGATCAGCTGGAAACAATCATTGATGTCATTGATTATTCCATATTACTGGCAAAAAAAGCAGGCAAAGGCGGGGTCGCATATGCAAAGGATATGGACCTTCATGCAATGCGCAAGGAACAGGCGATTGAGCAGGCTGTTGAGCTGGCGATAGAGCGGGATACAATAGAGGTATACTATCAGCCGATTTTTAATACAGAGAAGCAGGCCTATACCTCGGCGGAAGCACTGGTGCGGATTCACGATGATTTGCTGGGTAATATTTCGCCGGAGATTTTCATTCCGATTGCAGAGAAAAATGGTTCAATCGTTAAACTGGGGACGATGATTTTTGAAAAGGTATGCCGGTTTATTTCGGAACAGAATTTAAAAGAGACGAGTATTGATTACATAGAGATAAATGTTTCTGTCGTGCAGTGTATACAGAGTGATTTTGTGGATACGTTGAACGAGATTATGGAACGCTATCAGGTACGGCCGGATCAGATTAATTTGGAGATTACGGAAACAGCGGCCTCCAATTCTTTTGCCATTTTACAGGAGAATGTGGAACGGCTGTATCAACAGGGTATATCCTTCTCACTTGATGATTATGGTTCAGGGTATGCAACGATCGGTTATATCCATAGATTTCCGTTCTGTATTATCAAATTGGATAAGCTGATGGTGTGGGATGCCTTTGAAAATGAGCGGGCAGGAATCACCCTAAAGCATACGGTAGGAATGCTGAAGGAATTGAAAATGCATATTGTAGCTGAAGGAGTAGAGACTCAGGAGCAGCAGAGCAAGTTGTCCAATATCGGCTGTGATTATCTGCAGGGGTGGTACTATTCAAAGGCAGTTTCAGAGCAGGAATTTGTTGACCTGATTAAAGAAGCGTGCTGATTTACAGTTAGAAATGACGGTAGCACATTGCATGGGAGTGTGATGTGTTACTTTTTTAGTCGGTCGAAGAGATGTTGATGACGGAATGGAGATTTGTATGGAGATAAAAACCATTAAAGTGAGAGATTTGGAATTGGGCGGGGGTGTTCCTAAGATTTGTGTGCCGGTTACCGGGCGGACAAGAGCCGATGTTTTAGAACAACTGGATTTGGCGTTAGGACAGGCTCCGGACTGTATCGAATTAAGGGCGGATTGCTATGATGATATTTTGCAGGAGAATGAGATGTTGAATTTACTGGCGCAGGTGAGGGAGCGTCTGGAAAATAGAGTGCTTTTGTTCACCTTTCGGTCGGTGGCAGAGGGCGGAAAGCGGCAAATAAGCGATGACGATTACCGCAATCTATGTATAAAGGCCTGTCAAAGCGGTTTTGTTGATTTGCTGGACGTGGAGGTGTTTGCGCAGGAAGGTGCGCTGCAGGAGATAAGAGAAGCGGCTGTCCGGCAAGGCGTGTATCTGGTGGCCAGCAGTCATGATTTCCGTGCGACACCGGAAGAGACAGAGCTTATCCGGCGGCTTCGCTATATGGAGCGGCAGGGTGCAGATATACTGAAGATTGCCGTGATGCCGCAGAGGGAGCGGGATGTGCTGACGCTGCTTTCAGCGACACTGCGGTATTATGAGGAGGGTGGCGACAAGCCGGTGATTACGATGTCCATGGGAAAAGCGGGGATGATCAGCCGTTTGTCCGGTGAGCTTTTCGGCTCTGCGCTGACTTTTGCAACAGCCGGGGCAGCTTCGGCGCCGGGACAGCTTCCGGTAGAGGAAGTCAGGCAGGTTTTTGCGATTTTACATAGGGAGTAATGAGGAGGTTCTTCATGAGTGAGAAAAAAAATAAATTGGATTCAGGGGTAAAAAATATACCGAGAAATCCGAACCGTAAAATAACTGATCAGGAAATTAATCAGATTTTGAAAACGGCAGCAGAACAGGTCGCTGAGAAGGAGAATAAAGCATCAGATAAAAACCTTTCCGCCGATGAAAAGAGAAAAGCAGCAGAGGCAAAGAAGCGTGAAGAGGAGCGGAAGACTGCGGCGAAGAAACGCGAAGAGGAGCAGAGAGCGGCAGCGGCGAAGAAGCGTGAAGAGGAGCGGAAGGCTGCGGCGAAGAAACGTGAAGAGGAGCAGAGAGCGGCAGCAGCGAAGAAGCGTGAAGAGGAGCGGAAGACTGCGGCAAATAAGCGTGAGGAGGAACAGAGAGCGGCAGTAGCGAAGAGACGTGAAGAGGAGCAGAAGGCTGCGGCAAAGAAGCGTGAAGAGGAGCGGAAGACGGCAGCGAAGAAACGCGAGGAAGGAAAGAAAAATGCAGAGATAAAACGGCGTGAGGAGGAGCGCAAGGCGGCCGTAAGAAAACGTGAAGAACAGCCAGGAATAGATGATTTTGAAAAGCTGGAGGAAGAGCCTTTAGTGATAAAGAAGCCGGAGGTGAATCCATACAAGGAGAAAATGACTGTGGGAAGAGTGATTGGCGGCTTTTTGGAATTTGTCTGGACGATTTTTAAACTGGCTGTACTGCTGACGATCGTAACGGCGGTGGCAGGTTTTTTGCTGTCAAGGGACATGATGATTCGTGGACGAAGCGGCAGCCGGCAGAGCACGGAAGGCATGGTCGTGGCATCGGAAACGCTGTCAGCTAAGTCTTCGGAGGAGAAGAAGGTCGATAAATGGCTGGAGAACATTAATCAGGAAAAAATAACCATGGAGGCGGACGACCAGAAGATTCTGGTGGCGCGTAAGGTAATTGTGAATGCGGACAGCAATCGCTGGGCAGTGATTCTTCACGGATATAATGATGCGATGGAGAACATTTATGATATTGCCATGCACTATACCGAGCAGGGCTATAATGTGCTTATGCCCGATTTGCGGGCACACGGGGAAAGTGAGGGATCGTTTTATGGAATGGGCTGGCTGGACCGTTTAGATGTCATTAACTGGATAGATGTGATTTTGAAAGACGATCCTTCAGCCCAGATTGTGATTCACGGTGTGGATATCGGTGCGGATACAGCGTTAATGCTTTCCGGAGAACCGGTAAAAAGTAATATTAAGGCCGTTATCGCAGAAGGTGCATACACCAGTGCATGGGATGTCGTGAAATTAGAGTATCAGGCCAGACATACGGAATGGCCGGTATTTCCGCTGGTACATATGATGAATCCGGTGATGAAAATATGGGCCGGATATACGTTAAAGGAAGCAGATGCGGTAAAACAGGTACAGAAAACATCAATACCGATTCTGCTGATTCGAGGAGGAAAGGATACCTATGCGTCGGAAGAGATGACCGGGCAATTAGAACAAGCCATAGCGTCTCCGCATAAGACGGTGACGATTCCGGCGGGTACGCATGGTGACTGCCGATATGCAGGTACAGAGACTTATTATCAGGAAACCTTTGAATTTGTCGAAACATATGTGGATTAACGGATAATATTTTGCCGCTCATCGGAGATGAGCGGCATTGTCTATTAATCCTTTAATTTCAGTGAAAGGCCGGAGGACGAATCACTCTTTGTCTGTTCGTCTTGCGGAGCAGTTTCCTGTGTCCCGGCAAAGGGGTCTGGACGAGCCGGTTCAGCGTAGGTGTCCGCACTGTCTGCATAAGTAGATGACGTCGGTTCTCCGAAGGCCGATTTCATTGTGCCGCTGCCGGAATTGTCCATAAAACGGTCAAAGTCATCATTTGAACCATTGGAAACCGGTCCGGATGCCGCAAGTGTCGGATCACCATGCTTTAATGTGTTTGTCATAGTAATGATAAAGAAAATCAGGCAGGCAATGGTTCGTGCGCTTCCGCCTAATATGCCCAGCGGTTGAAAAATCGCAATGATGATGAGAAATATACTCTCGATATAGAAGGATATCCAGTAGAGTGTCGGGAAATCCTTGTCAGCGTGCGAAGCAGAATTGCAGATTAAGGCAATCAGCGTCAAAATCAGCGACATAAAAAATAATTTAATAAACTGAAACGGAATCGTAAACAGGAAGACAATGGTACAAATGCTGTAAATGACTTTGCGGTAGCCGGAGAGCAGCTGCTGTTTGGAGAAGGATTGGATTCCAAAAACTCCCATAAAATCATTCCACGACATGTTCTGATACTCACCGGTTGTTCCCCGGTAGATAACAATGTTGGTCTTGCTCATCATTAAAAGCTGTGTGAAGTTCGAGTCATTTAACATGGAGCGCAGGTTTGCCTCGGTATATTCGTTCTGGGTCGTATCAATCAGGATACAGGTTTCGTCCTCGGTGATGTTACATTGCTCTGCGCAGTAGAGTTCCCCGTTGGCATAGGAAAAATCCGGCAGGTCATTTAAGGTCTGGTTCAGCTCCTTGTCACTGGCAATGTTGAAGGCGAAGAGATAGCACAATAACAAACTGGTCAGCACACTGATAATCATTGCATAAAGTATTTTGCTGCCGGTTGACTGTCGACGCAGATTATAGAAGGAGTCGCTAAATGAAAATCCTTTTATCGCTTCGTAAATCTGGACGAATGGGTTGATTTTTTTAATCATAATATCCTCCTTATCCAAGGCAGGACGGGTTTGTCCTGGCAATGGGCGTGTAATTATTTTCACTAATTTAACACATTTGGTTATAGATAGCAAGCGAAGAACGGCATGGAATAGGGCAATCGCTTAATATTTTTTATCGCTATCAAAGTTTCGATAAATAAATTTCT
>JAMPAW010000180.1 GCA_023666975.1 Clostridium sp.
CGAGGTATCCGGGAAATATAAGGAAAAGGCTTATAAGAAAGTGAACGGTTCCCGGTATCCGGGAAAGCTGAAGGATAAAATAAGGGATTATTTTGACGGATTGAATTGAGAGAGGAGAATCTATGACAGACGAGAAGAAAATACAGGAAATGATAGAAAAAGTGAAATCCTGTGAAGAGGAAATTGGAAGAGGGATTATCGGACAGCGGGAGATTATCCGACAGGTGCTGCTTGCCATTCTCTCCGATGGCAATGTATTGTTAGAGGGTGTTCCGGGACTTGGCAAGACGGAGCTGGTAAAAGCAATCGCTAAGGTGATTGCTGCCACTTTTTCCCGAATCCAGTTTACGCCGGATCTGATGCCGGCAGATGTCACAGGAACCAATCTGATTATCAAGGAAGATGGGAACAATGTGTTCCGCTTTGAACAGGGACCTGTGTTTGCCAATATTGTTCTGGCAGACGAGATAAACCGGGCAACACCGAAAACCCAGTCTGCACTGTTGGAGGCAATGCAGGAAAAAACCGTGACGGTGGGAAACACTACCTATGAACTGCCGAAGCCGTTTATGGTACTGGCAACGCAGAATCCGATTGAAAACGAGGGCACATATCCGCTTCCAGAGGCGCAGCTTGACCGTTTTTTGTTCAAGCTGTTGGTGAAATTTCCCAGCAAGGAAGAGCTTCGGCAGATTATGGATATTACGGTGACCAATCAGACGACGGAGTTAAAGCAGGTGATGAGCAAAGAGGAGATTATCGATATCCGGACACTGGTAAGGGATATGCCGATTTCCGATGCCGTGATGGATTATGCATTGTCCGTGGTTGTGGCGACGCACCCCGAAGAGGAAAAGGCGTTGGAAATCACCAGACAGTATATTCAAAACGGGGCAAGTCCCCGTGCGGCACAGGCCATGATCAAGACTGCTAAGGCAAGGGCTTTTATGGAAGGAAGATATAATGTTGCCTTTGAGGACGTTGAATTTGTGGCGTATCCGGCATTACGGCACCGTCTGGCCCTGAATTTTGAGGCAATTTCGGACGGGGTGACGGCAGATGAGGTAATCGACCGGATTATTGCCGGGGTGAAGCGGTAACGGGACGGAGTGTAATATGGAATCAGCAATTTTTGATAAGACATTTTTTGAAAAACTGAATACATTGCAAATCAGTCTGAATATGCGGTCGGCACAGGGAATGAGCGGTATCCGAAAGTCCAGTGCAAAAGGTTCTTCGGTGGAGTTTTCCGACTTCCGGGAATATATGTATGGAGATGATATCCGGCGGATTGACTGGAATGCGTATGGGCGTACGGATAAACTTTATATCAAGCAGTTTATGGAGGAAAAGGAGGGCATTTTCCGGATTTTTATCGACGGCAGCCGTTCGATGTATTTTGGCGAAGCACTGAAATCAAAGCTGGCACTGCAGACGGCTGGAGCTCTCTCCTATATCATTTTAAATCATTTGGACCGTGTCTATATCAATGAGATGAAAGAAAATTCGCTTGTCAGGGGAAAAGGAGTGACCGGTAAATCCGCTTTTTCCCATATATTGAACGATTTGGAGCGTATTACCTTTGATGGAAAAACGTCGATAAACAGGACGATATTGTCCAGTCCCGTGCAGGTTGGCGGAGTGTCCGTGATCATCAGTGACTTTCTCGACAGGGAGGGAATTGAGGAAGCGATGAAATATCTGGCGTACCGCAAGCAGACCATCGTTCTGGTTCAGATTCTTGCGAAAGAGGAAGTGCAGGTCGATGAAGAGGGAACGCTTAATATTTTGGACATGGAAACAGCGGAGCGGGTTAAGATTACCATGTCTAATGCAACGGTTAAAGCGTACAAAAAACAACTGGAAAAGCTGCAGTTGGAGCTGCAAAGACTGGCAAAGAAATATCGGGCACACTATATTTTTATGCGCTCTGACGGGAATCTGGTTTATGAAATGCTGCACGGATTTGCGGGGATATTGCAGAGCCGGTAAGCTTGGATAGATTAGGGGGAAAATCATGACAGTACAAAATTTATGGCCGTTGGCATTTTTCATTTTCGTACCGGCTATTGTCTTATTATATCTGTTAAAACAAAAGGTGAAGGACCGCCCTTTTTCTTCAGTTATGCTTTGGCAGGAAATCTACAAAAATCTGGAAGCCAAAACCCCTTTTGAGAAATTGAAGCAGAATATTCTGATGTATCTGCAGATATTGATTATGCTGCTGCTGATTTTTGCCCTGATGGCGCCAGTGCTGAAAAAAGGCGGAGCATTGCAGGAGAATACGGTAATTGTCATCGATAACAGTGCCAGCATGCAGTATCTGTATGACGATAGAGACACCAGATTGGAGCACAGCAAAAAAGAAGCCAGAAAAGAGATTGACCGGCTGAGTGAGGATAATATGGTCATGCTGATTTCCAGTGGGGAAGAGGCGGCAGTTGTCTATCAGGGGAGGGATAAGACGACATTAAAAAAGCGGCTGAATGCAATCGATGCGACGATAGAGAGCGGAACGCCTGATGTGGCAGCCGGAGTAGTCAATTCCGTGATTGCACAGATGGAGAATGTACAGATTATCTGCTATACCGATACGGATTTTGCCGGCAGCGAATGGCTGAAAAATAATCCGAATGCGGCACTGATTGTGGAGAATGTATACTCAAGAGGCGAGAATGTATCCGTAGATTATGTAAACTATTCGGTGAAAGAAGACGGCATAGAGGCGCTTTGCCGAGTGACGAACTATGGAGAAAACGAAGTTACGCAGGACGTCAGCCTCTATGCAGGTTCGGATATTGTCGATGTGCAGGCTGTGACGGTGAAGCCGCAGGAGAGTGAGACGGTATATTTTGAAAAGCAGGATATTGCGATAGACGGAAGCATGATTTTGCGGGCAGAGTTGAGCCAAAAGGATTGTCTGACGGCGGATAACAGCCAGAGTATCGCACTGGAAGAGAATACGGAAAAGACGGTGTTGTTATTGTCTGCAGGAAATGTGTTTTTGGAAAAGGCACTGTCGCTGGACGAGCGTGTGAGCGTTTACAAATCAGATGATGTAAATGTATTGAATCAGGCGGCGTATTCGTTTGACCTCTATGTGTTTGACGGCCTGTCCGTGCCGGAGGAGTTTGATGTGGGGCAATTTCCCGATCAGGCGGGCTTTCTATTTCTGAATGTGGAAAAAGATTTCGGTAATATGGGGTGGATAGAAAAAGATGATCAGGTTTTAGATACCATACTGTCTTTTGACAAGAGTCCGGTTACCGAATATATAGAGGAATATTCATTTGGGATTACTGACGCCTATACATACCGGCTTCCGGACTGGGCAGTACCGGTTATCCGTACAGCAGAGGGTGGAATTACCGGATATTGTGGAAACAGCGGTGGACATGGTATCGGGGTGCTTGGATTTGATATCCATAATACCGATTTTGCCCTTCAGGCAGAATTTCCGATTTTTATGTCGCAGTTAAGCAATCTGCTGCTGGGCGGGGTGACGGAAGAGACGGCCGTTGCCAACTTTCCGGTCAGTGAAGAGTCCGATGTGGTTCCTGCAGATGACATGGTGATAGAGGGAAATCGGAATCTGAAAAAGACCGGCGGCAGGGCAATCCGCAATCTGTTGCTGCTGCTGGCAGTCTTATTGCTGACCGTGGAATGGATTGTCTACACCAGACAGGTAAATACAGCAAAGAAGAAACAGTTTTTTGCAGTCCGCCTGCTTGTAATGGCGGTGATTATTCTGGCAATGGCAGGAGTATCGGTTTCAACAAAACAGAAGAAAACAGAGACGATTTTTTTGATTGACGTGTCGGACAGTATGGCCGGAAACAGAGAAGAGATTGAGAACGGTTTAAAGCGCATTGTGGCGGACATGCCCCCGAAGAATCTTCTCGGCATTGTGGCTTTTGGCAAGGATACGGCGGTAGAACAGTTTCTTACGGACCAAAGGGTGTTTTCGCATTTCACGGTAAATCCGGTCACTACGGCTACCAATATCGAAAGTGCACTGATAAATGCAGGCACTATGTTTGACGAGGGAGTGGCAAAGCGGTTAGTGCTGGTTACTGACGGAAGCGAAAATGAAGGCAGTATGAGCCTTGCCGCCACAACGCTAAAAGGGGGAGATGTAGAACTGCTGGTTGTTCCTCTGCAAGACAGTATCAGTGGGAACAGTGAGGTGTATCTCAGCGGATTATCGGTTCCAAGGGTGATTCATGAAGGAGACCATTACAACGTCAGCGTGACAGTGACCTCGAATGTGGAGACATCGGCACTGCTTTCCCTGTATGAGGGGAGAAATGCAAAGGGACAGCAGAATATACAATTGAGTAAAGGGGAAAACCAATTTGTTTTTGAAGATGTAGGGGAGGCGGGGACCATTGCCAGCTACAAGGCGGTAATCGAACCGCAGGAGGATACGATTTCCGTCAATAACACCTATGTCACTTTTGCGGAGATTGAGGCAAAGCCAAGGGTTTTGCTGATTGAGGGAGCTGCGGGTGAGGGCAGTGAATTTGAAAAACTGCTGTTAGCGGCCAATATCGATTATGATAAGGTGACACCGAGCGGGGCACCCTCCTCGGTGTCGGGCCTTAATCAATACCGGGCTGTGATTACGTTAAATGTGTACTATGATGACTTAAGGCAGGGATTTGTAAAAGCGCTTGAGGCTTATGTCAGGGATTTTGCAGGCGGTTATATCTGCATTGGCGGTGATAACAGCTATGCACTGGGAAATTACCGGGGAACCGGACTGGAGGATATTTTGCCGGTTGATATGGCACTTCAGGGAGAAAAGGAAATACCGAAGATGGCGATGGTCATGGTGATTGACCAGTCAGGAAGCATGTCGTCACCTTCTGAAGAAAATGCTTCGATAACCGGTTTGGACCTTGCAAAGCAGGCTGCCCTGTCCGGGGTATCTGAGCTGAGGGCGACGGACGAAATCGGCGTGCTGGCATTTGATGATACCTACCATTGGACAGTGCCGTTACAGGAGGCAGCTGACCTTGAGAAAATACAGGAAGAAATCACTGCAATCGGATATGGGGGAGGAACCAGTATCTATCCGGCATTGCAGCAGGCATATGAGCAGATATTGCAAAGCGATGCGCAGATTAAACACATTATTTTACTGACAGACGGGCAGGACGGTTTCCGGCAGTATCAGGAGCTGCTTAACTCCATTAACGAATCGGGAGTCACTGTGTCTACCGTTGCCGTGGGAAGCGATTCTGATCAGGATATTCTGCAATATATTGCTGGTGAATGTGACGGCCGGTTTTATTATACAGATGTCAATCATTCGATACCGAGAATATTTGCGCAGGAGGTGTATCTGTCCACAAATACCTATCTGCTCAATGAGGAATTTTATCCGGCCATTGTCAGTAATCATGAGATATTGACGGGAGTGATGGACGAAGGCTGTCCGGCGCTTTTAGGATATGTGGCAGCTACGCCGAAGCAGACGGCAGAGGTAATTTTGGAGTCGGACAGAGGGGACCCGGTACTCAGTACATGGCAGTATGGACTGGGAAGGACCGTGGCATGGAACAGTGACGGAAATAACGAGTGGACCGCACGGTATGCCACATGGGATAAATATCCTATGCTGTGGTCGAATATTATCCAATATGTCATTTCGGATACGGAGCTGGGCGAGGATAATCTGGAACTGGTAAAAGAGGGAAATACGGTTGTCGTCACGTATGAGGCGAAGGATTATGACAGAGATACAAAAGTGTCGGCAGTCGTGACCGACGAGGAGGGGAATAGTGAGGAAATATCCTTAAATGCCACAAGGCCGGGAGTTTTTGAGACGGAGCTTGATGTGTCGGAAATCGGCATTTACAATATCAGCGTCCGGAAATATTCTGGTGGGGAGCTGACAAAGAATTACAACACGGCATATGCCTGCCAGTATTCACCAGAGTATCAGTTTTCGGAAGCTGGGACAGATTTATCCGCCTTTGTCCGGCAGGTGGGAGGAACGGAGATTTCCCTTGCGGACAATATCTGGGCGGAGGATAGAAATGCGGTTCAAAGAAGAGTGTCCCTGACTGTGCCGCTGCTGATTTTTGTGCTGTTTTTGTTTTTCTTTGACATTGTGATCAGGAGATTTTCTATTGACATACCGGCTGGTATGCAGATGCTTTGGCGTAATACTGTGCGGGCAGGAAGCCAAAGAGCAGCAAAAAAGAAGCATGGCTTTGCAGATGACAGAGGGGAAAGTTCCGGACAGAAGGAACCGCAGCAAAACGGTAATACAATTCAGGAGAAAACGGAAAAGGCCGGGGAAGCAAAAAAAACTCAGCCGAAGAAGGAGATTAAGGCAGAAAGCGTGAGTGTACAGGAACAATCGGAAACGCTTGATATGAATCAACTGCTGAAGAAAAAAAGGGAACGGGAAAAGAAGTAGACTTTTGCAAATTGTCCGAAACCAAAATGTCTCTGCCTCTGCTCGTAACCTACGGCTT
>JAMPAW010000181.1 GCA_023666975.1 Clostridium sp.
TTATCGCAGGTGAACTTTCCCTTATCGTTTCCCTTGTGTTATATCTTCCCATAGGGTGTTACTCATCCTGATAAGGGAAAATGAGGGAAACAAAATCACATAAAACATTATAACACAATATAAATCAGGCGAAAAGAACTGATTGAAATGCTTTCATTATTTAGGTTCTAAATTGCGAATATCTTTATATAAGAAAACGCAATCCCAGAAAATCTCATTGTTCGCCTACATTAATTGTTCTTTAAAATTTCTCCTTGTACATTACTCATTAAGTATTCTCTGATAGATATTTAGTAAATATATTATCCTTTCGACGTATATATTTACTATTTTCTTTTTTGTATCTATCAAATAACACTGATGTGTGCATATATTTTAAATAATACTCACATTCACTAGATTTTTGCGCAACCAGAATTTCTTCTAAAGCATTATCTCTAATTGAAAGCAGCCCGATTCCTACTTTCTTCAATACATCAATATCTACAAGCGGAATATTTTTTTGTGGTAAAGCCAAATAGGAATAATCCGAAAAAAGCAAGTACCTTTGTGCTTGCACAAGACCATTTTTCCAATCACTGATTTTTGCTTCCACCGCAATGGTTATCCCTAATCTTGCATTTTTTATATTATTAATTACCCTTACTATCTCCTCTTTAATTGCCACTAAACTCATTTTTACAAGCTGAAATACATATTTTTTTACTTTTTCTATCGAAAATAAAAATTGATTTCCAATATCTTTTATAGTGGTTTCCTTTTTTTCATTTATATAATCCCATACTGCAAATAAATAATAATCATCCATATATTTAATTCTTCTATTTCCACCTAAATTGAATGATATGTCAGGAATTCCAATTCCCATTCTAATTTCATTTGCATAGCATATTCCATGATTGCGTAAATAATCATTCATTGAATTGACTATTTCTGCTTCTAACATTTCAATCAACCTCGATTCTGTAATTTTGTCATTACTTCCACCCATGTTTTAAGATGTTTATAGTCATCATCCTTGAAAATAGGCTTGAGATTTTTATAAAAGCCAATCGCATCATCAATACGATTTTTCATATATTTTACACGCTCATCAATCGTAGGCATATTTCGTAATTCCTGTATTTCTGCATTTCTTCTATACAAAAAATGCTTTCTTGTCAATCCATCCGCCACTAACATTGCAGGATTAATTCCATCACAATATGGACAATGACATGTTATATCTTTGCCTATTTCAGACTGTAGCAACCGGATTATTTTAATTGGATTTTTACGCTCAACCGCTATATTTGCCAAGAGTTCCGGCATATAATACCTTACATACATATTAAATGGGTCACTCGTATCCTTATATAAATCTTCATAAAATGATTCAAATCTTGATGTTCCCGATTCAAATGCATATAACCCAAATGCTAAAAGAACCAACCCAAATGCGCCTATCCTTCCGGCTATAACGGGTTTATTTGTTGATTTTTGCAAGTCAAGCAATGCTGTTGCATAATTATATAGCTGTGAAGCATTAGAATTTTCATTAATACAATCGACATAAATCCAATACATATCACAGTTTAAACCGGATAATATGTTCAGAAAGTATTCTCTTTCAGATTTATTTGTTAAAATATCTGACTTGATACAAAACCCACCAACTAAATTCCCATCAAAACCCATGGAATCCAAATAATTTCTTGTTTCCTCTAATAATTTTACATCTAAAGAAAACCAATTTTCGTTTGCATCCATTTTTATTTTTACCACATTGGAATTATTGCTCATGTGGAATGGTGCAGCAATATTTTTTACACCATGTTTTAATTGTTCATCGACAACCTTCTTTACATACTCCTTTTTCTTTTCATAATCTTTTAAGTCTTCCACTTCCAATCTGCTCAAATCATCAGGTGCATATGGTAAAGCAACAAGTCCTTTTACATCGGCGTATGTATCATATGCCAATCGTATTGTCGAAGGATCTATTAGAATGTTTACATTTTGATTTTTTATCAATTTCAATAAATTTTTCTGCTGATTTTGATGATTTATTGGAAAAACAACATTTTCTACAGTATATCCATCCGCATAATATTCTTCCAGTACTGTTTTTTCGTTCCATAAACGAACATAGTGGGTCGGTTTAAAACTTTTTATAATACTTTCCGCCGTTGTATCACTGCTTTTAATATACTTGCGAATATCGTCAATTGTATTTGGTCTCTTATAATTTTCTTTTTGTAGAAGTTCTAATAACAAGTTATCAATACTGTTATTTATAGTAGGGATAAAAAATCTAACAGACATGGGTGGTTCCATTTTTATTTTATAGTACAATTCTTCTCTGGAACTTACTGTACCATATGGGGAATTCCCCGTAAGCAGTTCAAACAAAATCACGCCTAACGCATAATAGTCCGAACGATAATCAATATTTTTACTGTCACTGATTTGCTCGGGCGACATGTACAATGGAGTGCCTAATTGATCTCCCGTATTCGTAATAGAAGTATAATCAATCAGCTTTGACAAGCCAAAATCCAAAATTTTTATATCGCCATTATCCAACATATATATGTTTGCCGGCTTTAAATCTCTATGAATCAGCCTTTGCTGATGCACTGATTCGATACCACTCAATACTTGATTGAAAATATTCAATGCCTCGTCAACGCTAAATGACTTGGATTTCATTATATTTGCCAAGTCTTTTCCCTCAACAAAATCCATAATAACATATATGTATTCCCAACCATTGTCTGTAAATGTACCATCATCTATATAGCCGGCAATATATTTGCCATAAACCTTTTTCAATGCTTCTATTTCACGAGTTATGCGATTATCAGTGCCTTTCGCAAACTCAGTAAAAACATAATCTCTTGCAAATATTTTCATTGCATATATTTGGTTGTTTTTCTGGCACTTATAAACTGTTCCAAAAGAACCTTTTCCCCTAAATTCAATTACTTCATATCCATCAATCTTTTTACCTATCATCGAAACGCCTTTCTCCAATATTACATTGGCCTATATTTTTATATAACACTGTACAAAAAACATAAATTATTGGATTTAAACCATTGTTAATTGTTGGTATCGCTTCATCAATTCTGCAACGCAGCTTTCTTCTGTTGTGTCCTTAATAGAAAATCCATATGTCTGCATGACGGCTTTATCGTTCTGCATATGCGCTTTGCGCAATTCAGGCGGCATTGTAAGTTCATCATATAAATCTGCTAAGGAGCTGTCAGGATATAATGCTCTTGCATCTAATATTGCCTGTGCAGTCTGCTCTATTTTTTGCCGCTGTTCATCAGTAGGATTACACCACGGAAAGTTGTTATATACTATATTTGCTGAATATCGATATCTCATTTCTAATCTGCCACAGACTGCTCTTACCCATGCATTATGGATATTTGACATCATAACACCAAATATATAAAGTGATGCACTTGGAATTAACATATTTGCATCTCCACAGATAATCTCTTTCGATACATAGCCAATAGGAATGTATCTTCGATTTTCTGAAGAATGTCTGGGAACAATAAGATAATCGCTATCGGGCTGTCTGATTTCTCCAAATAATTGTGGTGTCATGGCAAGTTTTTTCGTTGCCTCTCTATTACTTGCTTCACGCATTTCTTTCACTGCCGATATAGCATTTAACACTGGTGGAATTTGTTTCATAATATTTGGCTTGGCATCAAGCAGCCAAAGACACCATCGTTTTTCCCCATGTAAAAACTCCCTTGCGCCTAAATATTGTTTGAGAAATTGGGCAGATTGTGGATATTTACTAATAATTTCATTCTTTTGCTCATCTGAATAATCGGACAAATGCCCGCCATCATTTGGCATACTTCCAAACACCATTTCCGGTACTTTACATAACGGTTTCTTCCTGCTGACTATTGCAATATTAGGAGCATTTAATAAATATCCATTTATATAATCAACTGATATGCAGCTATCATTACAATAAATTTTTCTTTCTTTTAATTGTAAATCTGCGGCAAATCCAATAATGACACAATGCACATGAGCTTTAATTTTCGCCTCACTATCCCATCTAAATGTCCTATATGCAAAAAATATTTCTATGCCGTTGTCAAATAGGTCATTCCACAATATTGCAGCTGATTCCCCTTGTGTTATGGAATTAGTTGAAACAAGTGCTGCTCTTATATTTGAGCCTTGCATCATTTCTCCTGATTTCTTATACCATGCAGACACATAATCCAAATTACCAGAACCTTTTAATTTACCAAATACTCTTGTAATATCCTCTTTTTGTATTGGTATCATTAATCTTGCACCAACAAACGGCGGATTTCCCATAATATAATTTAATTCATGTTTTGGAACTATGCTTTCCCAATCAATTCTCAAAGCATTTCCCTCAATGATATTTGCATAAGATTTTAGCGGAAGGAAGTCAAGGCTCATGTGGACAATATCTTCTGTTTCTTTCATCATCTGGCTTTCTGCAATCCACAATGCAGTTTTGGCAACCGTTACAGCAAAATCATTGATTTCAATTCCATAAAACTGACCTATTGACACCTGTATAGGATTGATCGCTTCTCCTAATACAATCTGTCCTCCCTGCAATTCGTCAAGAATTTCATTCTCCAGCCTGCGAAGCGAAATATAAGTTTCCGTCAGGAAATTTCCAGAGCCGCACGCTGGATCAAGAAATTTCAATCCCGCAATCTTTTTCTGAAAAGTGTTTAACTTTGTTTTTTTGGTACGTTCCACAGCAATCTTCTTAATTTCGTTTAATTCTTTTTTTAATTCATCCAGAAACAATGGATCTATGACTTTATGGATATTTTCAATAGATGTATAGTGCATTCCGCCATTTCTACGTGTTTCAGGATTTAGAGTGCTTTCAAATGCTGCCCCAAAAATAGTCGGGCTGATATCTGACCAGTCAAAATCCGCACTTGCCTGATTCAAAAGAAGGATTTTTATTTCCTCCGTAAAAGGCGGTATCTCTATCATTTCATCTGCAAACAACCCGCCATTGACATACGGAAAAGCAGCTAATTTGGGATTATCTTCGGCTAAATATTTATCCCTATCCTCCACCTTTGTATCAAGAACCTTAAACAGTTCCACAAGTGCCTTTCTGAAACCACCTGCAGGAATATCTTTTAAATAATCATGAAACATCATGTGATAACCGAAAATTCCCGCATCCTCCGCATATAAGCAAAATACCAACCGTACACATAATGCGTTCAGGCTCTTATAAGATCCGGCATCAGGCTCTTTATACTGTGCAAGCAGCTTGTCATAAAGTATCCCTACAATTTCTCCCGCTTTGACAGAAATCTCCATTTCATAAGAAAGCTCTTTGACCTCTTTTTGAAACATAAAATCAAACAAAGGAAGTTTATTGCGCACTTCTTCTAACAGGATTATCACTGGAGGCGCACTCGGTTTATTCATATCGTAAATTTCAAAAGATTTAAAATTACAGGTCACAATCCATAACGGTGTTTCGTTTGGTATCATCCATTGGGCATAATTGCGGGCCTATTCAAAAGGTGTACGCAGAATTCCGTCTGATTGTGACATCTTCTTATCCAAGTCCTTATCTATACTTTTTTGCTCTATTAAAACCCGTGTTTCAGGTATGTAAACATCAATAAATTTAGTCTGACCATCTACTGTAACTCGCTTTTCAAAAATAATCTTCTGTGTAACATCTCCAATTCCTAAAACATTACTGAGAAATTCAATCCAAAATTTTTGACAGTCACTTTTTTCATCACCTATGCCGCGCCAGTCATTGTAAAATTTTGTTGCAGCGGCTCTCTTTTCTGCTTCGGTCATAATACACCTCGTTTTTAATAGAAATTCCCCCAAGAACTTTTTGTTTATATTCTATCACATACATAGGTAAAAATCAGCAAAAAATTTCAAATTATAGTATTTTTTTATTGACAATGTCTATATTTAGTGTTAATCTGTTATTAGCACTCACTTTTATTGAGTGCCAATAACAGGAAGGGAGGATTGATTATGCCACTTAAACCAGGCGAAAAAGCTCCTGCTTCTGGACAATATGGCGTCATTGGACCTCGTGGCGGAAAACTTAACAAAGAAGTTACCGTTGTTAAAGGTGAACCAATGCCACCAACACAGAAAGCAGGTCAGACTTATGTGATGAACGATCCCACAAATAATAAGTCTGGCAAACTCTAAAATTGAATATCCTACCAGCTGAGCTACCTGATATAAGGTAGCTTTGCTCATTTTATATCATAAATCATTCAGAAAATAAAACAATAAGTAAACATAAAGATAGCTTTTATTATTACCCCTGCAAGGGCGAAATCCCCATTGCATAAACGAAGTTTGTGCAATGGGTGTATTTCGCTCTCAAACGCCGAGTGCATTCTGCGGAGCCTGCCGTCCACTGATGCGTTTTAGAGCGGCCGCCTTGCGG
>JAMPAW010000182.1 GCA_023666975.1 Clostridium sp.
ATAACTGGTATCTGCAAAAAATCTGCAAGCGCATGAAATTCTTTCTGGCAATACATCACACCATTTCCCGACATGATAATCGGTCTTTTCGCCTGATTGATTAACTTAATTGCCTGGTCAACTTGGGCTTCTGTGCATTCATATGTTTCAGGTGAAGCATTGAACCCGGCCAAAGTATTCGGATCAACTTGTGCACCTTGAATATCCAGAGGAATATCAACCCATACCGGTCCCTTTCGACCGGTCGTTGCCTCATACCATGCCCTCTCTAAATGATACCGAATCTGCTCCTTATCTGTTACCATAACAGCATATTTGGTGATAGAACTTACAATTTCCACTATTCCGGCTTCCTGCGTTCCCATTCCACGCAAATTAAACCGACTCTTTAAATCCGTTGTTTTTACCTGTCCCGATATAAAAATACAGGGAACAGAATCCTGATACGCAGATAAAACTCCCGTAACGGTATTTGTTCCTCCAGGACCGGTCGTAACCAATGCCGCACCTGTCTTTTCCGATACAGATGCATATATTTCTGTTGCAATAGCTACCGCTTGTTCGTGCAATAAAGAAATTCCCTGAATGTCTTTCGACCTTCCCAGCGAATCAGTCAGGTGCATACAACCGCCTCCGGGCAAAAAAAACATATGCTTAATTCCCTGCTGCGCCAAAAAGGACATTACATAATCTGACAGTTTCATCTAAAACACCTACCTTTCTTACATTCCCTTAGCCGTCCATCCTCCGTCAACATAAATATCCTGACCTGTTATATATTTTGCCATATCGCTTGCCAAAAATAATACAATTCCGACAATATCCTCCGGTTCAGCCCAATGCTTTAACATCATTCGTTCTGTACGTTCTTTCCTTTTTTCTTCGTCACACCAACTTCCATTGGTCATTTTTGTTTTTGTATACCCGGGACCAACATTATTAACCCGAATACCATACTCTGCCCAATCACAAGCCAGCGCCTTTGTCAACTGCTTCAATCCGCCTTTGCTAACACCATATGCAGGGTTGTGGGGAAACCCCATTTCCGCTCCTATACTGGTGATATTAATTATACTGCCTTCACCCTTTTGCATCATATGTTCTGCCACCAGCTGACTGAGCAAGAACGGCGCCGTTACATTTATTGCCATTGTCTTTTGCCACATATCCATAGGATATTTTTCACTTTTTTCTCCCATAGTAAAACCCGCGCAATTCACCAACACATCCATCATCTCGTGTATCTTCAAGAATTGATCTCTAATTTCCTGCTCTTTTGTCAATTCTACAATTTGATAATGATCAAACTCCTCCGCATTGTCGATTTTCCTGTGTCCCCATAAATAAACTCTGGACCCGCATTCTTTAAAGCCTCTTGCGATCGCAAGCCCTATTGCCCCGCTTCCTCCGGTAACTAAAACATTTTTATCCTTTAATGATTCAAAATTATAATTCATATTTTCACCCTATAATAGTACTCTGCCCGCCATCTATAGTTAAAAAACTGCCTGTGATAAATGAGGCTCTGGAAGAAGCCAGAAACGTAATACCCGCCGCAATTTCCTCCGGCCGGCCAAATCGCTGCATCGGAACGCTTGAATGTATACTGGCATATACCTCATGTTCTCCCTCAGATATAATCTCTTCCCATCTGCCTCCATCAAACAATACATTTCCAGGAAGCACACAGTTTACCCTGACCTTATCCTTCGCTAAATCCTTTGCAAGATATTTTACAAGTGTAAGTATTGAACTTTTACTGGCCGCATATGCATATGAAGTTCCGAAGATCTGCCTGGATACAATGGAAGAAACCATCACAATATTCCCTTCACACCGCTTTAACAAGCATAAAAATGCCGCTATAAGCCTAATTCCCCCCAACAGATTGGTTTCGAACATTCTATTCCATTCATTAATTGAAAGAGGATTGCTGTCTAAAGGTTTTCCCGTTCCAATGTTAGGAACGATCACATCCACTTCTCCCCACTCCTGCTCAATCATATGCAAAAGCTTATTAATGTCCCCCTCGTCCGTCGCATCCCCGCAAAATGTCCTGACACGCTCCGGAGCATTATAATTCTCCAATTGGCTCTTTGCGACTTGTATTTTCCGTTCATCTCTTCCCGTTATACATACAATCGCACCTTCCTTCAGAAATTCCTCTGCCGTTGCTAACCCTATACCCTGACAGGCACCTGTAATCAACACGCGCTTATTTTCTAACCCCAACTCCATACCACACCTTTATCCCATCTTATACTGCTCCAACATGTTCTTCACAAACTTTATATATTCCGCGATTGTTTCTTCCTCTTCTCCGTCTTTACCCCGCGCCGCTTGAAGAATAAAGCTTCCATGATACCCGATTTCCTTTAATGTTCCAAACACTTTATCAAAATCGGCACTTCCCGTTCCTAATTTAACCGTCCCGTTTCCCTTTATACGATCCTTGATATGCACATTATAAACATATTGGTCAAGGCTCAGCAATTCTTCACGATGATCATAACCGATACCTGAGCTGTTGCCGCTATCATAATTTGCCTTTATATTGTCTCGTCCAATTTGACTTAAGAAATCGCGGAATATCCCTGGCGGAAAATCTGTTTCCAAACCTACCATAATGTCATATTCAGCAGCATTGTCGCACGCCCACTGTATAAACGAAACAGCCTCCCCCTTTTCTGCCTGCGCTTTTAATGACGAATCATCTACCAGAGGAATTTCTATAAGACCTGCACCTATCTCATGCATTGCCTCAAAAACCTGTTTCAAAATATACTTATTTTCATTTAATACCGTTTCCTTTATACTAGGATCACACTTATAAAAAGGACGCCGCATAAAATAATCCCAGCAAATCGAATGAACCTTAATGCCCGTATTTTGGATAATATTATTAATTTCTGTCTGTCCTTCTTTTGTCCACAATGGATTGTTCTGATAATTATAATAATCAAATATCCATTCTATTTCGTTTAGTCCAATCCTATGTGCCTTCTCAAATTCTTCTCTCCATTCTTCGAAAGGAAAAAACTGGATTCCACGGCCCAATGCTTGCGTTAATCTTCCCTGCATAATTCCTATGCTAACCATTTGTATTTTCCTCCTACCAGCAGGTTCTGCCGCCATCAATAATGACTGTCGAGCCGGTCATATAAGAACTCGCCTCTGAAATCATGTATAAGACGGTAGCTTTATATTCATCCTTATCAGCCATCCTCCCCATAGGGATCAGATTTGTCAGCTTACCCAGAAATTCTTTCTCCTGACCATTATAGATCCCGCCGGGACATATAGCATTTACTCTTATATTTTTATCAGCCCAATAAGTTGCCAGATATTTTGTCAATCCCAATAACCCATGCTTAATGACTGAATATGTAACAGGCTTAATAGTCTGTTCACGATCGTCCAGGCCCTCTTTTCTGTATATCCGTTGATCCGGTGCTATTACACCCAAATCAGAAGATATATTCAATATTATACCCGAACGTTGTTCTTCCATCACCGTTCCAAATACCTGTGCGCACAAAAATGCACCCGTCAGCCCGACCATGATATCTTCATTCCATGTTTCCAATGGAAAGTTGTCAAAACGAATATTGCTGAAATTATTTCCCTTAGCTTCCACCTTAGGATTATTTGCCGCATTATTAATCAGTACATCAACATGTCCGTATTTTTCAATCACTCTGCTTCTTAGATTCTCTAATACATCACGATTTGTAATATCCGTTTTATATACACAAATTTCTGCCTCCGGATAATCATTTGTCAAACTGCTTTGAGCCTTTTCCAATGCCTCTTCTGAAATGTCCAGCAACACGGGGATTCCGCCCCCCTCAATTACCGCCTCCGCATGCTTTTGTCCCAATAATCCGGCACCACCTGTAATTATAACAATCTTTCCGCTAATCCTGAATTTTTCTAACACCATTTGTCCTCAACAATATGGCTGATTGCCATATATTCCTCCATATTTTTTACAAACATCCTTAGATTAGAATAAACCAACTACCCGCTGATTGCAAGCATAATGACTTTCCCTGCTTTCTAAAGCTTCCGATCAAGCTCTCAAATACTCCATAAAGCTATCTCTGTTTTCCTTCGGCGACGTCTTCGGCCTTCCCAAATCCGCCCTTGCGCCAATAGCACACTTAATCTCTATCAGGCTAAGCACAGATGCTGCTTTTGCCTTTTTCAGCTGTTCTCTCAACGCTTCCATCGTCTGAAGCGAAACAGCAGACTCATACCCGCACCCCAATGCAATCTGTGGAATATCCATCGTATCCGCCACCGTCGGCATTCCGCCTACGCTCTCATGGGCTTCATTATTAATCACAATATGTACCAGATTTCCCGGTTTCCTGTTCCCTATGACGGCCATAGCGCCTAAATGCATCAGAACAGCACCGTCCCCGTCAATGCACCAGACCTTTTTATCCGGCTTATTCATTGCTATTCCAAGAGCTATGGAGCTGCAATGTCCCATGGAACCTACTGTGAGAAAATCATACTTATGCGGCTGCCCGCTTTGTTCCCGAATTTCATACAGTTCTCTTCCGGCCTTACCCGTCGTCGCCACTATGGCATCCTGATCCGACACTTCCGTAATGCACCGGATTACTTCTTCCCGCAATAACGAATATGAGTTCTGATATTGAACACCGGCCTCATTCTGCAAGGCTCCCTTTTTCACCACAAAAGCGATGCTCTGTCCCTGTTTGAACCATTCCGCTGCTCCCGCCAGTTCTTGTCGAATGTCATTCTCAGTCGTGTTCGTATCAATCACATAAACCCTTAGTCCCAAATCCTCCAACAGCTGAAGCGTTAATTCACCCTGCCTTATATGCTGCGGTTCATCGTGAACCCCCGGCTCACCTCTCCAGCCCACAATAAAAATGCATGGAATACCATAAACTTTTTCATTTATTAATGACAAAATAGGATTAACTGCATTTCCAATGCCGCTATTCTGCATATATACCACGGGAATCCTCCCCGTTGCCAGGTATTCGCCTGCTGCCAGAGCAACCGCATTTCCCTCATTTGCCGCAATGATATGACCGGTTGAAATTCCCTCCTGCTGCATCAGATAATCACATAAGGACTTAAGCTGGGAATCCGGAACTCCTGTATAAAAGACCGAATTCAAAATATCTGCCAATGCTTTTACATTCATACTTCCGCCACCTGCTCCCCATATCCCAATGCTTTTATTTGCTCCAACAATATTTCAAAAATTTCCTGCGGCGTTGCCTCTCCGTCATTTTTCAGCCTTATATCCGGCGTTTGGGGAAACTGTAGTTTTAAATCCATACCTACTACATTTGAAGAACTACCTGCCTTTACCCCCTGATACAAATTCTTTTGATTTCGCTCCTGCAAAACCTCCATTGGCACATCCAAAAAGACTTCCAGATAATTATCAATATTATTCCTGTTCCATTCCCGAACCTCATCAAACATCGATATGGTACAACATACTACATCGATCCCTTGATCTGTCAGCAATCTGCTGAGTCCGGAATAACGCAGGGCGCACTTTAATCTGTCTTTTTCTGAATAACCCAAATCGTTTCCAAACGCATTTCGCACTTCGTCCCCGTCAAGAATAACTACATTTGGTTCCTTCCTCCGTAGATATTCATACAACAGCCTCCCTATTGTGGTTTTTCCTGCCCCCGAAAGCCCGGTAATCCAATATAAGTTTCCCTTCATCACTTATCTACCCCAGTAAAATAGTTTATAATTCATCAATCAAAGATATTATTTCCTTAATCGGCATCAGCCGCTGATCTGCCTCTTTGGCTCTATGATATTTTAAAATGTCCCGCGCTGTCTGTTCCATGGCAGGAAATGCACTTCTAATTAACTGATTAGCATAAATAACGATGTTGACTCCATGCATATACAACTCAGCCTCCGTTATTTCATTAAAAGAAGTGGGTACAACAACTATAGGCGTACTGCTGTTTTCCCTCCGAAACAAATCACAAAATTCCAATATCTCGCCCGCATCCTTCTTTCTGCTGTGTATCATAATACCGTCAGCGCCTGCTTCTACATAGGCTCGCCCACGCCTGAGGGCATCCTCCATACCCTTTTCCAGTATCAGGCTCTCGATTCTGGCGATAATCATAAAATCATCTGTCAGCTGTATCCGCTTCCCTGCAGCTATCTTCTCACAAAAATGCTCGACAGAATCCTGCGTCTGCTCTACATCCGTGCCAAAGAGAGAATTCTTTTTCAGTCCAATTTTATCTTCAATAATAATTGCTGAGACACCCATACGTTCCAGAGAACGCACCGTATACACAAAATGCTCCGCCAAACCTCCCGTATCCCCGTCAAAAATAATTGGTTTTGTCGTCACTTCCATGACATCGTCTATGGTGCGAAACCGGGAGGTCATATCCACCAGTTCAATATCCGGTTTCCCCTTTGCC
>JAMPAW010000183.1 GCA_023666975.1 Clostridium sp.
ATTTTATGATGGTTCAGCCGCAATGAGTATGTTCATTGCGGCTTTTTTGGAAAGAAGAAAGGGAGGGAAAATATGAAACATAAGATAGCCGCAGTGCTGTGTATCATAGTTTTTACTGTGTTTTCTGCATATGTATCCGTGCAGGCGGCAGGTGATGATGACGCGCAGAATTATAATGAAAAGACGAAAGAAGAAATTTATTATGATCTGCTTATTGCGCAGGAAAGCAGGGAGCGGGCATATGCAGTCTACAGAAATCAGGTAAAAGCGCAGCTTGCAGAGCTGCAGATTGACTACCTGTCAAAGCTGCAGGCAGAACTGGAACAGAAGTATATCATAGAGGAGGAAAAATTAGAGCTGGGATACACAACGCCCGTTGCCGTTGAAGAGGCGAAAAGCAGTTACCTGGCGGTGGGGCTGCAGATACAGACGGCAGAAGAACAGAGGGATTTTTATAAAGACAGTATACGGCTGAATGGCGGCGAATACAGAGAAACAGGGCTTACGGATCATGCGGAATCCTTAAAGGCGGATTATTTATCCGATTTTAGGGAAAACAGCGCGCAGCGGGCTTATTATGACCAGCAGATTCAGTATTATAACGATATTTTGCAGAAGGGTGCAGGAAACGGGGCAGAGCCGGAAATCATACAGAAACAGATTGAGCTGTACCAGCTGCAGAAGGAACAGTATGAGGCTGATCTGGAAATCTATGTGAAGGGTCTGCTGGTCAGCTATCATGCCGCAGAGAGACAGATTTCAGAAATGGACAGCCGGATAGCGGTCACAGAGAAGAAGATAGGGAATGCCCTGTTGCTGTTTGAAGAGGGGAAGATAGCGGAAATACAGCTGACGGAATTGCAGACGGAGCTGCAGAGACTTGGATATGAACGTGCTTCTCTGGTAGGTGATGAAAAGCTGATATATTATAAACTGACCCATACAGTTGAAAGCCGGGAGGGAGAATAAGGGGGATGTAATCATTGTTTTTTGCCAAAAAACAACAAGTTTTGCCATACCCCCTGAAACGGCAAAAAATGGATTGACAGCCGGATTTTACCATGCTATAGTGAGGTAACTACAGAGGGCAAACTTAGGGAAATCTAAGGACGCAAAGCATGAAGTCTAAGGGATATAACAGCTGTTATATTTTATGATGGTTCAGCCGCAATGAGTATGTTCATTGCGGCTTTTTCTGTAGAAAGACGAAAAAGAGAAGATGGCTACAGAGTTATAATCAAAATGAAAAAGAGATTTAAACAAAAGGATTCAAAGGAAAATGGCAGATAGAAAGAACGACTGCAGGGCAAGCAGAGTAATTCCGGTATATGATGCTTCAGGGAATCAGTTAGATGAGATTCATCTAAGTGAAAAAATAATGCCGATACCTACAAAACGTGGAGGATTTGCGGAGAGTGGAGTATACTATAAAGGCGCGGGCATCGTATACAGAAATCATTTGGGCTGTGAAGCTAAGAATAACAGACGAACCGGAGTGGAAAGAGAAGCCCGGATAATTGGAAGAACAGAGCTGATATATGAGAATTTGATTTTATGCAATACGAACTGTGTGGGAAAATTTGGAATCTTTAAGTTTTGTCACCAGCCGATTCGTCTGAAAGAACTTAAAGGGAATATCAATGATACCATACACCTTATAAAATATGTTCTTTCAGACGACTGGAATACTGCATGGGACAAAAACTTGTGGAATGATATTCTTTTTAGGAAACTGTTTTCTGTTCTTGTTTCCGGGAAGATGTGCTGTCATTTGGAAAATGACTCTGAATGGGACTGGGTAAGGAAAGTATATAAAGAGAGAATAATAGGAGGACTGCAATGAAACGAAACGAAGAGAAGTTTTTTAAACATCTTCAAAAAAAGGCAAAGAAAAACCCTGTGGAGAAATCCAAAGCGGCAGCGGAATACATTACAAACCTGATAAAAAAGGCATGTACGGATGCCAATGGAATAAATGGTAATAAATGGACGTATATGCTTTCCATGCTTACGGGGATTGCCTGCAGTAAGGCTGCAAATGCGTTTGTGGCAGAGGAAATAGAGGCATTATTAAATGGGGGAGGAGGTATCGGTACAGGAGCTGCGGCGCTGACAAAGCTTGAAACAGAGGCAGGCGATTTCTATATAGGTGAGGCGCTGGATCAGTGCCTGTTTCTTGCCCCTTATAGTGTATGGAATATGTCCATCCCCATCATCCGGCAGCAGAATCCGGGGATTTCCATACCGGATATTGAAGCGCTGGTTGCAGCGAATGCAAAGGTGATGGGAGATAAAACCTATAGAATATGGGACAGCACGTTTAACCCTTATGAGGAAATCAGGAATGCAAGAGGAACTTTTGAAACGATTGGAAAGCAGCTGGAGCCGTATCAGCTGAACGCCAGGGAGACGATGCTTTCCTATACGATGTCGCTTACATATGCGCTTGTTTCTATGGCGGGAATATTTCCGAAAGGGAAAAACTGTGTGGAAATGGCAATGGAGACAGTGGTTTTTATTGCACATATGGGTTAGGAGGAAGATTATGCTTATTACTGACGAAATTCTAAAGAATATTGAGTTAAGCTGTATTTCAGGAGACAGATTAAAGAGATTAAAAGAGATTAAGGAGCTTGAAATTGAATATCCTTATGATCAGGTGGTGACTGATGTGGATCACTTTACCCCGGAAAGGGAAGTATTCGTTTCAGCCTGTGGGGAGAGAATACTATATACATGTGCGTTTTCTCCCATGCCGATTGCCATGCAGGCTGGCCCACCATACTACGATGACGTTTATCTGTTGATTATTGATAATGAGTTTTTTGAATTCTATCTTGATTGGGATTTTGAATGGAGTGACGGAGATGAATATTATAAAGTATTGGCGGATGGGACACGGATGTACCATTGGAGATACAAATTAAGGACAAATGAGAAGCTGGATAGAAGGGCAGATTTAAGGCAAATACTTCTGCTTTTGAAATCAGTGATTCCTTTTGAGAATAATGTCTATTGGAATAGCGATGGGGTTTTTTATACCACAGACATAATATATAAGGGAGAAATCATATAGCCATGAGTAAGAAAATTGAAATAGAAAAGGTCATTGAGATTTTGGAAGAAGTGCATGGTTCAGATGTTGCCTTTTCGGTTACCCCTGACTCCTTTGAGTGGAGCTGGGCATTTGAAAAAATGAATGAAAGAGACTGGAGCTGTGTATTTAATGAGGTTGGCATTAAGGGGGCAGATGACTATGAGACTATTTATAATTTACAGGAATTTGTTAAGGAAAATTTTTCTTTTTCAATCGGGGATTCAAAGGGAGTTGTATATTATGGACAGGCGAATTCCGAAGATGCAATGTGGCGGATTGTGGATGCGATGACGAAGGAGGAAGGAAGCAATTTAGCATACATCTCAAGTACGGAGGCAGGAAAACTGTTTAATTCAAAATTGTTTAATAAAGAATTAGGGAAATACCTGGATGATAAATCATTGCTTAAAAAAGTTGACAACACTACGAAATTGTATGATGGGATAAAGACGGATGGAGTGATTAAGGAAAACTATTTCGGAGGCGGGAAAGCCCTGAAATCATTAAATGATTTCTTTTCTGAATGTTATATTAAAAGTATTAAGAGTCCGGATGTCATAACCCTATTATCAGGGAGTAACAAGGCTGCGAATAATGCCGGTCTAAATGCTTTCTGCCGTACTGAGTTTAAGGCGATTATGGAAAATAATAATATTGTGACGATCAATGGCGTTAATAAGGAAGTATTTAAGAATATTTTCAACTCTGTGATTGACAGAAGCAAAGCATACGATGTAGTGTGTGAAGCATTAAAGGCGAGTGAGATAACACATTTAAAGGATATATATTATGTGAAGTCGGGTGAGGAGATAACTATTGTGGCCAAAGACACGGAGAATGCCGTCCGGCTTTTGGATACAATGGTTGCGAACGGTAAAATAGGAACATCATCACTGGATGATATTATTAAGGCTTGTGGCTCTGGTATCACAAAAGAGACAGAAAATGCTCTTAAGAGTATTATGAAAAACTATGATGAATCACTGATTGAACTTTTAAAAGCCGATTCGGAAAATATTCTAAAACTGGCTGAGAAAGATGTGCTTTCAGTTGGAAAGTATACGATTGAGAAGGATGGTACAATAACCGAAGTACTGGAAAATGATATTAAGATATCCGCAAAGATCGAAAAAGAAATTACAACTGCAGAAAAGGCGCTTGAAGAAGGCTATGAGGTAGTAAAGGGAACTGACGGTAAAGTATTTAAGATTACAAAAGGAGGAGTTATAAAGTTCCTGAATGTTGCTGGTGGCGTTTTAATTGCAATTGATACAGCGGCGACAATTAAGTCAGCGGTGGAGGAATATGGAAAAGGAAATTATGAGACTGGCTGCAAGGAGTTAGTTACATATGTGAGTGAATTATCCGTTTCTATAGGTGCTAGTACATTGTTTACAACTGTTGCAACAGCTGTATGTGCGGTGGCGGGAGTTACGATTTGTGGTCCGGTTCTTCTATTTGCAGGTATTGCTGGCTGCATATGCGGACTGGTCTGGGGGCATGAGATTGGAGATTATTTGGGTGATTTCATCTGTGATCTGCTTGGATATGAAGATGCAAATTATGCTGAGGCGGGTGCTGCTATTCCTTATGTGGCAGACCCACTGGTACTTGATATGGATGGGGACGGTTTTGAGCTTCTTTCATTGAAAGAAGGTGTTTATTTTGATGCAGATGCGAGAGATCTTGCGGAAAATACAGCATGGGTATCGGGGGATGATGCATTACTGGCAATTGATTTAAACAGCGATGGGATAATAAACGATGGTTCAGAGCTTTTTGGGACTTCAACTGTTTTAGCTGATGGTGGTGTCGCAGGGAGCGGGTTTGAGGCACTCAGACAATATGACAGTAATAACGATGGTGTAATTGATGCGAGCGATGAAGATTACAGTAAGCTTTTGGTATGGCAGGATAAAAACAGCAATGGAATAAGTGAGAGTGGTGAGCTTAACAGTCTGGCAAGCATGGGAATCGAAAGCATTTCACTTATGACAACAGAAGAAGATGGGATAATGGTATCTTCTGTTAATTATACGGATGGTACATCTACAAAGATTGGCGAATTTAACTTTGAGGCACAGCTTAGCAATACAATTGAAAAAGAACAGATTATGGTTTCGGATGAAATTGCCGCTTTGCCAGACGTTCGGGCGTTTGGCAGTGTTGCATCTCTCCATACCCTTATGCAACAGGATGAGACGGGGATTTTGCAGGGATATGTGGAAGGTTTTATTATGGCAACGTCAATTTCAGAGAGGGAGGCAATTGTAGAAGATATTTTATTGAGTATTACGAACTCAGATTCTATAGATCCTAATAGCCGTGGAGGATTGATTGATGCAAGAAAATTGCATATTGTTGAGCAGATAATGGGAAAGGATTTTCTTGGGACAGCGGGAAGCAATCCGGTTAATACAGCAGCTTCCATTATTACGGATATATATAACGATATATTCAATGTATATTATTGTCTGTTAAATGCGCAGACTCATTTAGCTGAATATGTAGATCTTTTGTATATTACACAAAATGAGAATGGTGTGAAAACAATTAATGTTGATTTTTTTAATTCGATTATTAATATCGCGAAAAAAAATGGACAGGATTTGACAGAAATTGTGGGAGAAATGGGACGTTATATTAAATATATCAATGTAACCAATTCTGAAAATTTTTGTGAGTACATTAATAATTATATTACAGATGACAAGTATTTGACAAGTATTGTCAGGGTTTGTTATCCTGACAGTTATATTGGGACAGATGGTAATGATACAAGGACAGGCACATCGTCGGATGATCTCTTATATGGTGGAGCTGGAAACGATATCTTGAATGGTGGCGAGGGAAATGACCTTCTTTTCGGGGGAACCGGGGATGATGTTCTTCATGGGGAGGTTGGAGTCGATACTTATCTTATTCATGCAAATGCAGGAAACGACACCATAAACAACTATGACACTGGAAGCGGTCGTGTGCAGGATAGGCTTGTGTTCGGTGAGGGAATCCGGCCGGAGGACATCGAGCTCCTGAGGGAGGGCTATGACCTTGTGTTAAGGAACAGGGAGAGCGGCCAGGAGACGCGTATTTATAATCAGTTCTACAGTTCATACTACAGTCTGCAGAACATCGAGTTTGCGGACGGAACAGCATGGGGGCTGGAAGACTTAAAAGACATGACATACATGGTTCGCGGGACGGAGGGGGATGACAGTCTCGGAGGGTTCGGCAGCACCTACGGTTATG
>JAMPAW010000184.1 GCA_023666975.1 Clostridium sp.
AAAGTAGTATAGAACTCACCCATTACATCAATACCACGATAATTTTCTATAATAGCAATAACATTCTCATATAAAGAATAGATGCAACAAGAAAGAACTGTATCGCCATCACTAAATAACTTATTTTTCCCCTTAGGAGCCTGCACCAATTCATCCTTTGAAAGTAAACTATCGTAAAACTTAATTAATGCAGTTCTCTTTCCACGCGGAATCTCATCTATATCCCATATTCCCTTAATATAATCAGCATCATAAACATTTCCTGACCCATATAATGAATCTTTCAATAATTTTACTGCGTTTTTTCCTATTGGATCAGAAATCATTCTTTTTGCTTTCGATGCGTACTTTTTTTCTATCGCATTTTTTGTATCAATGTACAATTTTGACTCTGGATTAGTCAATCCTAAAACAATTGCAGAAACAAAACCTGCTTTCGAATTATCCTCAATACCGTTCTGCCTCAAAAAATTAGCACATCCCAAAGTATATCTTCTTAAGATTGTTCGAACCGCTTCCTCTGTCTGTGCATAACGGTTCAATGCAATTTCTATATCATTTCCATATTGAGTAATCGACAATGTTGCTTTATCTAAATAAGTATCTTCCAATAACTCTATATCAGTAATATTTCCTCCCCTGGGCCACACAAATGAAGTGACTTTGCATTCCTGAAGTGGTTGGCCGGAAATCCCTATTGCCACAACATCATAGTTATCACTTAAAAATGAAGCATACCATAATGCACCATTCACAGCATAGTTTTCTGTTTCTTCTGACGAACCATACCCATGTGTCTTATATTCTTTAACATCCGGAAGATTTGTTTGATTAGCTACATTTCCTTTGCATTCAATCACTATTATTACATTTGACTTTTCTTTAACGATTATATAGTCAGGTGTCCCCTTACTTTTGAGTGTTTGCTTTTTTGATGCCTTTGAAAAAACAGCACTCAGCCAATCATATTCTGTACCTTTGTAGCTATCTTCTTTAAACCAGGTAATTCCATTAACTTTAATATTTTGACTTGAAGGATTACCATCTATCATACTTAACTTATCTGCAACTAATCCTTTAGTAGCTTCTTCACTTTTATTCGTTTTAGCCATAATATTCCTCCAATTACTTATTTCTTGTTTGTAATAGATATTTATCTATATCACTTTTTCATACGCCATGATTTATCAATTTTGAAGCACACAATTCCTGTTTGAAAATTAATCTTCTGGCTGTTATATCACAAATCTGCAGATACACTGCCATTCGCTGTATTGTTATAATTTCATTACTCATCATTTCTCCACCATAATATACTTATATTAACATACTTATGTTTTCTATTTCCAGCATACAATTGAATGTTTTGGACATATACGGGCCTAAATTGACGAACATTTGTTTTATTATAACATCTATAGTTATAATGTCAACAGCAATTAATCCTCTCGAGCTTCCGCAGTTTTATCCACAGAATCCTAAACCAGACAGCACTTGCTATACACAAATTTCATAGAATCCAAAAATAAGGAGCTCCTTTTTGATGTAAAGTGCTTGCTTCCGGAAACTGCCTCCTGACCGACATCGTAGAATGTCCGCATCTGCAGGATTCTATTTTGCCACCGCATGATATCTGAAAACATGATCCTGAACAAACACCTACCTTCAAAATATGGCACAGTTTTGTCCTGATGATATGCACCTCATATAAGCGTTATATTTTAATCTCGGTTTCATTTCCGACAAACACAAAATGCCGCAGAAAAACTCTGCGGCATTTCAAAGGTTTCGCATCACTCGAACTCTATCGTCCCCGTAGGCTTCGGCGTGAAATCGTAAAGCACACGGTTCACACCCGGCACCTCATGGGTAATCCTGTCTGCCAGATGACACATGAGGTCATAAGGAATATTCTCCACCGTGGCGGACATCGCGTCAGTGGTATTGACCGCACGGATGATGACAGACCACTCAAAGGAACGCTTCCCGTCCTTGATTCCCGTGGATTTGAAGTCCGGCACCACGGTGAAATACTGCCATACCTTCCCCTCCAGACCGTTCTTTGCAAACTCCTCGCGCAGAATCGCATCCGACTCCCGAACCGCTTCCAGCCTGTCCCGGGTGATAGCGCCGGGGCAGCGCACTCCCAGACCGGGGCCGGGGAACGGCTGCCGGTATACCATGCTGTCGGGAAGCCCTAACTGTCTGCCCACAACGCGCACTTCATCCTTAAATAATATTTTCACAGGCTCAACCAATTCGAATTTCATATCCTCCGGCAGACCGCCTGCATTATGATGCGCCTTGATTCCTTTTTCGCTTTCCAGAATATCGGGCCATATGGTTCCCTGCGCCAGAAACTCAATTCCGTCCAGCTTTCGCGCCTCCTCGGCAAACACCTCGATAAATTCGCCGCCGATAATCTTTCTCTTCTGCTCGGGCTCCGCAACTCCTGCCAGCTTATCCAGGAAGCGGTCTGTTGCGTCTACATAAATCAGGTTTGCTTTCATCTGATTCCGGAACACCTCGATTACCTGCTCCGGCTCACCCTTCCGCAGGAGACCGTGGTTTACATGTACGCATACCAACTGCTGCCCCACCGCCTTAATCAAAAGCGCTGCCACTACGGAGGAATCCACTCCGCCGGACAGGGCCAGCAAAACCTTCCTGTCGCCTACCTGTGCCTGAATCTCTGCGATCTGCTCCTCAATAAAGGCTTCCGCCAATTCGGGAGTTGTAATTCTCACCATGTCCTCCGGTCTTCTGTCCGCCGCCATCCTCTGTTCCTCCGTTTTCTTTTTTAATGTCGCGTCCTCGATGTTCTCTTTTCGAAGCAGTCTGTAGCCTGTCCTTCGCTCATTCAAAGCGCGGAAGCGTTCCGCTTTCCGCCGCCGGCGCGTGTAATCTCAAATCATTCTCTTACTCCGCCGCACATACAATTCAGGAAGCTTCATACAGGATAATACCACTTAAAATTATACTTAATATCCGCCGGGAAATCAACTATGTGTTCGCCTTTTCCGAAATCCCTTTTCCCTTTCCTGCGTCACAGGACGCGGATGCCGCATACCTTCCTACCTGTGCGCTTTAAACAGCAACAGCAGTTCGCCGTCTTCCTGCTTTTTCCTGTACGACCATGCCCTTTTTGCAGAAGTAATCATATCAACGGCAAAAGCGACGCCGAATATCACAGCTATGGCAATTCCAAAATTAATCGGAATACCGGCAATTGCTTTTTCAACCGTCGGCTCGACAAACCGGAATACCAAAATAGCGCCGATTCCAAACAGTACGGCGTTTCTCAGGCATACCCGCCCCTTAATGTTAAAACGCATATGCGAATAATCCCACCACTTCGTATGAAACAGCTTTTCAAGGATCCCGCCCACAACATATTCAAACACGGAACAGAAAATCACGCCAAATAAAAACAGGATCAGGCAGGAATTTTTTACGCCGTTCAAGCCGACGGAAGCGATCGCCATTCCGATGCCGTAGATAGGGCAAAACGGCATATGTAAAAAGCCTCTGTTTTGAAATTCTCCCGCCTCGATCCGCATATCGATCACCTCGATCATCCAACCGATGACTCCCCAAAAAAGAAAAATCAGAAATAATTTATAAAAATCATATCCCCAAAGCATTGCCCGGTTTCTCCTTCCATACTTAAAAAATCCTTTGTACCGCCATGTTACTCCGGAGACCATTTTACCACGCTTTTTTGAATTTTTCCACCATGTAATCGATAAAGTATGCTAAAATAGGAAGCGAATACAAAAGAAGCAATTTATAATTGCGTTTTGAGGATACAAAAAGGAATCCTCAAACAGGTCAAATACCTTGCGCATTCGCCAGCATCCTGTCTTCTTCGGCTCCTTGCCCGCGAGAATAAATTTGGAGGAATTACCATGAATTTTTTAGCAATCACCTCATCTGATGCTATATGGAAAAAAGTGATTCAATTTTCCCAAAACTGCTCCTGGGGAGCCGGAAAGTCTTTATCCCAAAATATGTCCGACAATATTTTCACCGATTGGGAACGGGTAATAATTGCCTTACAGGGAGATGACATTGCGGGTTACTGCACTGTTGCCAAAAACGATTGTATCCCAAATGTTCCTTATACGCCCTATATCGGCTATTTGTTCGTGGACGAAAAATACAGAGGGCATCGGCTGAGTCAAAAGCTTATCTCCTATGCGATGACTTATCTGCGGGCAGCGGGATTTTCCCGTGTATTTTTGGTAAGCGATCATGAAAATCTTTACGAAAAATACGGCTTTGAAGTTATTGACCAAAAACCCGCGCCCTGGGGCGAGATCGAGAAAATTTATATGCGGGAATTGTAAAACAACAAAGCTGTTTACCTCTCGCCTCAAATTTCAAAACAATTGATACCAGAGAGGAATACAGGCGCAGAGGATTCGCCTATGTATGTGGGGCAAAACTGATATTAGCTGTCGAAATATACGGCTGCTGAAGCCGCTGTCACTCTTAAATCAGGAGATCTTCTAAAATCGGACGGCAAAATTGAAAAGGATGCGGTCTATTACCTTTGCCAGGAATGATCCGGTACACAGGTGACGATGGAATCGAGGTAAGACGTTTTATTGATTGGTATGCGCGCAAAGGGTATAAGTTTGGAAGTTCATTTCAAACTATTGATTGGTATGCGCCCCGGAGCGCAAAGGGGTGTAAGTATGATAATAAGCGCAAGCAGAAGAACGGATATACCGGCCTTTTTTTCAGAATGGTTCATTAACCGAATAGAGGCACAATATGCCTGTGTAAGGAACCCTATGAACATACGTCAAATCAGTAAAATCAACCTTGCACCGGACATTGTTGACTGCATCGTTTTTTGGAGTAAAAATCCAAAACCGATTATAGGGAAGCTGGATGCATTAAACGATTATATGTATTATTTTCAATTTACCCTCAACGCATATGATAGAGATTATGAAACAAATCTGCCCTCTTTGGATGAGCGGATACAAACTTTTCAGACGTTATCGGAGTTAATCGGCAGGCAGCGCGTCATATGGCGATATGATCCCATTATCTTAAACGACCGATACTCTGTAAGCTGGCATTCGGCTAAATTTGAATACATCGCAAATCAGCTGTGCAATTACACAGAAAAAGTCACCGTAAGCTTTATCGATTTGTACACAAAAATTTCAAGTTGCGCAAGAGAAAAAAATATTTGCGAATTATCTTATGCCCAAAAGAATACCGTTGCAAAAAATCTTTCTGAAATTGCCCATTCGCACCACCTCAAAATAGATACCTGCGCTGAAGCTATTGACTTATCCGCCTATGACATTGATCACGCTCACTGTATTGACGATAAGCTCATTGCCGGATTACTTGGCTGCTCTATCGACGTGAGCAAAGATAAAAATCAACGTTTAGAATGCGGATGCGCCGTAAGCATCGATCTGGGGCTCTATAATACCTGCCAGAATGGCTGCGTATATTGTTATGCCAATCATAGCGCCGATGTCCGCAAGCGAAATCTCGAAGCATATGACCCCAACTCCCCGTTACTCTGCAGTCAGATAACAGAAGCGGATAAAATTACCGAGCGGAAGGTTAAGAGGCTGCGGAATATGCAATTGAGCTTTTTAGGACCGGACTGCAAAGTCTGTCTTTAACTTCCGACATTTCTGCAGGCAGCTTATTTCTGTTATTGTCTTTAAAAAATCCGTGGGATTTTGTCGTGGCCGGTGTATATTAAACGTAAGGAGGGGAAAGCAGTGGATTATTCGGAATTGATTGCCGCTTTGCGTGAACGCCGGGCCGACGCGCTGGAATGTTTTCAGAGGTTATTTACTCCTCTGTTGCGCTACATCATCGCACCTATCCTTCCCGATGAGCGGGATCGGGAGGAATGCTTGTCCGATATTCAGCTTCAAGTGTGGGATGCCATCAAGGGCTATGACCCTGACAGGGCCGCATTGACCACCTGGCTTACTCATTTAGCGCGGAATGCGGCGCTGAATCGGCGGCGCGCGAATGAACGCCGCCACGAGGGCGTCTGCCTGGATGAAACCGTACCTGACGCCGGAGACACACCTGAGCAATCGGCAATCAGAACCGAAAACGCAAAAGCCTTGTGGGACGCGGTGGGACGGCTGGAACGGCGGGATCGAGAGCTGTTCCTGCGCAAATACTATTATTACCAATCCACCGCGCAGATTTCCGCTGAGCTGGGGCTGACCGTCCGGGCCGTGGAGGGCAGATTATATCGTGTTCGCAAACATTTACAGGCAGAATTAGGGGGTGACAGTCATGGATGAATTTGACAGAATGCTCTATCAAGATGCCCGGCAGATGCC
>JAMPAW010000185.1 GCA_023666975.1 Clostridium sp.
TGAATATTCTGATTAGAATACTGCTGTATCTTGCGGAGAGTTATCATAAGTATTTCCAGCAGAACAAACTAAATCTGTATGGAAGCAGGAAAGTCAAAATGCCGAAGCCTGAACTTTTTGTGATTTTTACAGGTAATAGAGGTGAAAACCCCGACACAATATCTTTATCCAAAGAGTTTTTTAATGGTGCGGATATTGACATCGAGGTAAAAGCAAAAGTGATTTATGAAAGCGATACCGAGGATATCATCAATCAGTACATTATTTTCTGTAAAATTTTTGACGAACAGAGAGAAAAGTATGGAATGACAAAACAGGCTGTCGAGGAAACAATTAAAATTTGCAAAGACAGAAATGTATTAAAAGAATATTTGGAGAGCAAGGAAACGGAGGTTGTAACGATTATGATGAGTTTATTTGATGAAGAAGAAATTATGAAAACCTTTTTGATAAGCGAAAGGCGTGAAGAAGCGAGGGAAACAGCAGAGCGATTGATAAAAAAAGGAAAGATGTCACTGGAGGATATTGCGGATTGTGTTCCAACATTATCATTTGACGAATTAAAGGAGATTGAAGAAAAGGTTATGCAGCCAGCATAATCAACAATTCTTGACAATCAAACTACTAATGTTTGATTGTACCATTCAAAATAACAGCGTAAGGGCGCATAGAAAAAATCTATGTGCTCTATTTTTTATGTAAATCTCCTTTTCCTGTCAAGCAAATATTCCCTTAGAATATCTGTTATGATGTAAAATCAAAACCCATGTTTATAATATTACTGTTAGACATATCTTTTAATTGTCCGTTTTCAAATCCTATACTTAAATACATATCATCAATACTATTGATATCTGTTGAAGTAATTTGTTTAATATGTTCCTCAAAAACATCATATGCTGCTCCCTTATACGCTAACGGAACTTGGGACGATTCCTTAACCCCTTTTTTGAATACATCTAAAATATTATTTCCGTCTCCATCTATAAGACCGTCTTTCGTTTGCGTAAAATTCCGAATATCCAAGCCGGTGTATTCCCGCAGCATACTTGCCGCTTGGTATTTTGCCAACACATTTTTATCTATATTGGTACTTCCAATACTGTTTAGAATATGAAAAAATAACTCTTTTGAATTTCCATTTTCATTTAGTAATGTTTCCATTTGCGATATGATAGATTTATCGGTATTTCCTTCTACAAAAAGCTGATATGTGTATGGATTGATAATAAAAGTAAAATTACGGTTTCCAAAAGAACTCTGACTAATTCCGTTATTTGTAAAAATATTGTTGATTTGATTGTTCACGCATTGGCGGTTATAGCTTTTTTTCTCACTGTCCGTTTCTGCATGAACCGCTCCATTCAGTCGGGGATCCGTCAGATTACTGCAATATCCAAACGCACTCATACTAAGCTCATTTTGATACATTGCACTACATTCAGCAACAGAATATTTGGAACGATACTCTGCTGAACTATATTTTGCGGCTATAGCATTTTGTAATTCCTCATAGCTTGAATATCTTGCACGGTTGGACACTCCTAAATCATAATAAATATCTTCTAATTTGACATTTGCCTTATATACTTCGCTGTCTTTATTGCTGTTGTTCCCCTCAATCCTATCCTCAACGCTTTCATATCTTTCTACCCAGCCTGCTTTGATAGGTTCGGATGTCGTATATCTTCCTTTCACATTATAATAATTGTAATAATGTGACTTTACTTCGATTTCCATTGTCGTCATTCCTTCCTTATGAAACCATTATAACTTCTTTCAAGCCCTTCTATATAATCTATCGGCACATTGATGCAAATATTAATAACGGCTTTGCTGACCTATAAATCTTGTCCCAACTTCTTTGCCTTCAATAATATCATGGATTTTTTCAGGGTGCTTCCCATTCGTGATAATGGTGTCTATCCCCTGGTTGACCGCCAATGAGGCTGCCTGCAGTTTCGTCTTCATGCCTCCGGTGCCTCGTCTGGAACCGGCACCGCCTGCGGACTGGCATAATGTTTCATTAATATGCTCAATCCTTGTCAGCAATCTTGCCTCTGAAAATAATCTGGGATCTTTATCGTATAACCCGTCAATATCTGACAAAATTATCAGCTTGGATGCCTGACATAATACAGCCACGACTGCCGAAAGCATATCATTATCCCCGAATAACCGTTCTTCTGATTCAATTTCAGAATAGCTGACAGAATCATTTTCATTCACAACCGGAATGACATTCATTTCCAAAAGGGAATTAAAGGTATTGATTAAATTTTCTTTTTTGTCTTCTTTTTCAATGTCGTCTGCATTCAGCAGAATCTGCCCGATTGTTTTGTCATAATCCCCAAAAAATTTATCATATAAAAACATGATTCTGCATTGCCCTACAGCAGCGGCGGCCTGCTTTAAGCGCATCGTTTCAGGCTTTTTGTCCATGCACAGTTTATTTGCTCCCACTGCGATTGCACCGGAAGATACTAAAATCACTTCATATCCTTTGTTTTGGACATCGGATAAAACACAGGCAAGCCGGTCAAAAGCCTGCAAATCGTTCTGCCCTATTTCATTTGTCAATGTGGAAGTTCCTACTTTAACTACAATTCGATTATAATAATGATTCATTGTCTATACCTCAATAATCTTTGCCTCATGTTTGGCATAGCGTAAAAATTTCTGTATGACGTGTTCTGTTTTTAACTTCATATACCCTGTTGTTACTCCGTCACTGCAACCATACCATTCATTCATGGCAACCTCTTTGTCTATGACCACGAAAACCTTTCCTGCCTCATCCAGCAATATGCTAAAAACCGTCGCTGCACCTATTTTTGTGCCTAACATTTCTTCCATTTTTTCAGCAGGGGCAAAAGATACTCTTGAAATTCCCAATGCGGAACTAAAATCTTTGGAGCGGAAAGGCTTGTTTCCTTTGGTAATAAAAAGATAGTATTCTGTCTGCTGCCTGTTACACAAAAACAGGGTTTTTACCATTTCCATACCCAGCTTCTTGTTGATTTCCGTGCAGTCCTCCATTGTAATCACTTCGTCCGTATCTACCCGCTGAAATGGGATATTCAAGTGATGGAGTACATGATATACCTTTTCTCTTAATTCACTTTCAAATGTTTCCGGGCTATTTTCTTTTATTTCACTGATAAATAGCATGATGATCGCCTCCATTTTTATGTTGTATTTTAACGTCTTTTAGTTTATCATGAGTAAATAGATAACAAAAGCGAATATTTGTCATAATAATTATGACATTTCCGGATGGGAGGAATTTGAAATGGAAATGAATATCCAAAAATATATGGCTTTTGTCAAGACAATAGAATACGGAAGTTTGACAAAGGCTTCTGAGATGCTGCATTACTCCCAGTCAGGAATAAGCCGCATGATTCATGATTTAGAACGGGAATGGAAAGTATGTCTTTTGGAACGAAACCATAAAGGCGTAAAGCTGACTTCGGATGGCATGAGGCTTATGCCCCATATGAAAAGAATCTGTGCGGAATATGAAAAAATGCAGATGGAAATAGATGACTTGAATGGTCTGTCATCGGGGTTAATCCGCATTGGCACTTTTTCCAGTGTTGCTACGCATTGGATACCAAACATCATCCGCCAATTTCAAAAAGAATATCCGAATATTAATTATGAACTGCTGCTTGGCGATTATACGGAAATTGAACAATGGATTAATGATGGCATGGTGGACTGCGGCTTTTTGCGGCTGCCAGCCAGTAATGATTTTGAAACCACTTTTTTAGAGCAGGACCGCCTGCTGGCTGTGTTACCCAAAAACCATTACCTTGCCTCTTTGGATGTTGTTCCGCTGGCGGAACTTGTCAGAGAGCCATTTATGCTGCTCGAAAAGGGTGCGAAAGCGGAAATATCCAATTTGTTTGAAAGGAGCAGCCTTATGCCTGATATATGGTTTACAACCTGGGACGATTATGCCATTATGTCCATGGTGGAAAGCGGCTTAGGGGTAAGCATACTGCCCGAACTGATTTTGAAAAGAATCCCTTATGATATTGCCGTAAGGGAATTGGATATTCCGGCATACCGGAAAATTGGGATTGCGCTTCGGGATAAAAAGACAGCTTCCCTTGCGGTAAAAAAATTTATGGATTTTTTGCAATATCGCTAAAGTCGGTCCAGTCCAACATCTGATAATAAGAAACACCTTCTCCACTAAAAAATTTTATACCTGTAAATCAAGGGAACTGCCAATGCCTTTTGGGGCAGTGGATTCTCTGGCGTTCGTATCCGATAAATCCGATTTGATCTGCTGATAGGATACGGTTCCTTTTGCATTTTCTCCATACTCGTTCTTCAAACGTGCCAATTCATCATTATAAATTGATGTAAACAGCCTTGCCCTGGCAAATTCTTCGTCCGTGCTTATCGCTTTCCAGTTCCTTGATTCGGGATTATAAGACAGGGTTTTATTCCCTTTCCTGTCCCAAAACATACAAGCCGCATTCATCTTGCCGCCTGTCTGCTTCATGCTTGCTTCATAAATGGCTTTCCTGTCTGGAGATACGGTTTCACCATGCTGCATACATAACTTTCTATATGCGGCATCGTCACGCTTTCCGGTCGAAAACTCTTTCCTTGCAAGTTCCTTGATTGCTTCTTCAAATTCTTCTTCTGACATAGCGGGTTTATCACGTTTTGTCATTATATTATCCCAATTTGGTTTCGTAAACGGAATATCAACCGGCTTAAAACGCAGCGCAAAATTACCATAGTCACATTGAGCCAATGGATTGCCAGACTTTTTCCCGTTTCCAAACATTTGTTGTATCATAGCTGCATACTGCGAATAATTATCCCTTGTTATCTGCATATAACATATCCTCCTGTCATTCAAATTTTCCGAATATATTTATGAAATCGCACTCGTTATGCTTTCATATCAAAATTACTTTGTACTACGATATTTTCATTTATAACTTCTCCGCTGTTTGTTCCGGCATTCATGTTCAATGCCTTTCTTTCATCCCGATATGCTCCATAATAGACGGACTTTAAAGCGGAGTGGACTTCGGTTTCTGCCTTTGTTTCTTTCTCATGCCAGCCAGCCCCGTGAGTATATGTAAGAACTTCCTCACCTTCCTTGTTATATATATGAACTGCTGATTCCGATCCCTCTCCCTGATATTCAGCCTCATAAGGTATTCCAAATAAAAGACATAGCCAACGTTTATCTGCCTCTTGAATTTTCTTCATGTCGCCCATATCCCCGGAACGCATTGCCTGATCAAACTTTCCAATCAGGGCAGCCCGGTTTGGCGCAACTTTGCCAACCTCTGATTTCCGCAAAGTCATAAACTCATTTCCCATATATACATTACGTTTCGCATCTTTCTTTGCCAATTCAACAATTTTTTCTTTCAGGGAATCTGTCAATTGCCACTTGTCCTTTTCGGAAGTTTTGGAAAGACTTCTGCTTGCACTGGCAGATACTTTCCCTGCATAAATGCTATTCAATATATTCATCTTCACTACCTCATTTTAATGAATTTATTTTTATACCTGTAAATCAAGGGAACTGCCGGAAGCAGACGACCCCTACTGCTACTGCCTAAACGGATATATCCAATCCTCTGGTTAATACCTCCCCATACTGACCGTTTGATTTAACAAGCGAAGCATCTACTGATTCTCTGGTAACGCTGTCCAAAAGACTTATATCAAAAGAATCACCATTTTTCCAGCCTGGATTAGCCGCCTTAACCGCAGCAGCAAATGCCAAAGTGTAATTTTTCTCGTATTGCCCTAATGTCCATGTTCCTTTTAAGCGGTCTTCAATAGGAACACTTTTTTGATATGCTGTAAAAACTTCCGTCCTTTTCGTGGTATCTCCATTTGCAACACCGCATTCCTGAATAAAATGACGTTTGCACTCATCAAACATTTTCTGCCTGTATTCTTCTGAAACATTTATGATTTGGTGCATTTCTGATAAACTCTTTCCAGTTGCATCCATTCCGGCAACGCCATATGCATTCAAAAAATTTCCATCAGAATCGTAATTTCGCATTACGTTTCTCATATATGCTTCTTCACCGCCAAACAGCTCATACATCATTCTCTGCTCTGGTGTCATTGCAGCCACCTCCGCACGGTGAGCCGCAAGAAAATCCTTTGCCGCAGCCTTATATTGTTTGCTGTTGGTGTTAATGTTCGTATAGCCTGAATTACCTGTATTAAAACGAATATTCATTGGCATAATCATACCCTCCTTGATTAAATAATTGAAATCCATTTCATTTTATATCTTCCTTTATGTTATCGGCACATTTAC
>JAMPAW010000186.1 GCA_023666975.1 Clostridium sp.
ATAGTGGTGTTGGTGAAAATGGGTTCCTGTGGATAAAACTGCGGAAACTCAAGATTTTCAGTATCTTTACAAAAGAAATATGTCCCATACTTCAAATTTTCTAAAGCTTCAAAATCAAATTGAAATGGCGATTCAACCTCGATTTTGTAATTATAACCTCCCTCAGCACATGAATAAAGTTTATCTTTGAATCCATAAATTCTTTTAACCGTATAATAGCATAACCTGTTTCGATATACTTGTATTAACAAATCTCCTATGCTAATATTTTTATATACATGACAGAATATATAAATTTCTCGACTACATACTTCAGTAAAATTTATCATTGCAACCTTTTGAAACATTAGCGCTATATCCTCCTGCAAAATATTTACTATACTAAAATCATACAGTGTCTATCAGCTCGCTTATAGTCACCTTTTTCATTAAATCCCAAACAAAAACCTAGCATTGCCAATCACCCTAATAAAGCATTAATCAAATACGGCATTAAGGCAATTGGACTTTTGCTTATATTCAAAGAAGTCAAACAATGCCCTAACTAACATGGTGCATCTTTTGTTACATCCGCATCTTCTGTTGCATCCGCATTGTTAGCAGCTCTTGCTCCTTCCACAAATTTGTTAATATCATCTTCTCCTAATTTATCATAGTTGCGTTCAAGTTCTGCACTCAGCCCGTCCTCACCACGCTTTGTGCCCATCCCCGTTGACTTGCCACTGTCTCCTCCGAAAGAACTTATCATGTCGTCGATCTTGTTTTCATTCAAACCTCGTCCACATAATTTGACATATCCTTCCTAATTTGTCGTATCATACTCTTTATAATATAATCTCCTACGGGAGACGATGATACATATTTTAAATGCTCTTCAGCACTTATCTTTGTTATGTTTCCGTATAAATCTATCTTTTTCCAGTCATTATCTATGCCAAACGTTAAAAAAATGTCGTCAAAGTCTGAAGCCATATAATCTTCCTGTTGACCAATAATTCTCCATTCACCTACTATTTTTTTATCAAATAAACTATATGAATCTAGAACTATTGGTGCCATTACTCGTTGAATTTTTTCTATACTTTCTGCACTAATATACGGTTTTTCAGAATTATAATCAAAAATTTCAGCCAAATGTCCAAAATCCGTCTTTGCAATAATTCTCCCAAAACCATATTCACTTTCGTCCAACTTGAAACAAAATATATCTCCGTTTTTTATATACCGTACCATTGTTCTTTCTTTTTTATTCCATCCCCATATCTTTAACTTTCGCATCCACTTCCTCCTTTATTAGTGTCCGTTCCCTCATCCTCTTGCCTCTCCATATGTAACATTGCTTTGCAAAGGTCAGCATTAATATCAAATAATCCCTATATATAGTATCCACCCTCGTCTAAAGCAGTAAAACCTGATGGATCATAATATACCACCGGATTATTCCAACAATACGCATACAGATTCAGCCCATCACCCTGGTACACATCCTCCTGCAAAAATATTCCAAGCACAAGATTATCGTACCCAGCCCACAGATAATACTGTTCTATCAGGTCATCATACTGCTGACCCGTATAGCGGATTCGGTTCTGGAATTCCTGTTCACTTAATCACTTAGGATAAAAATAAAACGCTAAATTCTTTTCATTTGACACTCCTCCCGTTTTCTACAACTTTATAAAGTCCGTCCCCAAACCGTTTGGTTCTTTATCTCATATACCACCGCATCATTCCGAATAAATTCCTTGCCACGTGTGATTGCAATCATCATTTTATTATGTACATACTTTCCTGTATTGTTCTTAATCAGTAACCCTGTTTCCTGATCCAGATTAGACGTTATTTCATCAATCATGATGATGGGTTTTGCAGAGATGAGTGTGCGTGCTAAACCGATCCTTTGTTTTGTCCCCCGGCACAAAACTTCCCTTCTCTCCCGGCTGAACAGGATGTGCGGACAGTTTCCGCTCAATCTCTTCTATTTCGCAATCCTCGCAGATCTGACAATATACTGTCTCTTCATATTGGCTCCCACATAATATATTTTCACGAATATCCGTATTCCGAATAACGGTTTCATCCAGAATCTATCGAGTCTGTGCGTCTCTTGATTATTCTTTCTAATGATTCTGTTAAAAAGCACCTAATAATAAGTGATACGATCTGAACGGCTATCATCATCACGGCAAATTGCATCCGAATTTGAATCAACACAGCCATTGCCATAAAAAAAGGAAACCACACTCATCAAAGTTTCCTGAATCATGTTCGGCATCCAGTGCAAGGCATATCCCCCTGCTCATCCCGCCTCCCAAAATACAACAAAATGGCGCTCCGTTCTCCGCCTATCCGCCTGACAATGCTGTGCAGCCTAACGAATCTACTACTGCATTGCCGTTTCATTTGAAAACGTATCATTCATTTCAACATCCCCTACCTTCTCCAGTTCCCAATAAGAACCGTTCTTTTCCACAATAATGACATCATCTGCTAGGATGAATAGGAATGTCTCATAATCCAATGCATCACCAAATTTTTGATTTTTTTCCGTACAGACGGCTATTGTCAAAATTCCATCCCGACCGTCATATCTGTTATCCGCCCATGTGATATTTAGAAATTCTTCTGCCGCTAACTCATCTATTTCTGTAGAATAGCATGCATATACCGGTCTATACCATGGCGTTCCATTGCTGATCCATGCATTCTCACAAAAAATCAAAATGTCGCCATAAAAACCGTCCCATTGATATTGGCTCGAACGATCCCATCCAACAAAGTCTTTCACCTGCCAAACACCGTAAATCTTATTTTCAAATTTTTTTGTGGCAACTTCAAAATCGCAGCGATATAATCTTTCATAATCGGATATTACTTCCTGACTTTCTGCTTCATTCCACTTCTCGCTGTTACTCTCTCTTTTACTATGAAAAAGTAAAATCAGTAAAGCACACACACAAAAGAGTGTTATTATTACATAAATTAGTCCCTTTTTCACCAATCCGTTTCCTTTTCTGCACAATATTTTCTATATCTAATTGCTGTCAGTTTATTCTCTATCTATCAGTTCAACCCATTCTTTTTCGGTAACAACCATTTTCCCATTGCCCCTCTACTCCCGAAAACTATATACCTCGCTTCATCCATGGAATTTATACAAAATCGAAACACTGCAAGTAATGACATTCACTCTGCCCTCTCGCTCTACCATGGTTCAACTTTCAAATATTCTCCGATGTCCTGAACCATAATTCTAGGTCTGCATAAGCCCTCGCTATTGTCTGAATAACGGAGACACCCCTCCTCCAAATAAAAAAAATTGTAATATAAGCTCCGCCACATATCCGTCCGCCACTCCTCCGACCTGTCAAGTTTCAAATATTTCTCTCCGTAAAGATATTCCTGCGTATAATGTTCGAACTGTATCAATATAGAATCCGAATCACGTCCCGCATACAACCGATTCGTTTGTTCCGTTGCCTCCTCCGCCGTAAGAAACCCTTCTACGGCATCTCTTCTCACTATGCCTCCGTTTTTAATCAATTCTGCAAACCCTTCCCTAATTTCTATCAGATCATCTAAAAACACAACCTCTCCCGTCTGCATATCCACGGTAACGCACAAGAACCAATACCTGTTGGTCTCTAACCTATAACAAAATTTATACTCAACACTTAAATACCGATCTGTCTGCATATGAATAATCGACTCGTAAGATCCGATTCTCTCTTCCGAGAACCACGGCTCTATCAAAATGGAAAAATACTTCGTCAAACTACTATTGACCTTATCCTCCAAATCCTTGTCTTCCATTCCGGAAACCTGAATACATTGAAAACGATAACCGGTCGGCAGTGTATAGTTCTCCTCATAAATCTCATATTCCGATTCTGCAATCATTTCTTCCGCGTTATTTTCTGTTTGTCGAATCGAAGCTCCGCATGCTGTCCCAGCCAACACGATCGCGAGAAACACCAATCCTATTTTTTTCATAAAGGGGGCCTTCCTTTCCATTCTCCATCCGTATCACGCGATCCGCATAAGCGGCAAGATTTTCATTATGCGTTACCCTCATCAGCGCCGCCCCTTCTTTCTTTACCGCGTCAATCAGGCACCCCATAACCTGCTGTCCGGTTTCTTTGTCCGGATTGCCCGTCGGCTTGTCCGCAAAAATGACTTTCGGGTGGTGAACCAGCGCACGCACAATCGCTGCCCGCTGTTGCTGACCTCCGGAGAGCTGTGTTGGGTATTTGTCAAGCTGTTCCCTGATCCCAAGGCTCTTGCTCAAGGTTTCCACTTCGCTTCTTCTGACACGTTTCCGATCCAGCAGAAGCGGCGTAATCATGTTCTCATAAATTGTCAGCAGCGGCAGAAGATGATAGGACTGGAATCATGATGATCTCTCCCTGCTCCACTGCAAGGTTGACATGGTTCAGGGCATGCACGGTAATGTCTCCCGCCGTGTATTCCTTTACTGCATCTTTTAATTCCATCAGGCTCATTGTTTCCTCCTTGCCGCAATCGGCAGCTTTGCTCATTGTTATTCTTCTCTGATGTCCGCCATGATCTCGTTGGTTTTCCGAAACCGGAGTCCTGCCATGACGAGAAAATAGACGGCCAGAATGGAGAGGACTCCGACGCACAGGTAACCGACCGTAACGGTTCCCACATTCCAGTTCTCCACGAGCCGGCTCAGGCAGCGCCGGAACGGAAAAGAGATGATGACGGCCGCCGCACTGGATACGGCAAGGAGCATCAGGTAACAATCAGCGTATGTTCTTCTGTCTCTGGTGTGAGAATACCCGCCTCGTAGGGAAACGAAGGGGAGACATTCATATACCCTCTGGTCCAGCCGCTGCTCTGTAAGGTCGCCGTATTTTCCATGATTCCGACAATCCGTAACTGCCAGACATCTCTCGTCGCGCCGCAGGTAAACGTAACCGTATCCCCGATCCCGCTTCCCAGCATCTCACAGACATACTGTTCCGGCACGACTTCCTCCGGAGACTCACTCCATCTTCCCTCATGGAGCCGCAGCCCCTGCTCTTCCATTCCCGCACACATCTGTATTTCCATCTTGGAAAATGCATCCAGCCTTATTTGATTTTCGCAGTAATCGCTCCAAAAAAACCTACTGCTTCGATGTCCTCCTGTTCCAGCTCCTCCCTCAGCAGTTCCGCCTGCGCTTCTGTCAGCCCCTCTATCTGAAAGTCATACCGGTTCGTTCCCATTGCCTGCTCTTTGTACTGGGTGTTGATACTGTCCCCCATCCGGATCATGCAGAACATCATCGCCGCCGAGCAGGCGATTCCCAGTATCATCGGACCGCTCCGTTTGATGTGGTGTTTGACGATCATTTTGGTAAAAATGAACATAGGCGCCGCCTTTTTGATCGGTTGAAACATTGGCTTTTCTACTATTTATTATTATAGATCATTCCCAAGGATTGTCAATTTCCCGTACAACATTACCTTGCGCAGAAAATTTCGACCTCACACTAAAATTCCATATATTTTGCTTTATACATATTGATTTTCCCACCCTCATTGGTATGAAATCGTGATATATTGACTTTATCTTATTTTCGATGCGCGCTGTTTTTTTCCTTTTATTTTCATTACGTCATCCAAATAAGATGCCCATGATTGGAGAATATGCCATGACGAAATACTTAAACGCCAAAGAATACGACATTTTGTGTACGATTTTTCATTCGGAAGAACCGATGAATGTATCCCAGATCCTCAAGGTTCATTCCACGTTAACTTCCAACATCGTTCAGCCCGTCATACGGAAACTGTTGAAGCTGAATTTGATCGAAGTGGCGGATATTGCCATAGACGGCAATATTTTTTCCCGACGCTTTCGGACAACCGATGCCGCTCCGCGGGACAAGCAGTTTGACTGCCCTTAAAGATCTAACAGCTGATAACCCAACCGGAACTACAAAAGATAAGGAGACGACATGCTGCACTTTTCGTTTTCAACTGTTTTCATGGCATTATTGACGAGCAACGCTCTTGCCATTTTGATTGCATTCTGTTTCCGTCACGAAAAGACCATGATTTATCTCGGCTGTCAGGCACTGACGCTCCTTGTCGCGCTTGGAATTGCCCGGCTTCTCATTCCCTTTGAGTTTCCGTTTTGCACGAATATCAATCTGCCTCGTCCGTTATCGAAACTGATCTCCAACTTTCTGGAGCCACGGGTTCCTTTTCTGACGGCTAGGCTTTCTTTGTGGAACCTTTTTGAAATTATATTAGGTAATTGCGAAACTCACTCCGTTCGTTTGCAATCTTGAACGAAAAGAGGC
>JAMPAW010000187.1 GCA_023666975.1 Clostridium sp.
AAGGTGGAAAAGAGAGGTGTTTTATGGAAGAACAGGATTATGGGTATATAAAGATCAAGCTGGCGGAGCTGATTGAGAAAAGGGGAATCAGCAAAAATAAGCTGGCACACAGGGCAGAAATGCAGAGGACACAGATCAACCAATACTGCAGCAATGAGATTACAAGATTAGATACGGCTGTGCTTGCAAGAATCTGCACTGCCTTGAACTGCCGGATAGAAGATGTTCTGGAATTTGTGCCAGCAGAGGAAAAGGACGAGTGATTTATTACTGTGATGCTATAATTTGGTTTTCTTCTTAAATAAGCAATAGTCAGGATCATCCGTTGATTTTTTGTTGTTTCTGTTATTTTTTTCTACTTTCATTTATTGGAAAATTTACATGAATAACATGGAAATAAAGAATAAATGAAAACGGAGGATAATAAAAAATGCTTATGGGAACAGACGAAAACGAATTACTGACAGTAGAACAGCTTTGTGAACGCTTATTTATTTCCTCTACCACTGCATATAAATTATTACAGTCAGGAGAGATAAAAGCGTTTAAAATTGGAACTTGGAAAATTCCTGTGAAGAGTGTGCATGAATATATCCAAAGGAAATGCAAATAGGCTCTTTGTAGGGAGGATGGATAAATAAATTATGTCAATCGTATATTATATTAGTGCATGACCGGGGAATTACCTCGAAACCGCTCTGCGGAACATAGAGGAACGTAGAAAAGGATTGGAACTGCCGTAGGCTTGACTGCCTACGGTATTTTTTGTCCTGAAAAACTTTAATCTTACAGGGCGATATTGTAAAAAGCAAAAGCAGCTTTTCATAATCGTATATTATAACTGTGAAGCAAAGTGGAAAATGAATATTTCATGTGGATTTGGAAAGATGCAGCAATCTTCGTCTGTGCCTGTAATGGGAAGGAGGTAAAAAATGAATCTGTATGAAACAGGAGGTTAGAAAAGGTGGAACTATTGCAACTGTTCAAGAATCACAAATTAAAATTTTAAGAGAAAAGGAGAAATGAACTATGGCAGCAAGTGTAGAAACAATGTTTAGCGTAAGGGAAAAACCGTGGCATGGACTGGGGGCTATCGTTATGGAAGCTCCGACATCAGCGGATGCACTCCGGCTGGCGGGGCTGGATTGGAATGTAGTACAGGAGCCGATCTATACGGACTTTAACGAGCCGATAGAGGGGTACAAGGCGAATGTGCGGGATTCTGACAGAAAGGTACTCGGCGTGGTATCTGACCGCTACAAAGTGGTGCAGAATACGGATGCGTTCAGCTTTACGGATGAACTGCTTGGAAAGGGTGTACGATATGAAACAGCCGGATCACTGCAGGAGGGCAAAAAGGTCTGGCTGCTTGCTAGGCTTCCGAGGGAGTACATTATTGCAGGGGAAAGAATCAGCCCGTATCTGGTATTCAGCAATACACATGACGGCTCCGGTTCGGTAAAGGTAGCTATCACTCCGGTAAGGGTGGTGTGTAACAATACCCTCAATCTGGCATTAAACACAGCAAAGAGAAGTTTCAGTATGATCCACACAGGCAACATTCAGGACAAGATACAGGAGGCGAAAGATACGCTTTTCATGGCAGAGGAATATATGGACTGCCTCGGTATCGAGTTTGAGCAGCTCCGCAGACAGAAAATGACGGACGAGCAAGTGAAAGAATATATTGAGCTGCTCCTGCCAATGGAGAAAGAGCCTACGGACATTCAGCGCAAGAATATTATCCGGCTCCGTAAAGATATGGAGAAGCGTTATTATGATGCGCCTGACCTGCAGAAAGTAGGCAGCAATGCGTACCGCTTCATCAATGCGGTATCAGACTTTGCGACACACAGCAATCCGCTCCGCAGGACGGCGAATTACAATGAAAATCTGTTCAGCCGCACCGTTGACGGTAATCCGCTTATCGACAAGGCATACCAGCTTGTAAAGGCTGCTTAAAACTGCCCCGGTAGGCTTTGGATAATTTTAAATGAGGGAGGTGGTGTCTGCTATGGATAATGGGGCTTTCCATTTTAGGTTTTCTGCCGGAGGGTAATGTGTATATTTAGGATTCAAAATTATTCTTTTGGTCTTATGGTCACAGGCAGGGAAATTGTATATCACGAAACGGAGTCCGAAGATATATGTATGCTTTAAAGCAGAATATCTTAGACTGGAAAGCATTTGCAGGCAGTAAAGAAATGAAGCATAACAGAAAATGGGGATGGTCGGGATTATTATAATCCTAGCCATCCCCATTATTTTTGTCTTTGTAGGAAAGGAGATTTATCATGTTTGAGAAAATATCGTTAGCAGGAGTCGATAATCTGGAATGGCTGCGTTTAAGGAAGTCAGGTATTGGCGGTTCGGATGCCGGGGCTATCTGCGGTGTAAACCCTTACAGCAGCGCCATGAAGGTATTTCAGGACAAGACGAGTGAGGAAGTGGAGGAACAGGACAATGAGGCTATCCGCATTGGTCACGATCTGGAAGATTATGTTGCACAGCGTTTTACGGAGGCTACCGGATTAAAGGTCAGGAAGTCCAATTTCATGTACCGGAGTACGGAGCATCCGTTTATGATTGCAGATGTTGACCGTCTGGTAGTGGGTGAGGATGCAGGGCTGGAATGTAAGACGGCGAGTGCCTATAATGCGGGCAAGTGGGCAGATGGGAATATCCCGCTCCACTATGTTATGCAGTGCTATCATTACATGGCGGTTACGGGAAAGCGTACATGGTATATTGCGGCGGTTATCTTAGGCAGGGAATTTACGTTCCGCAGATTGGAGTGGGATGATGAACTGATAAGCCGCCTGACAGCCATAGAAGACGATTTCTGGAATAACCATGTGGTGAAAGGCATTATCCCGCCGCCGGATGGAAGCAAAGCCTGTGATGAAGTGATTGAACAGTATTTCCATACCGCAAAAAAGGCAAGTGCGATTAAACTTGTCGGGTTTGATGAAAAGTTAAGCAGACGTGAGGAAATACTTGCCTTTATCGCAGAATTGCAGGAGGAACAGAAGCAGATTGAGCAGGAAGTGAAGCTGTTCATGGGTGACAATCAGTATGCTACCAGCGAACATTACCGTGTATCATGGGGCAATATAGATTCAATCAGGCTTGACTCACAGCGCATCAAGGCAGAAAAGCCGGAGATTTATGCGGATTACGGAAAGCCTTCCCATTACAGGCGGTTTGAGGTAAAAGCGGCATAGGAGGCGGTTATATGGATGTAAAAGAATTAAGGGATTTGTTGTCAAAGAGGCTGTATATTGAACTACAACTTTTTAAGGATTCCAAGCTCCGGCAGGAAAGGGAAGAAGTTTTTAAGGATTCTTATAAAATAGAAATCTATGTGAATCTGTATGAAATCTTTGCGGTACATATTGACAATCTGCAGGAGGATACCATACGGAGGCTTTTGAGCCTTAAATTTGGAATACTGGAATTTATCTATCAGGAATGGCTGAAAAGGGAGGACAGTTTCTATGAAGAATTAAGGGCTTATGCGTGTGGCGAGCTGGAAACTATTTCAGAATTGGGAAGTCTGGATTATGGAAAGGAGAACGGCGATGGAACAGAGTTTAATCAGGCTGCTTAAAGCAAATGAGATTGAGTGCCGGATAGCGACTATCAATGAAAAAGGGCTGAGTTTGCTGCTTTACAAAGATGCAAGGGTGGATCAGCGCATCCTTGATGAAACTTTCGGGGCTTTCGGCTGGAAACGGAGCCATCAGTGCATAGACGGGAATCTGTACTGCACTGTGGAAATCTTTGATAAGGAGTCCGGGGAATGGGTGGCAAAGCAGGACGTTGGAACAACCGGATATACGGAGAAAGAAAAATCCCAAGCCTCGGACAGCTTTAAGAGAGCCTGTTTTAACTGGGGGATTGGTCGTGAACTGTATTCTGCGCCGTTTATCTGGGTTCCGGCTGGTAAAGCGGCAATCCAGAGCAAGGATAATAAGTTTTACTGTTATGACCGTTTTTCCGTAAAGTCTATTGCGTATAATGAGGACAGGGAAATTTCTGCCCTTGTGGTTGAGAATGACAAGGGGCAGGCGGTATATGAACTGAAAGCAAAAGGAACTGCCGGAAACAGTAAGGGAAAACAGGCTTCAAAAGCGGCACAGCCGCAGAAAGAGTCGCAGGAAAACACCATTTCCAAAGACCAAATGACTTCCTTACAGGCAGAACTTAACAGAACGGGCGTAGCAATGGAGGCAGTTCAGAAACGGTATAAGATACAGGAGCCGGAGGCTATGAGCGAGGAACTCTATAACAAAGTGATGCTTGCTTTATCAAGGACAAAATCCGCAAAAGCGGCATAGGAGGGATAGATATAATTATGAAACTGGAAGAATTTGCAAAAGCTGTCTTAATGATAGTAAGGGAGAAAGCGGACGGAGCTTTCAGTGCGTGGATAACCACGAATATGAAAAACAATGGCGTTAAGCTGACAGGAATTTCCGCTAACAGCAAGGATGGCAACAGCGGACTTTGTATAGCTCTGAATGACTATTACAGGGCATACAGGCATGGGCATATGGGGATAGAGGAAGCTGCGGAAAGTGTCTATCTGGGGATCATGGAACACAGAGATGACCTGAGAGATGTCAGTGTGGCGGACTTTCTGCAGTGGGATGTAATCAAGCATTATATTTATGCAAAGCTGATAAATGCTGATATGAACAGGGAGATTCTTGGGATGATACCGCACAGGCATTTTTTAGATTTGGCGGTGGTCTACTACATAAAAGTTGAAGGAGCAGCCGGAAATGGAGGAATGGCATCCATCCTGATCCAGAATAATTACATGGAGATGTGGGGGCAGAGTGAAGAAAGCATTTACCAGACAGCGGTTGTCAATATGCGTCTGGATGGGGAACCGATCTTTCAGGATATGGAGGCATTGATTCAGGGAGTCGTGCCTTTGATTGATGAAGAAGCAGAAGTAAAGATGTATGTCCTTACGAATAAGGGCAGGACTTTTGGGGCAGTGGAAATTCTGGATGGAAATATATTACAGGGAATTAGTGAAAAACTTGCTGATGATTTTATTGTGCTTCCAAGCTCGGTACATGAAACCATCATCATTCCGTCAAACAAAGCCCCGGAATATTCAGAACTGGCAGATATGGTGTGTGCGGTAAATGCAACTCAGGTAGATGCGGAAGAACGCTTATCGGATCATGTTTACAGATATGACAGAAATGAGGGCATACTAAAAATGGCAGCGTGATATTCAGGCTTGTCATAGGTGGGAAAGTCGGACTGAGAAAAGTCCGGCTTTTCTGCCGGAATATTTTTTCAGATGGTGGTAAATCTGACCTTTCCGAAAAAAGTGGAAAAGTCTTGTCATATTTTATTGAAATCGGTAAATTTGACAGTGGTATATTTAACGCTCGTTAGATTTACCATAATCAAAATAAAATTGGAGGTAAAACAAAATGATTACAGTGAGGATGATTCAATACTGGAATGATTATCACAAGAAAGAACTGCAGGAAAGGTTCAGGGATTTGGAAGAGTTGGCAGACTGGATATTTAAGCAAATGAAGGCAGATTATTCTTCCGAGCATGGGAGAAATTTACTCTCATTTCCTAAGTGTGATACCAAAGATGGGATATATGAGATTTCTGTCAGACCGGAATGTGGCGGTCATGTATTCTGGATTAAGCAGATCGAGGACGAATGTTCAGGCATTATATTTTCAGATGGCACTTTTACCGCAGGACAGAAGCACTGCACCAGAGCAGTCCGGGAATGGTTGACAAGATGTGAGAACAGGAAGGAAAAACCGACATTTAACTTTGCGCCAGATGAAACGGAAACAGATGCAGACTTTAAGGAAGATTTTATGTCAGGGCGTGTCGTCAAGTACCATATGGGTAAAGACAACAAAAATTTCAATGAGGATTATGTATCAGGGCGGCTTGTCAAGAAAGCTGCAAAGAAGATTAACAATGCCGGAGGCTGTGATGCCGAAGATGAATACAGCAGGGGATATGATGATGCGATTGCGGCTGCGTTGAATATCCTTTTGGAAGAAACGGGATATTCGCTTGAAGAAATTCTTGACTATGAGGAAGATAAGGAGGCTGAAAATGATGATTGAGTATGATCCGAAGTTTTGGAAACATGGAGGGAATATAACAATAGGGCAGTTCTGCAGATATGTAAAAGAACACATTCCCCCTGATGCGATTCTCCATGTGTGCGGCGATAGTCAGGCGTATCTACACTTTTCGCCA
>JAMPAW010000188.1 GCA_023666975.1 Clostridium sp.
TTAATAACATTCCATTAATTTACATAGGAGATGATTACATGTGTGCATTAAAAACCACACTGCACAGCCACAGATTCTTATCCGTTCTGATGTTCATATTTTTTCTGTCCGGTACCACGATCCGGTGTGAAGCGATAACCCGTCGATATGACATCACCGACTTCGGAGCCGACGGTACAGACAAAGAAAGCGATTACGATGCCATTCAGGAAGCGTTAGATCAGGCTTCGGAAGATCAGATGACCGTTGTCATTGTCCCCAAAGGAACCTATTACATCGATGATACTCTCTATATACAATCAAATACAAAGCTGAAGTTAAGCTCCAAGGCCATTATCAAACGAAAAAAATCTGCCCTTAGTCAAAACATGCTCCGCACAACCAATGCCAATCATTTTTCCGATTTCAATGGCGGCTACCGGCTTGCCCACAACATCACCGTGACCGGAGGTACATGGGACGGCGGAAACATTGCGAAAGCCAAAAAGACCAGTAACCTGATTTATATGGGGCACTCTAAGCATATCACCATCAAGAACACAACCATCAAACATTGTTACGGTGCACATGCCATAGAGTTTGCCGGCGTCAAAGACAGTACCATAAAAAATTGTAAAATAAGTGAATTCCGTTATGATTCTTCAAAATTTACCAACGAGGCCATCCAGCTCGACATCTGCTATAAGTCCAAAAAAGAAGGGCGCTGGGCTCCCGGCTTCAAAGCGGACAAGACGCCATGCTCGAATATCCTCATCGAGAAAAATACGATAACCGATTATCCGCGGGGTATCGGCGTCCACCATTACCTGAAAAATCACCCGACCACGAATATCACGATACGAAACAACCGCTTTAAGCGCAGTTCTGCATCCACGCAGGGCAAAAGTGTCGTGGGTGTATTTCTGATGGGTGTGAAAAAGGCCACGGTTACCCAAAATACCTTTGACCACTATGCTTACGGCGCAATGGTTAAAATATGCAAAAAAGTGCGTATTACCAAAAATAATTTTAAATATAACCCGTCTGGTAATTTGATTATCGAGGGATGCGATAAGAACAACGGAAGACACACATTTCGTGTCACCTCCGATGATATTGATACGACAAAATTTGAATTTACTTGTGGAAACATCTCTTCCGGTACCGTAAAGACCGGCGGCCATACCTACTCTTTCCACAAAAAAGGCACAAACAGCATAACGCTGTCCGAGAACATCTACCCGAACCAGAGAGTCGATTTCTATGGTAAAGATGATAATAACAACAAATATTACCGCACTTATTATGTGCCAAGGCAGACAACCGGAAAATAATGTGCTTATTTTCCGATTATCTTGGAAATAATGTACTTAGGACGTCTCTTTACCTCCTCATAAATCCGGGCAATATAGTATCCGATGATACCCAGGCTTATCATGATCATGCTTCCAATCAGCAAAATCAACAAAATGACCGTGGTAAAGCCTTCTACTGCCGAGCCGTTAAAATATTTGACCAACGTCTGAATCCCTAACACAATGGCAAACAGCAACATTACCCCGCCTGCCGCAGTGACAAACTGCATCGGAACGGAAGAAAAAGCCACAATGTTGGTCATCGCATAATGAACCAGTGAGCCCACAGACCATTTTGATACGCCTACTGTCCGCTCCTGCACATCAAATTCAATCTGAGTGCTTTTATAGCCAATCCATGAGGACAGCGCACGGAAAAAGGAGTTTCTTTCCTGAAGCTCCAGCAGTGTGTCCACTGCCCTTCTATCCATAAGTTTAAAATCAGAAGCCCTCGTCATATCGATTTTCACTGCACGGGATATAATCTTATAAAACAGTCCGGCACTCATCCGATGCAGAACCGACTCTTTCCCTCTGCTTCGCTTGACCCCCTCCACGACCTCATAGCCCTGTTTCCATAAATGATACATATCTACCAGCAGCTCCGGCGGATGCTGCAGATCACAATCGATGACTACACAGCAGTCTCCACCTGCGGTTGCCAGTCCTGCGAAAATCGCCGCCTCCTTGCCAAAATTGCGGGAAAAATGCACACCTACAATATGCGGATTGTCTGCCGCCTCCTGCTCAATCAGCGTCCATGTCTGGTCTTTTGAACCGTCATCGACAAAAACCAACTCATACTCAATTGCCGCTTCCGTCAAAATATTCTGAATCACTGATGCAGTTTTCCCAATCATTTCCTCCTCGTTATAAGAGGGCACTACGACTGACATCATGCTCATTCCTGTTCCTCTCTTGCCGTTAACCGTCTGGCCTCTAACTCTGCCACCGCCTGGTCAATCTGCTCTCTCATTGACTCTGTTATATTCGTTGTTTCACCATAGTTTAAATAAGCAAGAATCGTAAGCATTTCCGATTCGCTTTCAACATAATATCCTGTCGATTCCTGCTCCATATTTCCTACATTTTTAACTAACTCCAACATTTTATTCGGCATCATCCGATAATCCCACGGTCCCACCGTTCTTTCCAGCATGGCTGTCCCCTCCTTATTCTCTTATCCGTACCTATCATACCACACATGGATATAGAAATTCAATCCACTTTATATTTCTGGTTTCTTCCGTATCCAGCATGCAAAAAGCATTCCGGTTGATATAGCCAAAATGCTTTTTTAATCCTGTTATGCTATTCTTTTGAATCCTGCTTTTTTAAAATTGAGAGAACAAAAGCCATTAAAACCGCTTTTTTCTTCTCATCCTGCACTTCACCAATTACATCCAATAGTAAAGAAGCCTGTTGCGTATACTGTTGATAATCAGAAACCATAATCAAACGGATTTTTTTCAATTCCGTTTTCACGGCATTCCGGTTTTCTATAAAACTTTCTTCCGTCATTTTCAGTCCTTCACTCAAGTTAAAATAAGGAAGTCTGACATCCCTGCATATACTGTTTAATGCAAATGCTTTTTCCCTCTGGGTTTCAAAAAGAAAATCCGAATTAAGGATATTCCACAATTCCTGATAAAATACCTGCTCATCCAGCTTTTTTCTCAGTAATTTATTTAAAATTCCTTCCGTCAATGTTTCATAACTCATCGCTAAATCAGCGATTTCCTCTTCCGAAAAAATAACAGCGATTTCCGTTTCTTCACTGGATTCTATATCTTCGCAATTTTCCAAAAAAAATTGTAACGCTTTTGGCGGACACTCACTATCCGCTATAATCGAATATACCGCAAAACAGACATCTGCATAATTCCCTCTAAAGACTGACAACAGGTTCTCTATCTCCCGCAGGCTTTTTTCTATCATTTGTCATCATCCCCTTTTTCAATTTTACATACATATTTTTTTCTTTTTTATGACTCTTTTCCAAAGCAAGCGGTATGGGAAATTCTCCAGCCCTTATTATAGCACTCTCCGGCCTATGGCAATTAATATATTCCCAATCCGTATTTTTCTTAATTCCATTCGTTAATGCCCCTATATGGATAAATTCACTTGCTGTTGACATTTCTCTTAACGCATTTTCCTTTTCCTCATATGCCGGTTTGATCCTCTGATAAACCCTGGTACCCAATGGAGTAAGATAATAATGTTTTTGTCTTCCGCTCCTTACTGGCCTTATCAGTCCATCTGCCTCCGGTTCCCTTACAAACTGGGAAAGCGCAGACTTACCGCCCTTCACCTGCCGGGTTAATTCATCATGGGTAATTCCGGGGGATTGATAGATATTTTTCAAAACACTGTACAGCCTGAAACCCTTTGCATCATATTTTATAAACAATTCTTCTTTTTCCAGTTCCTCATATTTTCGTTTTATCAAATCCAGCATGCCATACAATCTTCCCACAAAAAATGCATGTTCCGGCTGATCCTGATGATCCTGATTCCGCCAATAGGAATCTGTATAATCATACAAATCCAAAAATTCCCTTGATGGCTTCCGGGAACAAATCCCCTCAAAATCATTGGTCAGTTCAGTGGATAAATCATATAACAATTCTTCGCTCCATTCATTCTGCTCCATTGTTATAAATATCATTTCGATCAGTTTATTGATTGTCTCCGTCATGCCGCCCACCTCCCAAACAGTTTAGGAATAGTTTAACACAAGTTACGCCATTATTCAACCAAATTCTGTTTTTCAATCTGAACATTTCTCTGCTCCCGCAATGCTTCTATCGAAAAATCATAGGATATAATAAAAGAACATCCCTGCTCACAGGTTTTTCTGCAATTGTCCCTTCTACAGCAATATATTTTCCCCACCGCTGTCGTTCTCGGCTTTGCAATAGCAGAAATCAATCCAACCGGTGCATTTTGGCTTTGGTTTGATACAGCATCACAGGCATTGCACAAAACTGCACTTGTATAATATTTTTCTGCAAATTCCCGAAAATGTTTCCTAAAGGATTGTACCGATGGGCTCCAGGCAGATACCATTAAAAACAGGGGCATAAAAATCTCCACTAAAGCAGATGTATATTTGTCATCAATTACATCCCTGCAAATTGCCGGCAAAAAACTGCCTACCCCCTGGACAAACAAAATCGGACACTTTTTCCCACGGTTCTTTAAATATTCGCATTGTTCATAACCGGTACCATCCTTCCGCTTTTTTACATATGGCGAATATTTATAATACTGTCCGATAATTTTCCCCCATGAATCCAATACATTCATTACATTATCCCCACGCGGGTTATCTGTGGTGCTTCCTGCAAACACGGCAACTAATTCTGATATATTCCCCATTCCTTGCTTTCTCCAAAGATATAGCTGTTTTCTGATTTGCGCAAGCGTATTGGCACTGACGATAAATTCCGGTAATATGATTATATTCACTCCCACTTCCAACGCCCTTTTCATCTGTAAAATAATATTATCTGCAATTTCCTTTTGTCTCTCTTCCCTATAATCCACTTGAATCGTGGAGCCCTTTAACGGTACAAAACGAATCGTTGTTCGTTTGCCTGGCAAAATGGATGCAATCCTGATTTGCAGACTCTTTACGTTCGCTGGTTTTAACACAATCACTTCCGGCATCTCCCCTTTTACCAGCCATCCTCTGCGTTTGATAAATCTGAAATTTTCAATAAAATCCAGAAAACCGCTTTCATGTGTTTGTTCCCGGTGAATATATTCCTTAACCTGCTCCATATAGCTCTGCTTGCCCCAAAAATAGACGGCATAGCTTCCATCACCGCTATCCAATGGGCCCCATTTGCTTTTAATCCGATATTTATCCCACCCAAAAGCCGCACAGTCAATGGCAAACAAAAGTCCAAAAATAACGCTTAAATCTTTCTTCTTTGACCTGCCATTCATGCAGAATTGAATATCCCTCAGAACATTCTTCACCTGCTGCCTGTGTTCAGAATATTTTACAAAAGAATACTCCGCAAATAATTCAACTATGCTTTGATGTAATCTGTCTAAATAAACCATGTTGAAATTATCAGAAGACGGCATACTATAATACTCCGCTATAAAAACAGTCTGGTTCTCGACTTCCTTTGTTAAAACACGATAAGCTAATTCAACCAAGTCAAAAACTGATTTTGTTGAATCTATTTTCTCAATAAATGTTTCCATCACTTTACTCATCTTTTGCACCAAACCTTCCGAAATACAGGTCATTCCGTTTCAATGGCATAAACACAGCCTCTTTGCAACTACACTCAATTTATTACATTCATAAATTATATTATATCAGCTAATATTAAATATTTCAACATATTATACTTATTTGTTTTTTGACACTCTTCTTACTTGTATGTCTTAATACTCTTGGTAGTACTCCACTTACCGTATACAGTCTTACCATCAATTACCTTATAACACCGTACTCTTACGTAAGCTTTCTTACCTTTGTACTTAACACTTACTGTCTTTTTGTTACTAGAAACAGAGTACTTTTTAGCACTCTTGAAGCTTTTATTATTAGCCACCTGTATCTGATACTTGCAGCCTTTAACTTTGCTAAACTTGATGGTAACTTTTGTCTTCTTACCAGACTTCTTCTTGGTTAACTTGACGCCAGAGACTATAGTCTTCTTCAACTCTTTCTTCTCTTTTTCAAGAGCTTCTTCTTTTTTCTTTTCTTCAGCTTCTTTATTATCTGTACCGTCGATAGTGACATATTCATTATTGGCTACCATACCATTTTCAATCCACTTTTTATTAACTGGTACTCTCATTGTAGCACTATAATCAGTCAGACGAG
>JAMPAW010000189.1 GCA_023666975.1 Clostridium sp.
ATGAAGGGATATAAAAGATATGATTAAAATACTATTCATCTGCCACGGCACCACGGCGGATAGCTGGGAATTGGCGGCACTTGTGGGGCAAAACGGGGCAAATTTCGGCTTTTGGGACGGTGGGGTACTACGGTTTTACTACGAGTGAGGAAACGAAAAAAGAGTTGTTTCTACTTTGAGATAATAGCTATAATTGATGAGAAAATATGGTTCTATACAATTAATATATGCCCATTGATGATAACGCAAATTGAATGGGATATAAGTTTTGGACTCACTAGATTGTTGGAAAGTTTTTAAGCAAACTAAAGATGCGAGTATGACGACGGTTTATTGCAAAAATTTTTAATATTTTTCAAAATACTGTATTTTTTGATAATTTGTGTTATAATCTTATAAATTGTGTTTGTAGTAGCTAAGTCTTTTATTGTTGAGGGGGATAATGATGGAACAGAAATTTAATTTATCTGGGACACACGATGAATTGCAGACAATTTTGGAGAAAGAGTTTAAACTTTCTTCTGATGCTGCACGTGTTGCTGTGGCAACATTTATTTATGAACAAAATCAAGGTGAGGATCATACACAACTTATGGAGGATACTCTTTGGTTTTTAGATGCTAAAAAAGATGAATATCAGAGTCATATTTTCTCAACACGATATACAATATCCTTTTCACAGGCGATGCTTGATGTATTAGATGATCTTATTGTGCCGATAGTTCTCGTTGTATGTGGTGCTGGGGAACTTGCAGCTTTAGATGGAGTTTTGTACTCTATTAAGGCTTTAGTGAAGAATCTAAGGCGTGTAAAGGATAATGAGTGTTGTGTCTATTTTCAGACACTTCAATATTTGAGGAAGCATTCAAGTAAATGGTTTTCAGTAGAGGATGTTACTCCGAAAATTGGGAATGAGTCTATATGTATTAATTTGGGAAAAAAATGGCAATGCAAATTTAGAGGTCATGGACAAAACTGCAATATTCAACCTAATGATGTGAAAGCTATTTTGGAAGGGTTTTGTGCTGATAATGTAATGGAGATGAATGAAGAAAGAACATTGTATAAGTTCAAGATTTAAGAGGGAAGACTATGGAAGATTGGAACACAAATAGTGAAATAGAGGAATTAAAGGATGAACAAATGAATGATACCTTGAATGAATCTTTTTTTGTGGTATCTTCTGAAGAGGAAATTCCGTTTTATGTTGCAGGTATTTTGGATATTTCTGATACTATATTTGATAAAGGTATTGACTTTTTAAAAGAGGATAGATCTTTTTCAATATTATCGGATGTGTTTTTTTCAGTATTTTCATATGCAAAATCACATAATTGTTCAGCATTTACTTTTATGCTAGAAGAAAATTATGTGGATATGGTGTATCGTGACAGTTATTATTTTTACTTTTCCGGGAAACACTTTTGTTATGATCGGTTTTGTAAACGAATTTTTATATATGCGAACACGTTTGAAAAACCATTGTTGGATTTAACGCCGATTGAATTGGGAAAAGATTTTGTCGGAAGTATAGTGATACGTCCGATACCTGGCAGAGCTATTGGACGAACATTGCTAAATCCGAAATATTTTGTTGATGGGAAACAATGCTTTGTTAGAACAGCAAGATATAATATGATGGCCTTTGGAAAGCAAGTTTCGGTAAGAGCGTTCCCATACTCTATGCAGGATGCAGAGACAACTACTTGTGCAGAAATTACAATTTTGAATCTAATGGATTATTTTAGTCGCTCATATCCAGAGTATCACTATTTGCTTCCAAGTGATATTAATAGGATAGCGGAAGAAAATGGATACGAAAGAAGTTTACCTACTCATGGGTTGAAATACGAGATGATATCGAAAGCATTTTGTGAGAGCGGTTTTTATCCGCGTTTGTACTTAGCGGAAAAGATGCCAAAGGACAAGTTTCGCCGGATACTATATTACTACATAGAATCCGGGATTCCCTTATCGATTGGTGTAACTACTGGTATGCAAAATAGACATTCGATTGTTGTTATTGGTCATGGGGAGATTGATCTTGAGCAACAAAAGCTAAGGGAAAATGTATACGCATGTTATGACAAAAAATCTAATAATATTGCGTGGGTTTGTGATGCTGTAGATGTTGTAGAAAATTTTTGTGTAATGGATGATCTCAAAGCACCATATATGATGAGTACATGCAGACTTTCTGAACAAAACAGATTAAAATTAGGTGATTATAGTGTTGAGACGATGGTGGTACCTTTATATAAGAAAATGTATTTAGAAGCAAGTGATGCCAGTGAGATTTTTAAAGTTATCATTGCCTCACAAGAGTATGGACTTAATTGTGCAGATCTTGAATGTGTTGAAGGTGGGGATTTATTAGGATCACGAGAAAATCCTTTAGCAGTGAGGATTTTTATGGCATCATCAAGAAGTTTGCGAAGATGTAGGGATGAACAATTTGCAAATGGAAATGAAGAGGCAAGGGCATGGTACAGAACCACTGTATTTCCTCGATTTGTATGGGTATGTGAATTAAGTACAGTTGATATGTATTCAAAGAAGGTAATTGGAGAAATTATACTTGACGCGACGTCGTCTGCAGATGCATATGCGGATAGCCTGATAATTGCTTTTTATCCTAAAAGCATTTTTTGCAGGTTGCCACAAGATGTCAAAAAAGGTGACTTTGAATCTGATGTGGATATTATTCATAAGATTGAAAAATGGCAACCTTTTTTTCCATATGATAGCAATTTATATCCAATTTTAAATATGGATGAATAAAAAACGATAAAAAATGAAAAAATATATTGACAGAAGTGCCTTGTTAGAATATGATAGTGTAGATGTGAATTTAGTTTAGTGGAGGTAAAGTTGCATGGCGAGTATGGCTGAAAAAATGAAAAGGAAGTCAATTAAAGCAACGTCAGCTACTCGTAGTGTGGAAGTAGTTAAGCGGATTCCTAGATGTGATGTGGTTGAGTTAAATCGGACGATGGAACCCATTATCCGTCAGAATGAGCGCGAACGTATTGCAAGCGAGCAAGCTATGGCAGGAGCAATTTTTGGATGGAAATCGTAGGTTATTAATTTTGGCATTTAAGAAATGGATACGTGATATTGGTTCTTTTAATTGCAAGATAAAACGCACAAAAGTGCATATAGAAAGCAGGATAGAGAATTATCTCTATTCTGTTTTTATATTTTCACAGGCGGAAACCTCACAAAGCCCATAAATACGGCATTTTTGGTACTACATAGGTCTGAAAGTTGCACTATTTTCTTGTGTTTTTGGAGGCGTTTTTGCATTTGAAAGCGAACGAACATCTGTTCTGGAATTCTTTTGCCAAAAAGTATAAACGATTTGGCGAAAGTCGGATACAATCTGGCAAAACCCTATACAATAAACCCGACCGCAGGGAGTAAAAGTCATCAAAGTATCGTAGCGGCACAGGCGGCTATCAATAATTGATGCCATAGGAATTTTGATACGATTTGGCAAAAGTGTATAGAAATGGCTTGAAATCAAGGGGTTTCAAGATTAGAGGGGTTCACCGGAGTGGCTGGTGGGCTCCTCTTTTTTGCGTTTTGGGATAGGGCTGTGAATATGGCGATTGGGAAATTGTCTGAAAATGCTGTTGGAATTTGTATAATTCAGTGGGTGCTTTCGCTTTAGCAGGAACGGTATTCTGCCGAAGTAATAGGAAACAGCAGAGAGGATGGAAAGCAGATGTATGATGTGATAGTAGTCGGAGCGGGACCTGCGGGATGCACGGCATCTAAAGTTTTAGCAGAAAAAGGCTATAAGGTTCTTCTGGTGGAGAAGTTCAAGATGCCGAGGTATAAATCCTGTTCGGGTGTTCTGATAAAGAAATCAATGGAGCTTGTGAGGGCTTACTTCGAGGAGGACGTGCCGGAGTCTGCCATGTGTACCCCGACAGAGAACAGGGGCATGATATTCACAAATGACAAGGGGAAAGAATACTGCTTTGAACAGGAGGGGCTTAATGTATGGCGCAGCCATTTTGACGGGTGGCTTGCTGAAAAAGCGAAGGAGAGCGGCGCAGAGGTCAGGGATGGCGTGTCTGCCCTCTCATGCACGGAGCAGGACGGATTTGTGGAAGTCAGCCTGCATGGGGAAAAAAATTATACAGAAAGCGCAAGATATGTCTTAGACTGCGAGGGTGTTGTCGGGACATTGAAGCGGAAGATTACCGGGGCGGTTCCCGGATACATAACCACATTCCAGACATTCAACGAGGGCAGCATAGATTTAGACCCGCATTACTTCTATGCGTACCTGCAGCCGGAACTGTCGGAATATGATGCGTGGTTCAACGTAAAGGATGACCTGCTGGTGCTTGGTGTGTCCGTGAAGGATGCGGATATGATCAGCCATTATTACGAGCGTTTCATTTCCTACATGGAGGAGAATCACCATCTGCGCATCAGCAGGCAGACCAAGGGTGAAAAGTGGCTGATGCCGCATATCCGTCCGGGATGCCGTGTAAGCTACGGTATGGGGCGTGTCCTTTTTGCCGGGGAGGTTGCCGGATTTCTGAATCCTATGGGAGAAGGGATATCAGCCGGGATGGAGAGCGGGTACGGTGCCGCCCGCGCAATCATGGAGCATTTTGATAATCCGCAGGCGGCTTGTGCGGCATATCGGCAAGGCACGGGAAATCTGAAATCCTATATGCAGCGCCAGTGGAGTCTTGTGGGAGGAATGGCTGGCACGTTCAGGGAGATGGAATGAGATGTGAATCGTGGCATTACAGATATGCAGGTATGGAAGCAGCAAAAAAATATTTATTGATCAGATGTGCCTTGGAGAATACTTTGGAAATGATGATAAAGCGTGATTGGGGCATGATACAAGGAATATTAGGAAACCACGGCTGACCGCCGCTATGGGGAATCACCTCATATGCGGCGGTCTGTCATTTTCCCTTGCACTGGATTATCCGTTTGGCAGTCGGGGAACTTAGAGGTAATATACGAGAGCAGAAAACGAGGCTATCGGACGAAAAGCGAAAAACTTTAGAGTTAATTTTCATATTTTGGTGTAAAATAAAAAGATTTCATTCCCTTTCAAATAGGGTTTCGTTCTTTTCCTACAAAAATTGAAAAACATCTGCCGATATAAAAAGTAAAATAACTGACCATGGAGAAACTATGCTTGATATAAGGAGAATGCTACGCAATGTGAGAACAGCATTCACAATATAATTAGGAGTGTTTCGCATGGGAAAAGAATTGCAGGTGATGAAAATGAACATAGCCATATGTGATGACGAGGAAGCCATCCGTGAACAGATAAAGGAACTGGTCATAAAAGAAAAACCGGGCGTATGCGTGGAACTGTATGAGACAGGGGACGGGCTGCTTGCCGCCGGGAAGCAGTTTGACATGGTGTTCCTCGACATACAGATGGAGGGGACAGACGGTATCGGGACGGCGAGGAAGCTCCGGGAGAGGGACGAGGATACCATACTGATCTTCATAACGGGCATCCGGGAGTATGTCTTTGAGGCGTTTGACGTGGCAGCGTTCCACTATCTGCTAAAGCCGGTTGAGGAAGATAAATTCCGGGAGGTGTTCCGGCGGGCGGAAAGGGAGCTGGATAAGAGGAAGAAACAGCAGCGGGAGACGGTATTCATCAAGACGAGGAGCCGGAGCTTCACGCTTGATGCGGACAGCATCCTTTATGTCGAGAGCAGGGGCAAGAAGGTGGAAGTCCATGCCAAAGGGGAGACCATAGAGGCATATGTTTTCATGAACGAAATGGAAGGGCAGCTTGGGGAAAGTTTCTACCGCTACCACAGGGGGTATCTGGTGAACATGGCGTATGTGGCGGAGTACGACAGTGAGGGCATCACCCTGAACAACGGGGAGTATGTCTATCTGGCGAAGGAAAAATACGGGGAGTTTGTAAAAGCCTATATGTGGTATCTGAGGAATGGGGTGGATGCGGATGATTGAATATATCATGGGGATGCTCAGCATCCCGCTGTATCTGTTTGAGGGGTACTGCATACAGTTCTTTTTTGGCAGGTTTGCGGAGCCAAAGCTGTGCAGGTTAAGGAATGCGCAGTGGGCGGCAGGGATTGTGTGGATCGTGATAAGGATTGCAAACGCGGGCCTGTTCCGTGGAACGGACGGCATGACATTGGTTGCGGG
>JAMPAW010000018.1 GCA_023666975.1 Clostridium sp.
CCGTCACGCCCTCTCTCTTTGCCATCTGCCTTACAAGCCTGTCCATCATTTCATTGCATTCCTCATCAACTTCCGCAAGGTGTTTCCATAATGTTTCCGACAAAAGCATATAAGAATAAACGCCCCTATGGTTTTCTTCCAAAAACTGTTTTCTCATCCTGCCATACTTTCCGATCTGGTATTCCGTTGTATCCGAAAGTTTGAGGTCAGGAATCAGGTAATCGCCCTCCCAATGATAAGTGATTTCCATATACAACCGCCTTTCTTTGTGCTAAACTGTTTACAGATACGAAAAAAAGAATTATCACCTTCTTCCTTTACCACAACATCTGCAAGTTTCCATTCACCACAAATGAGCCAGCCGCATATGTTGTATTTTAGCAGATGCACCATTTCCGCTAAAATACTGTATTTGCAGGAAATGTTTACATCTACAGTTCACAACATATCACATCATCGAGGTACTGGCATTTCAGGTACATATCCATTGCCTTTTTGGAACCAGTGCTGGATATGCCCGACACATTGTTGATTTTAGAGAAAATCGACAATAGCGATAGGTAAGGTTTTGAGGTTATCTCCGCCTTTTCCCCCGCTCCACACCGGGCATGCGGCTTTCACCGCACCCGGCGTTCCATCAAACCAACTTACTACCCTCCATCGGGTTTCAACACTCTATGCCCTCATGGTACATATCGTGCTTACAAATTTCACATATTTTTATACTTCTGAATCTTCTTTAATACCTTTTCGTCTATGTCTGGCGGTATCGCGCCATTGTTGACCATTCGGTAACAGTCATTGCATAGCCATATGAGATTCTGCACTTTATTTACTTTTTCAAGCGGAAGTTCCCCTTTAACGTGATAACAAAATTTCCTGTCATCTAAAAACAGCGGTTTCTTACAGCATTTACATTTGCCTTTGTCCCTGTTATACGCATATTCCCTGTTCATGAAGTATTCAAAGTTAAATACCGTCTTTGCGTAGACCGACAACTGTATATCCCTTGCGGTATTAACGGACGGTCTGTCGCATGGAAGGGGCTTGCTTTTACTACGGTAGTAGCTGTAAATCCGCCTGCCCTCTTCCGTGTAAGGTGTCATGCGCTGGTCGAACGGTCTGCTTTCATACTTGCTATGCGTGATAAAAGCCATCGTGATTCCAAACCATTCTCCCTCAATGGGAACTGCGAATGTCTTGCTTTTATACCCCTCATGCCTGTGCGGAAGATTGCAAAGCTTTTCCATCGGAACTTGATACTTATTGTAATGCTTTGGAAATCTCCTTTTCCATACCGCCAATGCTGTATTGTTGATTCTCCTGTCAATGGCATGGAACGCATGGGAACAGATTGAGGGTTGCAGATACTGTGCCAGTCCTACAATCATGGAATTGACACGCTGTATCTGTGCCGCCTGTACGCTCCTTTCTGTGATTTCCCCTATCACACGGACTTCACTGGCAATCTTTTGAATCTTTTCTTTTAGCCGTTCCATATCTGGCAATGGTTTCCCTACCAGATTTTCCGTCCATGTTTTCGGGTCTGGGGTTTTTCTCTTTTTCTCCGCTTTGACCACAAAACCGAGGAAGTGTATCCCCTCCGCCCTAAGGTCTGTTACAAACGTCTTTTCCTGTGACAGTTCCAGCTTCATTCTGTTCCTAAAATATTTTGTCAGCATACGTTTCAGCCTGTATGCTTCCTGTTCCGTTGATGTGAGGATTACCCAATCATCAGCAAAACGGAAGTTGTACTTCGGAGTGACGCCAGACCATTTCAGCCGCCGTGTATCATTGCACTTGTGCTTGCATTGCCTGTGCGGTTCCATATACATTCTTCCTACAAACCAGTCAAAATCATTCAGATACACGTTTGACAGCAATGGCGACAAAATTCCGCCCTGCATTGTGCCGATGTCCGTGTCATTCATGGCACCGCTTTCAATATATCCAGCTTTCAACATCTGCTGTATCATCTTGATTACCCTCTTGTCATGGATTCCAATGCGCCATATCTTCTTTAACAGGATTCTATGGTCGATATTGTCAAAACAGCCCCTGATGTCCCCTTCGACCGCCCACACTGGCTGGTCTGGGGAGCGTGTTGCTGAATTTATCACATTTATAATGTCACGTATTGCGTGTTTCTGTGCCCTGTAAGGGCGGAAACCGTAACTGTGCGGATAAAATTTTGCTTCACATATCGGTTCTATAACAATCCTCACACATTCCTGTATTATCCTGTCCAAAACTGTTGGAATGCCCAGTGGGCGCAGTTTTCCATTCTTTTTCGGGATATATACCCGTCTTGCAGGCTTTGGTCTGTAATTACTGAAACTGTCTCTTATCAGTGCAGTCAATTCTTCTCTTGGCATTTGCAGATATTTATCCATTTTCGCCTGGTCAACGCCAGCCGTCTTACTGCCTTTGTTCGACTTAATGTTATGGATTGCGGTTACTATGGTCACTTCACTTACCATAGCTTCCACAAGACCTGTAAATGCGATTCCCTCTTTCGATTTCTCATAAAGAAAATCTAAGGTCTGTTTCATCTCCGCTTCTGTTGAAAATCTGACGTTCAAATGCACAAGGCTATCACCTCGCAGTTCGTCACCCATATTTCAGGGAGTTACTATTTTCTTTTGTTTTGTGAAATTTGTAAATTGGTCTGACTAGTCCCCTTCGCCGTGGGCATTTCAGCCCGTGTGACTGGCTTATTCCAGTCTCAGACTACTATGGGACTGCTGACTGCCTGTATCTTCATCACTCTGTACAGCTCCAATACAGGCTCTCAAACGTTCCTAAATCTCTATCCTTTTGCAGATTTAACTGCTTGAAGACCTTAGGTCGCTACCTTACACCGTAGGGACAAATACACTTTGAATCATAGTTGCCGTGTATTCCGCAAGGTATTCCAACCTTGCAGGAATGTATTGAAAAACCAGCAATACATTCTTCCCTAATCTTTCATCCTTTCGGATGCCGTTCACTCTTACGATGCTGCATAGCTTGTTCTGCGTGTAACCATAGTCTTCGGAAGACCGCACTATATATTCCATATCCATAAGGACTTAGGACATCAAGTTACGACTTCTTCACGCTTTATACGTGGGCGGATACAGCCGCCCCGCATAGTGAAGTATTATCTCGCACACCGCCTACGGCTTTGATATGCCATCATCAGCGTTGATTCCGTGTGGCAAGGGTAATTCTCCCTTGATTTCGAGATTTAAGTTCTGACAGTTCATTCTTATTTCTAATTGATTTCTGTCGGTCGGTTTCGGCAGATTTATCAGTCCTGCCTTGTGCGACAACGTTTCGCACGGTTCTTGAAATTATGGGCTTCATCCACCATAATCGAGTCAATGCCAAGCTCCTCAAAAGTAATCAGGTCATCCTTTCTGCTCTCATCTGACAGGGATTTTAACTGCTCCTCCAGCTTTTTCTTCTGTGATTCCATCTGCTTGACCGTCCAGCGTTCCCCATTCTGATTTTTGATTTCTTCGATTGCATAGGAAATCTCTGAAATCTGGCTGTCAAGCATCATCTGCTTCCGCTCTTTGGAAATCGGGATTTTCTCAAACTGCGAATGGGACATAATGATACAGTCATAATCCCCGGTTGCTATTCTGGAAACAAAACGCTTTCTTCTGCTTTTCTCAAAATCCCTTCCCGTTGCCACAAGAATATTCGCAGACGGATACAGCCTCATAAATTCCCCGGCAGTCTGTCCAATCAAGGACTTCGGCACCACAATGACATTCTTGTTGGCTAGTCCGAGTCTTTTTTGCTCCATACATGCCGCCATCATTGTAAAAGTCTTTCCGGCTCCCACACAATGGGCAAGTAAGGTATTTCCTCCAAGAAGGATTCTTGCCACTGCATTTTTCTGATGGTCCCGCAGCTTGATTTCCGGATTCATGCCCGGAAAAACAAGGTGGGAGCCGTCATAGGAACGGAGCCGGATATTGTTAAAGGTTTCATTATAATACTGCACATATTTCTGTCTCCGCTCCGCATCCTTAAATATCCAGCTCTTGAACGCCTCTTTGATCTGGTTCTGCTTTTCCCTTGCAAGCATGGTTTCCGTCTTATTCAGCACATACCGTACTTTCCCATCCTCCTCCACCCTGTCACGGACTGTCACGGTACGCAGATTCAGCGTTTCTTCTATAATAGAATAAGCATCCATCCGTTTCGTTCCATAGGTTTCCGTTGCTGCTACGGATGTTTTATCCAATGCTTTGTTTTCAATAAACCAGTTCATGTTGTAGGTATTTAACTTTACCTGTATTCCATGGCTGTAATACCGGCTCCTGACCGCCTGTGCCCTTCTCGGCGTGCCAAGCAGTTCATAGGCAAACTGTTCGTAATCCTCCGGCTCTATCCATGTGGTTCCAAGACGCACATCAATCTCTGAGGCATCCAGGTCTTTCGGCTGCACCTGGCTGAGCGCCTCCACATTTACGGCAAACAGCCCGCCTCTTTCTCCCGCATATGCCTTTGCAATCCTGAGTTTGTCACGGACATTGCCGGAAAGATATTCATCTGCTGTTTTCCATCCCATGCAGAGATTGTTTTCGTTATATTCCGTAGGGTCAAGGAACACAAGCCCCGTCAGTTCTTCCATGAGGGCATCCCGCTTCAGTTCTGCCTCCGCCTCATCCGACAGAATGCTTCCCTCCGGAAGCTCCGCCGTTTTATCCTTTATATCCGGTTCATAAATACTCAGCATAAAAGGAATGTTTACCCCTCCATACTCATTGACGGAGATATTTAAGGCTTCCACCGCTGTCTCCACCCTGCCCGGCACGGTTTTCGGGCGGATTGTCTGTTTGTAAAACATATCCGCTTTTTCTACCCTGCCATCCTCATCCACTACTTCAAGGGAACATAAAAGCGGGTAATCCGCATCATCACGGAATGCCCGCATACTGCCCTGTCCGGTAATCGGTCCGTACTTTTCTACATAGGCATCATACTTCTGATTCAGGATTGTCTGCTGATATTTTAATTCCGCCTCGCTGCATCCCTCTGTCTGAATGGAGATAAGCTGTCTTGTGACATTACGGATTTCATCCAACAGCCGGATTTTTTCTTCCATGTTTGCCGACACCTCCTTTAAGTACATCCTGGAGTTTTCCCGGTAATACAGCTTGCCGTCAACAAAGGCGTAGGTGTAATTTTTCACATCAGGATCGGCATCAATAACATCTTTGGAAGCTTCCCCCTCCTCTAAAAATTCTTCCACTTCCGTAATTTTCCCTTCAAGCCTTCCGACTGCCTCCTTTAATGCGGCTTTCAGGTCAAAGTTTTCCACATGGTTGATACAGCTTGTATATTTGCTTCCGTTTCCGAACATCCGGCTGTCATATTCCATTTTTCCAAGCATCATCTCCGGATGTTCGGCAAAGTAAGAGTTGACCGCTATGCCATCCTCCGTATGTCCTAAATACACCCAGTCCGGCTCCACAGCAGTCTTTTTCTCCCGCTTTTGTAAAAAGACAATATCGCTCGTTACATCGGTTCCGGCGCTGTCCTTAAATGCTGTATTGGGCAGCCGGATTGCTCCAATCAGCTCCGCACGTTCCGCAAGATACTTTCGTACTGTGGGATTTGCCTTATCAAGCGTACCCTTGCTTGTGACAAAGGCCACAATGCCTCCCGGTCTGACTTTATCTAATGCCTTTGCAAAGAAGTAGTCATGGATACGGAAGTTATGCTTTGCATATCTGGAATCAAAGAGTTTGTAATCTCCAAAAGGCACGTTGCCCACTGCTGCATCAAACAGGTTGTCTGGATATTGTGTTTCTTCAAATCCCTTTATGCTGATTTCCGCCTTTGGATAAAGAAGTTTTGCAATTCTGCCGGAAATATCATCCTTTTCCACGCCATAGAGTTTACTCTCTGCAAGACTGTCAGGCAGATTTCCAAAGAAATGCCCCACACCCATTGCCGGTTCTAAAATACTTCCACCCTTAAATCCAAATCGCTCCAACGCCTCAAAGACTGCTTCCGTAATGACCGGAGCAGTATAAAATGCGGTATTGACGGAATCTCTTGCCGCTTCATATTCCTTTTCGGAAAGCAGTTCTTTTAATTCCCCGTATTCTTTCTTCCAGCCCTCGTTCTTTTCGTCAAATGCCTGCGGGATGCCTCCCCATCCCACATATCTCACAAGTATCTTCTGCTCTTCCTTCGTGGCGGCACGTTCCTCTCTCTCTATCTGCTTTAACAGACGGACAGCCTGCACATTCCATTGGTATCTTGTTTTCTGACCACCTTTCGGAAGTTCCTCTTCAAAGCGGAAGTTTTCTGACCGGTCAAAAGCATCCCCATTTTGGACAAAAGAAAAGGAAGCCTGTTGATGGCCTCCTTCTTCCAGTGTTCCGGTGGAATTGATTTCCTCCAGTTCCCTGCTTATTTCTTTTTCTAACTGCCTGCGGTTCTCCTCCGCTTCTTTATCTTCTAGTGGAATTTCATCACAATCTCTGTCAACACGATTTCTTCCGCCTGCATCTTCGCCTGCTCTCTTAAGCTCCACAATTCCATTGTAGAGTTCGGATTCTCCGGTTTGTTTTTCTTCAGATAATCCATTTCCAGTATCTCCAGCATCCGGTTCGCCTCTTCCTCTACTTCCTGCATTTTCTCCCCCAGTTTCCCGAATCTCATGAGCATCATATACCGTTCTCTGTGGTTCTCCCTCAGATATTCCGCCGCCTTTATTGCGAACCTGCCGAGATTCGTCATGGATATCTTCCCTTCCGGTAATGTCAGGTCGGGATACAGCATCCCATCTGGCGCTTTGTGATATGTCATCAACTCTGCCATAAGCAATACTCCTTTCCATCTGTGTCAGTTCTTTTGCAATATTTCTCAGCACTTCACAGGATATATCGCTTACAAGTGATCCCAAACGGTAGACCTCTTCTTCCGATGAAAATGCGGTAATGAAAGAAAAATCCTGTTTTTCAGAGGAAATATCAAAGCCGCACCTTGTAAATACCGCATACTCGACGCTCCTTTTTAACACTTCCTCCGCCGTAATCTCTTGCGTTTTATCATCTGCCAAAATTCTTTTCGTTCCTGCTAAATTTACAAACCCGGTAATCCTGTCCGTAAATTCTGAGTCCATTATGACTCTGATTCGCTTCTCTGTAAAGGCTTTTAAATAATCAGCTGCCGCTTTATCCGTAATTCCTGATTCGGTCTCCCTATTCTCTTTTTTCAGGTATGCCGCATAAGCCTCCATGTTATCCGCATGAAGCTCCCATGTGAGTTTCCTGTTCCTGCCTCCTGTATCACTGATATCAAATACATGGCGCATTTCCGGTCTTAATGCCCTGGATGGAAAAATGGCAATGCCTTTGCTTCCCCGCTTTACATATCTTCCGACCTTCTTCCATGTATCAAAATCTGCGACCAGCGTGGCCTGTGGGCGCTGCATATACACCATGAGGATATTGTCAAATTCATACCGGTATAACTGTCCCGTCAGGCGGCATATGCTTTTCCACTGTTCCTGACCCTTTACCGCTTCACAGATTGCCGCATCGTAAATCTGATTCACTTTATAATCAACACTCATTTACTCCTCTCCCCTTTATGCATCAGCATGGTTATATATTCAGGATTGCTTCCCGTATATCTCTTCCATCTATTTCATTTCCAAGACAGTCCCATCCCTCGCAGTCCTGTCTTGCAAACAGTTCTATCCGGGGAAGGTCCCCGCATAATTTCACAATCCTCTCCCGGATTTCATCAGGTTTTTTGCTGTGTTCCATGATTCTTGCATCACAGACCTGCGGAACTGCCTTTGACATCCGTTTGGGTCTGCCTCTTGTGCCAAGTATGCAGATTTCGGAATTGGAACGGGTCCAGAATCCCAGACCAAGGAAAAAGGTGTCAGCCTTCTTATTTCTTTTTACCCAGTTAAACCCACAGGTCTTATAGGTAAATCCCCAGCTTTCCATAACAGAAATTCCTTCTAAAAGGCAGGGAAAAGTTACCCATAAAAAAAGAATACAGTCATCATCGGCAATGGACTCTACCGGTAATGACCGTATATCTTCAATATTCATGGTATGATAATGATTCTCAGCGCTTCTTCCTTTTCCCTTCTTTGAGTATACCTTATACTGCCATGGCGGATCGGCATAAATAATGTTATATTTCTTTCCCACTCTTCTTACTCCTCCTCTGCCTTTACCAGCATGGAAAAGAGTTTATATTCCTCCTTATCAAGCTCCACCACAACAGCTGTTTCCATCTCCCTGTTTTCCGCCTTCTCTGCCGCCTTTTTTATCTTCTTTACTAAACGGAGGAGAATGAAGTTTTCTTTAGACATTTCCATACTCTGCTGAAAGGTTATTTCCTCCATTTCAAGCTGTCCCTGTCTCTTTTGTATTATTTCCCCCAGTCTCAGCTTGACAGTCCTGGCATCTGCAGGATTCATGGATACTTCCGCCTTTGTTCTGCCGGACTGCTCCCACTCCTTATGCAGCAGCTTTACCAGATGTCTCATGTTTCTTACCACTTCTTTTTCCGTTATCTGTTCCGTCATAAATAATCCCCTGTTATCTTGATTTCTCTTCCTGTTTTTCCTTTCTCTTTTCTTCGCTGAAACCTATCCGCTGGTCATAGTGTCCTTTCTGAAGCAATCTTTCAAATTCCTCATAATCCTTAGTTCCAAATGCTTCCAGCATACTTTTTTCCGCTGCCCATTGAACTGCAAATGCCAGCCTGTCATCCTTGGAAAGCCATTGATATACATGAAACTGCCTTCTTGCTTCATCCCGGTATTCGTCTACAGTTGCCATTTCATGGACTGCGCCATAATCCTGCATGATTTCCGGAAGATTAAGTTTCATAATATTGTGTCCGAGATAAATACCATGCCCCCATTCCACACCCCGGATTACATTGTCTGCACTCAAAGGCTCCCCTTTCGGAAAACGCTCATACATGACAGTATTAATGGCTAAGAGAAACTGTCCGTCAGCCTGTGCCATTAACAGCAGATTCCGTTCACTTAATACAGACAATACACGATAATCACATCCATTTAAGTTATGCAGAATCTCTCCCCGTTTAAAGCTGTATTCCTTCGCTTCATATTGTAAGGAAGTACAGAAGCCGCCTTCACTCTTTCCCATACCATATGCCTTCAATACCTCCATGCATTCCGTACTGCACTTTTCTTTATCGAAAACAACCTTTTCTTCCTCCAAAATTCCTGAAACAAAACATTTTAACTCTACCTCACTGCTGCAAAACTTCGCATAATATGAACGGTTCGGTGCTGCATAAACCTCCGAAAATGCTTTGTTCTGCTTTGTACGGTACAATTCATCTACTGCCTCGGACAAATCCGTTACATTATCAAGGTAAATCTCTGCCAGCAATTTGAAATAATCCTTAACCGTGGACAGATAATTTGTCTCCGTTCCTTTTTGATTTTCTGTTACCAGTATCACATCCTCTAATCTCATAATTCTCCCTTCTTTTTATCTTGGTCTGCCAATAAATACAATAGAACTCTTCCCCTGCACCGGGCGGTACACCACTCCAAGACTTTCATTGGCTGCTTCCACTACTTTTCCGTTTCCTGCATATACTGCTACATGAGTAATGTTAAAAAATCTCCCATTCTTTCCATAACTGTAGAAAATCAGGTCTCCCGGCTGCATCTCATCATAATGAACCAGGTATCCATGGTCATAACAAAATTTCCCTTCTGCTGCTGCGGTATTTGCTCCTTCATACATCATGTTTACCCCTGCACTCTGCCATGCATAATAAGCAAGGGAACTGCAATCATAATAGTCCCCGCTGTCACGATATGCCTGACTGTACGGATAGCCAACCTTTGACAGTGCAAAAGCTACCACCTGTTTCCCATTTTCATCGGAAATAGAATCCACAACCGCCTGATACTGTTCTCCGCTGAGCTTTTCGCCTGAATTTCCGCCGCCTGCATATCCCAATAAAGCCAGATACTCCGGTTTCATCAATTCTGCAAGCATTTCCTGTTCTTCCGGACAAAAATCGTATGGCAGAAGCATATCCGACCATGTTTTCAGCCGTATATTTACTTCCTTTACCGTAGTTGTTACGGCATTTCCCTCTTCATCCGTACCAGTATCCGTTCTATAGGTAATGGAATAACTGCACATATCATTGAAAACAGATTTTAAATTTTCCTTTGCCTTATCCGTCATATCCGTAGCGGTATCCCCGTTTCCGTACTTTACCATATAAACCGCAAGGATATCACAGTAATTATCCGGCGTGCCGAATCCTTCATAGTCTATATATATCTTTTCGCTGGTATCATATCCCGGATGATTTAACAGTTCCTCATCAACTTCTCTGTCAAACTCCGCCACATAAGCGGAAAGCACCTCCTGGGTCGTGGCTCCGGATGATATGGAAGGAAAGAATATGGCATAGGCGGAATTATAAAGAATAGTAACAATTACAATAGCTGGAAAAGCTGTCAGCAATACAAGGATTAACATACCAAGCAAAGCCATTCCTGTATAACGGATTATATATTTTGCCGCCATGGAAAATCGTATCAGCAAAATATCCTTCATGACTTTTCCTATGCTGTCCTGATTGTCCTCCTGCTGGAGCTTCGATATGAAAAACTGTATCATACGGTTTCTGGTGGAATTTTTCACATCCCTGTCATCCATTGCGATTCCTGCCGCTTCTCCAGCCAACGCACCAATCAGAATTCCGCCGGCACCCGTTGCCGCTGTTCCTGCTGCCGTACCAGCCGTTGCTGCTGCCGCCTTTACCGTAATCTCCGTCGTTTCTTTTGCGGCCTTTTGAGCCGTCGCCTTACCGGTTTCCTTTGCTGCCTTTTTAATCCCATCTTTTACAGCTTTTTTACCGATTTTCTTTCCAGCTCCCACCTTTTTTAACTGTTTCTCTTTTGCCCTTACCACCTGCATACGATATAGCTGTCTTCCTGCATCTGCGGCATTTTCCACCGGGCGGACCAGAGTTCTTGCAGTCATATAAGACTCATAGACCTCTCTTCCCCCTTCCATCTGGTCTAAAGCTGTCTTTGCCCCAACAGAAACAAGAGAACCTTCCATCACTCGTTTCCTGCTTTGTGGTCCGGATGTTTTCTTTAATGCCGTTTTATCTACAGAAATTTCTCTGCCATCTCTCCCGGTCTTAACTTCATGCTCCATAACCGGAATATTCTTTTTCTTGACTTTTGCTTCAGGCATCCCTCTTATATGAAGTCTGCTCCTTTCCTTTGTATGGATAACCATAGGCTTATCATCCGCTTTTTTTATATTCAATCCTTTCCTCCTTTCCGGCATACAGTTCAGGCTTGCTTTTTCTCCAACGCAATTTTCTCATGGATGTTGGTATTATACAGGCGATACAAATCCGTTCCCTTTGCTATGGTGTTATCAAAAGGAATGATTACGCTGCCACATTTCATCAGTCCCATACCGCTTGGCGTATTTGTTACAAACCGAAGCTGTGCCTCTGAGACACCGATGACCTCCGCCATTTTCGAACTGTCCGTATTCGCCTGTTTTAAAAGTGCCACAAACTCAGAATTGGCAAGCATGGTGGTTGCGGTGTAGTTCTGCAAAAGGTCCACAACATTCTGCGTAATACCCGTGCAGAGTCCACCCTGTTTTCTTACCTTCTTCCAAAGCTGCTGTAAATACTTTGCAGAATACTCGGAATTAAGCAGTACATGGAACTCGTCGATATAAAGCCATGTTGCCACGCCACGCTTTCCGTTTGCAATGATACGGTTCTGTATGCTCTCCATCATCACAAGCATAGTAATCGGGGAAAGCTCCGTTCCCAAATCGCGGATGCCATAGACGGTAAAACGGTTGTCCACATCCACATTCGTCTGGTGGTTAAAAATGTTTAACGAACCGTTGACAAACAGCTCTAAGGAAAGGGCTATATCCTTTGCTTCCTCCTCCGGCTGGTTCATAAGCACCTCATAAAAATCAGACATGACAGGCACATACTTTTCACGGCTTCTTGCAATATCGATATAGAGTTTTCTTACACAGCGGTCAATGATAGACTTCTGACGGGAATTAAGGCTTTCTCCCATACACTGTTCACAAAGACCGAGCATAAATTCCCCCTTTTCCCTTATCATGCCCCTGCTGTCATTCAAATCAAGACTCCAGACATCCATATCCAGCGGATTTACATAGTTATCCGTATAGGTACTCATGTTTACCACCGTGCCGCCATAGGTTCCGGCAATGTCAAAGTATTCATTCATGGGGTCAATGACAATAATCTCATCTTTGCTTCCAAGAAATACATTGCCCATCTCCATTTTGCAGAAGAAGGACTTTCCGGAACCCGGGACACCGAATACAAAGCCGTTTCCATTAATCAGCCTCTTACGGTTTCCGATATTGATATTTTTCGATACCTGATTGATACCGTAGTAACAGCCGCCTTTGTCATTCAGTTCCTGTACATTGAAAGGCATAAGGACAGCAAGACTCTGTGTCAGCATGGTCCGCATGGTTTCCACCTGCCGTACTCCGATAGGAAGTGCCGTATTTAACGCTTCCCGCTGTTTCAGATAATGCTCCTCAATCGTTACGGAATTACGCTTTCCAATGGTTTCCACCGTTTCTGTCATGCTGTCAAGCTCCTCTTTTGTATCCGCCATGAGGATAATGGTAACAGCCGCATAGAAAAGACACTGGTCATTTTCCCTCACATCATCCATGATTTCCTCAATCTCTTTTTTCTCAATGCGTTTGTTATAGGAAATCTCGGAGGAAAAATCATTGTTTTTGTTTCTTACCCTCTGCTGCTTGATGATATCCGACTCAATGCCGAGATATTTCTTCTGTAAAATCTTTGTTGTCATATCCTTTGGGATTGGCACAACATCAATGCTCGTAATGGAATGTACCGGAAGGGATGTAATCTCATTTAAAAACCGGTCTGACAGGCTGGAAGGATATTTCTTGATAAACAGCGCCCGGCAAAACTTGCTTTCATCCTTGAAATAGTCCGGGTAAAACTGCATCATGCCGTTACACAAATCGTTGCAAAAATCTGACCCTGCTTTCTTTGCTTCCCGGATGTCAAAGTCAAAGCTGTTTTCCCTGCCGAGATGATAATAGTCATGCAGTACCTTGATGCGTTCATTTCCTGAAAGCGGCACAATCTCTGCGCCAAGCTCTCCAAATGCCTTGTGTACGGATGCCTCAATGGTGGCAAACTGCGCCTTTGCCTCCTCAAAATTCTTCCGTTCAATGGTAATCGTTAAGTATCTCTCCTGCTCGATTCCCTGTCTGCCCTCATGGATTTTACTTTCCATGATGTCATTATAAATTCGGCGGTAACTGTTAAAGCCGTCCTGCTCCGGCTGAAGGAATACATGCTCCCGCAAATCTTCCATGTCCTTGTTCTTGTTATTAATGGTTATCTTAAAATTCACATCCAGCGAATTTAAGAACTTACAGTATCGTTCAAAAATATCAATCTGTTCGCCTTCATTGGTAGTAGTATAGTTAATGTCCTCAAATCGGTAGCACTTGGAAAAGCGGTTTTTTGCCACTTCAAAAATGCCGTTCTCTGCCACCCTCATAATCTCAATGGTTTCCTGTATGGATTTTGGAGTTTTATAAAGCGGTTCACTCGCCTTTTTCAATTCCTTAAATCCGTCTGTAAATAATCCCATGTTCCACCTCTCTTAATCTGCATTTTGCATAAAGCCGGTACAATTCCCGGCTTTATGCCAGAAATTTTCCGACCCTTCACAGAGGTCATTCAATTTATCCTATTTTTCTTCCCTGCACCACGCCATGCAGTTTCCTGTTTCAATATCTGCGATTCCCTTCAGTATCGGATAGACCAACTGCGGTATGACTGCATTCCCCAGACAGAAGAGTCTTTCTCCCCAATCCGCTTCTCTTTCTTTTATCCTTGGGACTCCTTCCGGTTCCTTTAACCACAGCTTATGACCGTCCATCCAATCGGAAACCCCATGAGCCATTCCACCCATGCCGGATTGATTCGCTTCTCCTTGAGATGGAGTTCTGCAATCCCCACAAAATGCTTTCTCAATTCCTCTGTTTCCGGTTCCACAAATACAATGTTCTGCTCCTGTAAAACAGGCGGGCGGCAGAATACTGCCAGTTCCAGATTGGGTGTCCACCGCTGTCCGTTGGAATTGACCTTCCTTAAGGTATTGTTCCTTGTCAATCCTATGACTGCCCTGGAAAACCCCATCTTTCCTATACTGGCAATGGGCGTTGGATAAGTGACCGATAATAAATGTTCTTTTTCTTTCGTGCCAAGCATCGACGGCATAAGCTGGTAATACGAATGTTGCAACCTCGTATCCTGCTTCTTCCAAATCAGAAACCGTTTTGTCGAGCCCCATACGGATGAACCCAGCAACATTTTCGCCAAGCACCCAAGTGGGGGACAATTCTCTAATGACTCTGAGCATTTCCGGCCAGAGGTAACGGTCATCTGCAAAGCCTCTTCGCTTCCCGGCGCTGGAAAATGGCTGACAGGGGAATCCTCCTGAAATGAGCGTGACGGTTTCTTCTTTTGTTCTTCCATACAGTTCCTCCTTTGTAAGTTCTTTAATGTCCCGAAATCTCGGTACATCCTTCCAGTATTTTTCTAATACATGATTTTGATAATCTCCCTGCTCACATTGGGCTATGGTCCGAAACCCTGCTGCTTCCGCAGCAAGGTCAATCCCTCCAATCCCTGTAAACAGGCTGATGTGCGTTAATTTTTTCATTCTTTTGTTCCCTTCAAAAAAAGCATTCTCCATACCGGAAAATGCTTTTTAACAATTCTCTTATCCTGTTGTTTTATCTGCTGCGCTTTCTATAAATTAGTCCGCTCTTTTCAATTCCTTAAATTTAATATACTAAGTGCCCCGAATAAATGTCAGTCTGCGAATAAAGATACCCATTGTGCCAACACTAACATTGAAATCCCATTGACTATATAACAAAATTTTTGTATAATTTTGTTATCAATAAGGAGGTGTTGCAAATGCCGACGATTAAATCAAGTGCCGATCTCAGAAACAATTATAATGAAATCTCCACCTTTTGTCATAGGTATCCTGAACCGGTATTCATCACAAAGAATGGCAAAGGCGACCTTGCCGTCATGAGCATTGAAGCCTATGAAGAACTTACCAGCCGCTTTGAATTATATGGTCTGCTAAAAGAAGGCTTGGATGATATTGCAGAGGGTAATACCAAACCTTTCTCCGAAGCAATTTCTGAAATCAGGAGCAGACGCAGACAATGAGCTATCAAATCCATATCACATCGGCAGCAATACGGGACTTAAATTCCGCCGCAGACCATATTGAATTTGTCCTGAAAAATCCAAAAGCTGCTGATGACCTCTTAGATGAAGCGGAAAAGCAAATCAACAGCCTGTCCGACTTTCCCGAAAAGTTCCGGCTGGCTGACGACCCCGTTCTTGCATCCTGGGGCATCCGGTTTGTTATCGTGGATAACTATCTGGCTTTTTACATCATTGACCAAGAAAAGAATCTGGTCATTATTGTCCGTTTTCTTTATCAAAAAAGTAATTGGAATGCCATCCTCCGCCAGGGCGTATCCCTTATTTAAGGAATCTGTTATTATGCAGGTTCCTTTTTTATTTCATAAACTTTGCTTTATAAACAACTGCACTGATAATAACAGCTATCACTGCCGCCAAAGCTCCTGCCAATATCTTTTTTGTCTTTTTCTTCATGGCTTCAAAGCCCTCCTTCCTATTATCTGTCCTTGATGTTTCCATACCCTTTTCCCTGTCTTTTCTTTTTCCGGCTTCTGCAAGTTCCATCTTATAATCCCTGATTTCTGCTTCGCCCTCTGTTGATACAAAACATAATGCCCGATTTGCAAACATAAACCTTATCTTCCTTCCCATAAACTCATAAAAATTCATGCCATTAAAGGAATAAAATCCCCCCAGGGCAATTGGTGCAACAACAGGGACTGCTATATAAACGCTAAATGTAAGCCCGATATAGCGGTATAGCAATAATACAATTCCCCCGCCTGCAATCAGCGATACCATGGAAAAAAACAGCTGCCTTGCAGTCAGCCCCATGATTACCGTTTCCTTATAACGGTCAATATCCTTGTTAATTTCAATTACCACTCTTTATCCCCTCCTTATAACCCCAATGCCTTGCTTGTAAGTGACTGCGCTCCTTTTACACTTCCCACTGTAAGTGCAATGGTAAACGTCATCTCGCACAGATAAATGAGCGTTTTCGCCCAGTCAGCATAATTTCCGGTAAATACAGGAAGCCCTGCACTAATAAAGGCATTACAAAATATAATTGCCAGTGCCATCGTAACGGCTTCAAACACTACCGACAGGAAATACTTTGCATAGGTGCTCGCCGTATGTGCCACATTTCGGTTTCCTGCCAGTGTGGAAAAGGCAATGGAGCCAATCGGCACAATAACCATCAGCTTTAAAAACCGGAAATACACAGTGTAAATCATGAAAAAGCCACAGATAATAACAATAACACTCAGTAAAACTGCCAGTAACAGCATAATCAGGCTTTCTCCAAATCCAAGTCCTTTTATAACTTCTGCCTGTGCCGCATCTATGGTAAGCACAGCATATTGCCCCGGAGCTAATGCCCTCACAAGATTTCCAATCATCGCAAAAAAAGCCTTCATGATTGTGAGGTTGTTTGCTACAAGCCACTCTGCTATTCCCAGCCGTATCAGCATACGGAGAATTGCTTCCATCCGCATTTCTTCCCGTATATCTATGCTTTCCGAGCAAAAGCCTATGACAAAGAATAATACTACAAGAGAAGAACCGACTCCTACAAAGATTGGTTCAATCCGCTCTACTATCTGCCATGGTCCGCCTCCTTTAAAATTGACGGGAGACTGACCCAGCATAGCAAACACAAGACTGACCTGGCTATTCCAGAATCCAAATACCAGTTCTAAAAGTGCAAGTATTTTTTCTCCCAGTTTAAAAACATCCATGTCCTTCTTCCCCCTTTCTTTTTTCTTTCAAACAAATAAATTTATCTGCTGCTTCCTGCACTTTGCACTCTTTCTAAAATCCAAGAAATGCAAGAACAGTCGAAATCCCCGCCATCATAATCCCTGCTACAATTCCCTTTAACGCTGAATTCATGGTGGCGGAATCCTGCTGCTGGTAGGCCTGTGCAAACTCCATGACATTCTTTGCAAGAATAATGACACCCACTGCACCGATAATGGCAATAACCAGCGTTTTTAAATTATCAAGCGGTTGTGTAATGGCGCTTGTATCTCCGGCAAATACCGTCACAGGCATGGCACATACCGCCATATAAGGGACCGCACAAGCCATAGCAGCTGCTTTTTTCAGCCCAAACCTTCTCCCTTTGTCCGGCTTCTTTTTCTCAATCTTTGTTTTTTGCATCATAAAATTCTCCTTCCTGCATGTGGCAGAACCGGAAAAGGCAGACCGGAATTCCATGTCCCGGTCCGGCTCTTTTCCGAACAGAAACATGATTGTTCCCATCTGCCTGTTATTGTTGATTTCTATAAAAACGGGAATCATCCCGCTGTGGCATTCAGCCGGGCTTTCTCCGGCACGGTATGCTTTGACCCCCTCCTTTCTGCTTATGGTATCTGTTTAGTTTCCTGCTCCCTGCACAGCACGAAAAGTCCGTCTGACCTCCCGCAGCTTCTCAACATCCGTCTCCGGATAAAAGACCGCAAGAATTGTTTCCTTTGGTATGCCTACGGCAATCATCTTGTGCAGTTCATCTTTCTGTTCTTTGGAATACTTCCATTGTGCCATACGGTTCATAAGGGTGTCCTCTCCCTCTGGTTTTCTGCCCTTCTTATCCGGTGCCTTATCTGCTGTCTGCTCTAACTCCGCATCCTGCACATACCGCAGTTCATTGTTTTCCTCCTCATGGAATTTCTCCCTCTGTTCCTCTTCCTCCAGCTTCAGAAAGCGTTTCTCTACGTCAAGCTCCGTAAGAACTCCAAACTCCTCATAAGTCAGAGTGTCAATATACACATTTTCTCCCTTGTTTTTCAACCCTTCAAAATAGGACAGGGATTTCTTTGTCAGCAGTTGGTAAGGTTTTTCTGCATTTCCCGTCTGTTTTGCCACATGTACATAGGGCGCTCCCTTTCCGTCTGCCGTCTGGCTGAATGCCGGATGTGAAAACGGCACAAATTTCGCATCCATTATGGGATCAAACCCACGGATAAAGATGATACATTTTTTGTTATCCAGCTTCCGTACCTCGTCAGCCGTAAATAATTCCCTGCCAAGCACATCATAGTTCCGGCTTGAGCTTCCCTGTCTGCCCTTTGTTTCTCCGCTGGATTTCTTGTCAATAGTGCCTTTTCCCAAAAGCTCCGAGACATACTTATGGGTACTCTGCTCATTTCCGCCAAGATAAATAAAGGTGTCACAGTTACCGGGTATCGTTTCCCATGTATCCTTAAAAAGCGCCTTTAGCTGGGCAAAATTCTGAATGATAATGATACTTGAAATTTCCCTTGACCGCATGGTGGACAACAGGGAACAATAATCATCGGGCAGGGCAACATTGGCGAACTCATCCAGCATAAAAGTCACATGAACAGGCAGTCTGCCGCCACAGCTAAAATCCGCCTGATAGTAAAGCTCTTGAAATATCTGTGTATAAAGCATACCGATAATGAAGTTATAGGACTTGTCGGAATCCGGTATGACACAAAACAATGCACTCTTTGTCTCCCCGTCCCCATTTACACCAATCCCAAGCTCTGCCAGTTTCAAGTCATCCCTTGACAGCATACGGAGGACCTGTTTATTTTCGAGGAACGCAAGACGGGAATTGGCGGATATGATAATGGAACGGACCGTATCGCCCGCGCCACGCATACATTTATTGTATTGTTTTACTGCCGGATGCGTGGCGCCGAGCAGTCCTGTTTCTTCCAGAAGCTTCATACGCATGTCAAGCCGGGATGGCTTGTTCGCTTCCGTAACCTCCGCCTCCCCTAACAGCTTCAGCACGGTTTCAAAATTTCTTCTTGCGGGCGGTTCCTCCATCCACACATAATAGAAGATTGCCTGTAAAAAGAGGCCTTCTGCTTTCTCCCAAAAAGGATCGGAGGGTGTGGCTCCTTTCGGCGTGGTGTTGGAAATCAGGTTGGTAATCAGCTTTACAATATCCGTTTCTTCACGAATATAGGAAAAGGGATTGTAACAGTCTGATTTATCCATTTCCAAAAGATTGATGACCTTCACGTTATACCCGTTGTCTTTTAACATCTGCCCGCAGCTCCTTAAAATTTCCCCTTTCGGATCGGTACAGATAAATGAACAATGGTGTGGCATCTGCATCAGGTTCGGCTTTACCTCATAGAAGGTTTTCCCCGCACCGGAACCGCCGCAGATTAAAACATTGCCATTTAGCTTGAGTTTGCAAAAATCCAGAGACATTTTCACGTTCTGGCTTAAAATCCGGTTAAATCCTGCATCCTTATCGGCAAGCACCCTGTTAGCAAACTGGGGATTTTCAAAACGCGCCGTTCCAAACTCTTTTCCCGGCATGAAATTCCTCTGGCTTGTGATATACATTAAAAGGGCAATGGCATAGATGATTAAAACGATTACCACCGCTTTTACGGTTGTTGCATTATAATAGTCAGCAAAAGGTTCTGCACACACACGATTAAAAGATGAAAGAAATTCATTCAGCTCTATCCCCGGCTTCCATGCCCCGTTTAACAGATACCCCGCATAGCTGCTTAATACTGCCCCAAGCAGGACAAACCACAGCGATACTTTTCTCTTTTTTGGAATCATAGGCTACCTCCGTTTCGGGTCAGGCATCTTTTTCGGCATGGCTGTGGCTTTCTGTTCTGCCTTCGCATATCGCCTGCGGACTTCCGCTTCCACTTTGTCATAGTGCCCGTCATAGAGGTCATTTCCCCGCATGGTGCCAATGACCCTGTTATCCGCAGAATACATCTTATAATCCTTATCCGGATTGAGGAATGTCAGCATTGTCTTGCCGGAATGGATTTCCATGATTTTACTCTTGTCAATCCAGAGATATTTTGCATTTTCTCCCCATGTACCGGGTATTCTTGTTTTGACTGCATGATCGTTTTCCTCCAAAATCAGCTTCTTTGTAATGGTAATATCAAGAAGGTTTCCATCCTGCGCCATTGCTGCCGCCTGCATACGGCCTGCTAACTCCTTATACCCACGGATACGGCTAAGAAAGGCATCCTTATCCATGACCGCCTTGTGCAGACCGCTCTCTTCCTTTTCAAGAACACCGATTTTTTCCAGCCTGCCAAGCACATTCTCTGCCTGTTCCTTATCAACGCCAAACCTCTCTTTTACTTCCTCCACACTAATATTCGACTTTTCCATTGCGTACAGACCGACCTTTTCTATCAGTCCATCCATCCTCTCATTCGCCTTTGCCGCTTCTTCAGTGTGGAGATTCTCGTTTCCCCTTTTCTGCTCCTTCAGAAAAGAAAGGATTTTATCCATCTCCTCTTCATCGCCGTTTTTCAGGTAATCATCAAAGGTGGCAATCCGCCCGAATTTCAGCTTTTGAATCATCATATTGACTCTTGGCACGGCTTCCGTATGAAAGATAATCTCGCTCTTTCCGTCCGTCTTATTAATGTCCGGCAGTACGGAATAAAGGATACCGTATTTCTTCGCCATCTTTTTAACCTGTGGCAAGTCCCCCGTGTTAAACTGGAATACCTGCAAATCCCCGCCTTTCATCAATAGCTTTCTCATATCGGTTTTTCCCATTGTCTTTTCCCGTTCCAAAATCGCAATCAGGAAATCCAATGCCTTTTTCGCCCCTTCAATAGCACCGCCGCTTATTCTCATGGCAATCTCAAGCCCATCATAACCGACACGGATAATCTGTATTGCCTCCTGTATCTCTTCTGCCATAATTCTTCCTCCTCTATCTCTGCACGCCTTCCGCCCTGTCCGTATATTCCCCGATTCTCTCCGGTGCAGGTTCCCTGATTTCTTCCTCAGAAACTTCAATTCCATATGCAGAAAGGATTTCCGCCAAAGTCTTTAACGCCTTTTCCTCCCGGACACGGTACAGTTCGAGGGATACCAGCAGATTTTCAATGCTCCTTATCCAATCCGGCTGAAAATCCGTCATTGCATTAAATCTCTGATATACTGCCTCTCTGTCAGCTTCCGGCTGTGTCAGTTCATCAATCAGCTTATTCGTCAGTTCCCTATCCCCGGTACGAAACGCAAATGCTGCCACACATTCCTTATCTGCTCCGGACAAAGCTTCTCCCATCTGGCACACGGTCTGCGCCGTCTGTTTCAATGCCGCAAATCCCATTATACCTCCTCCTTCTGCCTGTTTTCAAAAACCGCAATGTTAATGATTTCCTCCATCTGCTCTGCGGGAATCTGATGATTGATAAGCACCATGAGCTGCTGCTGTGTCAGACCCTTTTCAATGGCGTTTCTGATCTGCACAAGCTGTTTCGGCTCCAATCCCTTTTCTGCCACCAGCTTTACAATATCCGCCCTTTTCTTAAAGCAGATTCTTGAAAACAGGGATGTCAGGGCACTCCTGTCCTTTTTTGCTTCCCTGCGTTCCGCCGGAAGCATCTGGATAATCCTGCCCGCTTTATTCACAAAAGCCGTCTGATATTCCACAGGAAAAACGGGATTTGCTTCAGAATCTTCCGGTTCACACCTGTTATCCGTCTGCTGTTTCATTTCTTCCATTTTCTTTTCCAAAACCAGCCTTTCCTTTCCTGCGGTATCCAGTTCATTTCTAAGCCTTGCCAATGCCACCCTCGCCTCGTTGATTTCATTCTGCTGCTTCTCCAAAAGACTGTCTTTTTCCGCAAGCTGTGACAGCAGATTGTTCTGCGCTGTTGTATCCTGCCCGGCAGTCTGTAATTCCTCCAGCTTTTCATTTAAGGCATCATAGCGTTTTTCCTGAAAATCAATTTTTGCCACTACTTCTCTGATCTGCGCCAAAAGCTCCTTTGCATATGCCTCCTGTGTATCTGCCTTTTCCTGTGCTGCTCCCAGCTTTTCCATGACATTTGCAAACAGTTTTTTCATGGTAAATGCGGTCTGGTCTGACCTCTGCGTGACTTCCCTAATCATTGGAAGCGGCACTCCCTTTTCATAAAATTCCAACGCCACCGCCATCTGCTCTCCGGAAAGCCCTTCCCGTGTGATGACCTCCAAGACCTCTTTTTCGTATCCTCCCCGAAGGCATCGGGAATAGACTTTCATCTGCGGATAATCCAGCTTCCTTCCGGTATACTCCTCCGTCTCTTTGGGGGTCAGACCAAATCTTAAATCCTCTTCCACCAGCTGCAGCATGTCTTCGGTCAGCCGGGGATTGTTTTTCAGGCTGTTCATATAAACCTTTAAATCCATGTTTGTAATGATTCCTCTCTCCTGCATCAAAAACCTCCTTCCTGTTTGAAATGACAAAAAATACAGCCTATCTAAGCGGCTGCCTGTCATGTTCCCTATTCCTGATTTCTCTCTTTTTCTTATCCTGTTGCCTTCCTTCACTTTCTGAAAGAAGTTCCATTAAGATGCGCTTTGCAATCCGCTCCTCTTTTGCCACCGCCTTTTCCTTTTCCCGCACCAGTGCGATTTCACTCCGGTAATGCTCCTTTAAGACCTCAATATTCTCTCTCGTATAGCCTTCCCTCCGAAGTCTGCCGGCCAGTTCCTGCCACCGTTCATGCTCCGCCTCAAAAAGCACCTCTCCCCGGTTATAGCAGTTTTCACATTCCTGTAAGCCCTTCATTTCTTCTGCCATGTCAAACAGCGGCTTCATTCTCGCACGTTCCTTGAATATCCGGCTCTTTTCCCTTGAGGTTTCTTTTTTCTTCCCCAGCAGGTTCTCTGCCACCGCCGCAATGCCTGCTGTGGTTGTAACCTCATGCCGGCACAGGAAAAGATAATCCTCCTGCAATTTCTCCATTCTGCGGATATCATCACGGTATTTCCATGCCTGGCTGTATGACCTCTTTTTTAACAGTCCCATGCGATACAGCCTTGCAAAGTATTTTTTCTGTATGCCGGACAGCTTCGCTCTCCGGTATCTCTTTACCCTGCACCGCACAATCTTCGGTTTTTCTTTGGAAACAGCATGGTAATTGGACAAATCTTCCGTTAAGATTCTTTCCCGAATCCTCTCCTCAGTATAATTATCCCCAAGACTTTTACACCGTCTAAACCGGGTCAGTCCCATCGGCTTTATGGCAAGATGTTTTCCTTCACTCCGGTAAGCGTTCTTTATGCCATATCCCATATCCGACAGCATGGATAAAAAGGATTCATAGGTTGCAGACTGCAAAATACAGGCATCTATGTCACGCTTAATCATGTCCGCCCATACAAATTTACCATCCCTGAAATCATTCCACTCTTTGTAATTTTCCGATTTTTTCGCCCTATCCTCAGATATTTCAATCGTTGACAGTCCGTATTCCTCGCATAGACGATTCGTAATCGGCTGTATCTTTTTCGCCCAGTCCCCCTTTTTATAACGGTACTTTATGCCGTTTCGGAAACTGACGCTGTTAAATATGATATGCCCGTGAATATGCTCCGTATTGTCATGGACAGCATAAAGAACCTCATAATCCTGTCCCAGATATTCCTTGGCAAATCTGCTGATGACCTCAAAGGCAGTCTGTGCATCCACTTCCCCCTCTACAAAGGATATGATTAAGTGATATCCCTGCCGCTGGTCCGTCTTGCCAAAAGTTTCCTTTGTCTGCCGCATCTGTTGGTAGGCATTTTCTTTCTGGCAGTTTAAGGCTGCTACCCACTCCCCGCCGCCGGTTTTATGCGGCTCCGTGATATAGTCAAGCGCCTGCTTTAAGTGCTTTCCCGAATACCCTGCTCCACAATCCCCGATATAGAGTATCTTGCTGATTGCCAACCGCTTCTCCCTCCCTTACAAACTGCCGCCAATCTTATCCGCCAATTCCTTAACGGTCAGATTCAGCTTTTTCATACAAGCACATAAAAATTCTCTGTCCTCTGTACGGTACAGCTTTGAATGATAGTTCCTTGTGATTTGATTAATATTATTCCCAACTGCATTGACCTCATTAATCAGGGTTTTTAGCAGAATACGGATTTCCGGATAGTCGTTTGGTTTCTGTGTAATCAACAACCTAAGATAATCCGCCTCACACAATCCTGCTTCCCTTGCTTTTTCCGAAAGCAGCCTTGCTTCCTTTGGCATAAGGCGGAGTGTTTTCCTTACACAATGAATACTGTCTGCCATCTATTTTGCCCTCCCTCTGTTCTGCTCCAATACCGGGGAAATACCGGAAAGCATATTTTCCTCTGCTTTTATCTGTGCTGCCATTTCCTTAACTGCCACATCTATGCCTTCCCTACTCATGTTTTGAATGAATGCTTCTGCTAATTTTATTGCAACTGCATCCAGTTCCTTTCCATACTTTGTTCGGTCAAATATAGCATCCAATATTTTTTCATCTTCACGAAGGGTATCCAGGTAGCTTTTCTTATTTACAAAGTCAATCATATCCTTCGAATTTGACATTTCCGCTTCTGCTTGCTTTAACAACTCATAATTCCATTCAGTAACAACATTAACAGCATCATCTATCGAATATGGCTCCCATAGCGTTTCCTCTTGTGCATGGCACATATCTCCACGATACAATTCTTCATTTTTACACCCTAAAAGAAATCCATGTCCTTCCATGTAGCCAAGCAGTTTATCGCCTTCTTCCGCTGTCATAGGAAATACCGGCTCTAAAAACCGTGCAAGTTCCTGTCCACTTTGAAAGCAATCTGGCTCCTTCCCCTTCCGTTCCTTGTCTCTTGCAATAAATGCTTCCAATTTCATTTCTTCCCCGGTATATCCAAAATCCTCATACTCTATGGGCAGTTTTCCCTCTTTATCCAGCTCCAGTTTTTCTGTCATAAAAACAGCGCCAAAATAATTGACACCCACCTTTTCTTCCACTTCCACCGGAAAACTGTCATCATCCCCATGCCGAAGTTCATAGCAGTACACTCCATCCGGTATTGTGTCCTTATTTACCCGAAGCTCTGTAAATAACCCTGTCCGTTCCAGCAATTCAATTTCATCAAATACCTCTTCTTTTGCATCTACCCTTTCCATCCCGCTCCTCTCTTTCTCATCCGTTTCAGGAATGTCATAACCATAAACAGCGGCAATCTCATCTCCGATTCTCCGAGTTACCTTCGCAATGTCGGCTTCCGTTGCTTTTCCCCGATACAGCTTATCTTGTAACCATTCAACTCTCCATTCCGGCACTCCTTCCCTTACCGCCCGGTAAAGATAATGGTTTGTTCCATCATGGTGTACTGCGGTACATCGCAAGTCCCCTTTCTGGTCTACAAACCACTCATTATAATCACAGCTGCCAAAAAGACAATCCCGTATATTCCCACTGTGAATCATCCGGTATCCTGTTTTTCTGCCATTCCACAGCCCCAGGTCGGCACAGACAAGAATTGGCATGGATAACTGTATATTAAGATTCGAACGCTCATCATCAAGGTAATCTTCATTGATGTCATGCATGAGCATCCTGTATTCATCTTCTGTCCTGTCCGGATATTCCTCCTGAAGATACTCCCGCCAGTCGTCATAATCCAAGTTCAGATCGCTCCATATGATATGCCTCTCTGCTTCCATACCAGCCGCCTCCTTTTAACTGAAATACCTTCCGCTAAAATCTTCAACCAGTCCACCTCCTTAACTGCGCTTTGCCTCACTCTCCTTAAATTCTCCCGGCTCAAATTCCCAAAGGGAATTTGCCAGATACGCATGAGAGACATCTCATGCCTCTGGTTAGGGGAAAAATCCCCTAATACCCCTTTTTTTATATATAGCACCATATTTTGGTGCCATATTTCATACCTGACGTCATTTTTTAACGCTGTTTTTTACTTTTGCCGCCGCTTTTTGACGCCAGTTTTTTATCGGATAAATCATCTGTCTGAAGAATGACACCTCTTTTTGACGCCAGTTTTTACAAATGACTCCAGTTTCTGATGTCATTTACAGAAAATGACGTCGCTTTTTGGCACCGCTCTTTATCGGCACTTTTCCTGCCTTGTCCCATATCTCATACACAGGGATTTTTTCGTTTCCTGTAACCACTGGTTATAATCTTTATACGCATCGGGCGGCGGTTTATCCTCCACATCATAACCAAGCTCATAATATTTCTGCATGAGTTTCTTGGCTGCATTCCGTCCGGGGGCATCATTATCCAGACAGAATTTAATACTCCGTATCTGCGGATGTTCAGACAGAAATGTCGCAAGCGGTGCATCCGACAGCATTCCCAATGCCACAAGACTACTCTCATAATCCTGAAAAATATCCATATAACTCATGGCATCTATAGCAGCCTCAAATACCGCCACTTCACTGCTTTCTTCCCTAAATACATTAAAACCGTATCTTTTATCATTGCCCGCCACATCGCACTTAAAAGGCTTTCCATTCCTGTCAAATACACCCCTCATGCTTGCAAATCGGGTATTTCCATCCTTGTCATTTCCCTTGAACACAATGTTATGGTAATTCTTCTCCTCGTAAATCAATCCCCGCTTTACAAAGAAGCTTATTATATCTTTACTGACTGCCCTCTCATTCTGGAGATAGAAATACAGATAACGGTTGTCATATGCCGGCGCCGGAAGAATAAACTCTTTTCTTTTCTCCTCCTGCACCTGAGTGACCTGATGTTTCAGCTCCGGCTTTTTATCCCCCTCTGACAGCTGCCTGTATCCGGCAAAATCAAGCAGCCAAAATACGGCTTCTTTGGTCTCCAACCCGGCAAATGTCTTTAAAAAATCTATCTGTGAACCGCCTCTTCCACTACTCTCATGCTCTCTGGACCAACGGAACCAGCTTTTCCGGTTATAAATACGGATAGAATCCATCTCCTTCAGGGTATGACAATGCCCAATGCGTCTGACGGTATATCCCAGACGGGATGCCACATCACATAAATCCGTACTCTTGGCAATCTCAAGTTCCTCACTGGTAAATTTCCTGTAATCTGCTTTCATATCTATCTGCTCTTTCCTGCAATCATGGGTATTTCAAATTTGAGTTCTTTATAATCCGTGCATTTGGAATAATAGGGATTCTTCATCATTTCTTTTTCACGAAAACTAAAATATTCACGATTATCTCCTCCCACAATCACATGATCCAATAACGGAATGCCCATCATATCGCATAAATTTAACAATTTGTCTGTCAGCATTGTATCTTCCTTGGATGGAAAAAGGCATCCCGATGGATGATTATGAACAAGAATCATGGTTGCCGCATTGGAAAGAATACTGCTTTTAAACAGTTCTCTTGGACAGGCAATGCTTTGATTAACAGCTCCCATACTGGCAAAATGACAGTTAATCGGAGTCCCGTCTGTTTTTAAATTAATAATGCATACAACTTCCCTGTCCATGTCACACATGAATTCTCCCATTGCCACTACAGCATCCTTCGGAGTGCAAATCTTATGCTCTGACAAAACCGGAGCATCCTTTACCAGCCGGATAGATACAACTTCAATCTCTCCCTTCTGATTCTTCTTCAATTTTTTCCTCCTTATCAAATTTTACATGGATAATAAAGTCTCCTTTTTGTGATGCTGCTAAGGTTTTGAATTCCCCCGGTGTAAGACTCTTCTCCTTTTCTTCCATATATCCCTCCACACTATCTTCTCATATCCGCTGCATATGTCATCTGCGATTCTGCCACAATGCCATCCAACCGTTTATTCGGCGTATCCGTTGCAAGTGCAAGCTTTCTCAAATCCTTATCATAATGATATACCTGATTGGAGAGACGAATTTCTAACGGAACGGATTCCATGTTAATGTCCGTTACCATTTGTGCCAGCTCTTCCGGCTCCCCAAGCTCAGCAGATACCGCAATGACTTCATGAATCGAAGAGGGCAGCACATATAAATCCCCGCCAATTTTTTCAGCCAATTCATGAAGAGTGTCCTCATATACCATAGAAGCCGCACCATTAATCTTCTGCACATTTGAAATGACATACATATCCTTTCCCTGTGCAGTCTCCTCAACCATTAGTTCTGCATTTTCTTCTGATATTCCTGCCTCGGTAAAAAAACCTTGTATAATCTCATTCATACTTCTTATTTCTATCGGAAGTATCTTTTTAGTATTTCTTATTGCCGCTTCATACAACTGGTCCTCTGTCATGCCTAAATACTCTGCATGGTCATTATTAATCAATACACTCTGCAATCTGCTTTCCTGTACGGTCAGCACATACCGGTATACAATAGACAAATCCATAAATTCCCTATGCGGAATTTCCTCTAACAGTTCCATATTCTGTTCCGTATTTATCAACATCAATACAATTTTATCTTCTTCATCAGAAAAACCAAAATTTGAAATGTTATCCGTTATTGTCTGATAAGTATTCTGCATATCCCGTACAAAAGATTCCATCAATTCCTGAACACTTTTTCCTGTAGAGTATTCCTCATACATACGATTAAGATAAACTATCGGATATGCATTACATTCCGTATCACTTGGCAGTACCAATTTCAAACCATCCAATATTTGATTCGTTTTATTGATTGCTTCCAGTTTCACTTCACAATTCTTGAACTCGTCCGGCAAGAAATCTAAAATCTTTTCTGTGATATATTCCTTAAATACTTCATAAGTCATCATATTGTTTTCCTCCTGTAAAAAGGGTACAGACATCAGCCTGTACCCTGCTTAATAATTTCAATATTGTCATATTCCCCTATGGACAAACTATGCTAAGGCAAAACCCTGGTTTGGATAATTATCATTACATCCCAAAGAATGTAATCCATTATGGCTTAACCTATCCTAATTTCACTTTTTTACGCTTCCAAAAGAAAGCCACAAAGCCTGCCGCCAAAAGAACCGCTCCCATGCAGCCAAACAGCCACATATTCAGATTATCCCCGGTCTGAGGGAGCCTTGGCTCCGTAGGCTTGTTCGTAATGCTTAATTCATACTCAACAATCTCCGGCACATCATCATATCGCAGTTTTACTTCATGCGGTGTACTGTCAAGAATATAGCCGTCAGCCGCTTTTGTTTCCACAACATAATAGACAATATCCTCCTGATACCTGCCATCCTTGAATACTGCAATCGGAAGTTCCTTTGATTCCGCATTGCCATTCTTGTCAGTTACAAGCGTTTCAATCACGTTTCCATCCTTATCACGGATTTCAAAGGTTACACCTGCAATCCCTTCCTTAGTGGTCTCATTTGTCTTGTGAATAATGATTTTTCCATTCATAAGCTCATCCTTCATGGATACCTTCTGGATTTCAGCAGTTTCTTTGACCTCAAACTCCACATCATTTGCTATTTTATAGCCATACGGTGCAGCTTCCTCACGCAGAATATAGCTGCCCACAGGAAGTTTTTCAATCATATGAGGCTTGCCTTCAGATGCCCACTTTTCCACTATTTTTCCATCTGCATCAATAATGGATAATACAGCACCCTCCAACTCACACTCTCCAGTAATATCAGTTTTGGAAATTTCCACACGAATCGGCTCGTTCTCAAACTCTGCCACAAACTCAAGCACCTTTGTCTTAGAATCCTGATAGGATGCATCCACATCAAAAATTTCATCTGACTTTACATAGCCTGCCGGTGCCTGAATTTCTTTCACATAATACTGCCCAAGGGGAAGGTCTGAAAGAAAAACAGCTTTACCGCTCTTGTCCGTTACTCTTTTCTCAATCAGGGTATCTTTCTTCTGCAATACCTTTCCGTCTGCATTTATAATGTCCTCTTTTGCGTACAGACCAAATACGGCATTTGCAAGATATTCATCTGTTCCTGTCTCTTTTTTTACAACGGTAATCTGCACCTTCTGTCTCTCATTTGTCACATACATTCCTGCATAAACAACCGGCGTGTCCTGATCAACATAGGACAAGTCAGCCTCAATCGGCGTGGAATCCAGCACAAAACCCTCCAATGTCTTTGTCTCCACAAGGTAATATCTGCCAAGAGGCAAATCCTCTATCATGGCAGCTCCCCTGTCATTTGTTACAATGGTGTCTACCAGCTCGTCCTTTTCAAAATAAAGGGTATCCAGACCGTCAGTGCTTATAATATCCTCTGCCGCATATACTTCAAAGGTAACCCCTGCAAGACTCTTTTTGAAATAATCGAATATGAAAGAGAACCATCGGTCATTTACAAGATTAGTATCTGTCAGAAATTCCCCGTCTTTATTGATAATGATTGCACCTGTCGGCACTTCGTCTTTCATCTCAACGTTCTGAACCTTTTCGGTATCTTCTACCGTGAACGATACATCAACAGCTTTCAGATAGCCATATGGTGCAAATTCCTCCCGCAGCGTATAAGTTTTTCCTGCCACGAGCCTCTTGATAACATGTGCCTCTCCTGCCTTTGATGTCCATGTTTCCACAATGTTTCCTGCTTCATCAATAACAGAAAGCGTTGCACCGGAAAGCTCTGCACCACTTGCAATATCTTCCTTTGTAAATTCAAAGGTAATAGGTGTATTCAGATATACGGACTCCAGTTTTACCGTTTCTACATCCTGCCCCCGATACCCCGCTTCAAAGGTTACAATTTCCCCGGAAGATACATAACCTGCCGGCACTTCCATTTCCTTTGCATAATACATTCCAAGCGGATAGTCTTTTTCAAAGGCAATCCTGCCGTTTTCATCGGAGACTGCCGTCTCAAGCAGAGTTCCCGCTTCCACGATTACCTTATCCTCTGCGTTTACAATATCCGTATCCGCATATAGTCCAAATACTGCACCTGCAATAGGAAGCTTTGTCTCTGCATCCTGCTTTTCTACTGCCAGTTCTACCTTTTGTCTGTCATTGGAAAATGTCAGGGACTCATAAATCACGGGGGTTCTGTCATCCACATATACAAAGCTCACATCCTGCGCTTCTCCATTCAGCACATATCCAAAAGGTGCTTTTGTCTCCTTTACAGTATATGTGCCAAGCGGAATATCTGAAAGGACAGCCCTTCCATCCTCTCCTGTTGTAATGGTTGCCACCAGTTCTCCCTTACTGTAATATTTCGTGCGTTCTCCGTTTTCATCTCTCTGGAAATCATTGGTATAAATATCCTCAGACGCATAAACTTCAAACTCTGCTCCGGCAAGGTTTCCTTCCTTATAAACAAATTGCTTATCCTCAAAGTTTGTAAACAGACCTCCCTCGCAGCCGCTTAATACCTCTCCCTTCTTTTCCACAGTCAGTTCGCCCAATACAGGACTATCTTCATAATCTACCGTAATAACCGCTTCATAAGTGTCCGGATCAGTTTCATAAAAAGTATTTGTATCTACCTCTACTGTCACATACTCCGTATTAACTGCATATCCATCCGGCGCTGTTACCTCTTCAATCCGGTATTTTCCAATCCCTAGTACTTCCGGCAACATCAGGCAGCCGGATTCATCCGTAAAGAAGGAAGTATGCTTAACCTTCGACGGATAAGTGGTATACATTTTTACATACTCATTTTCATTAAGGTTATAAATCTTAAATTCCGTATTTGGCACAAGAACCGTCTGCCCGGTCTTGGAATCTTTTTTTACCACACGCAGTTTTGCCTCAAATTCCCGGTCAAGAAACACTCTCCATACTAAAGGCTTAGCCGGATTATTTTCCGTAATCCTTACTTCAAAAGGCGCTATCGTCTCCATGTTATGGGGCGTAACCTTTTCGCAAACCACATAGGTTCCATATGGAAGGGGTGCCGTAACCAGATATCCTTTTTCATCTGTATAAAGAATGGTTTCTCCATTCTTTCCAATTACAGCAGGCACAGCGCCGGCAAAATCATAACTTCCATCTGCCTTAACCGGCAATGAGGATTTCAGATAGGCGCTGAAACCTGCACCAGAAAGCAGAGGTGCTTCCGTATCATCCCCATTATCCGATACCTTAATCAACTGAAAGGGCTGTTTGATGACTTGTTCCTCTGAAGTGATACTCTTTGCTATTTCCGCTTCCTTATCGCCCTCATATTCACATATAATGTCATACTCGGTTTTATCCAAAAGATAGCCTTTGGATGGTTTTATTTCCTTCAGATAATAGCTGCCAAGATAAAGATTACGCGCCTCTGCATTTCCATCTTTATCCACCGTAAGGGTTGCCACAAGTTCTCCCGCATGAAACACAGTTCCGGTTACGCCATCCGGATGAATAATATCTGTCCGGGCATATAACCCATAAACGGCTCCGGTTAATTCTGCATCCCCCTGCGGCACCGCCTTCCCTGTTTCTTTATCAACTTTGTTTACATGGATTTTTACCGTTACTCTCTTATCAGAAGCTATAATATCTGTGGTTCTCCCGGCTTTCACTTCCAACGTATATACTGCATTACTGATTACATACCCAAAAGGTGCCGATATTTCCTTCACATAATAGGTTCCCGCTATCAGTGCCTCAGATTTTGCACAGCCGCCGGCATCTGTCATCATAGTCTGAATCAGATTTGTACATCCGCTGTCAGTATAAATGCCATAAACGGCTCCTGCCAGCTTTACCCCGCTCGCTTCATCTATTTTGGTAATCCTTCCATAACCGATATTTTCTGTTTTTACTTTAATATAAGCCGGGAGCGGGTCTCCGGAAGGAACCTCTGAAATAAACTCCTGTGCGCCGGGATCATCGGTCAGCCAGAATACACAGCTTCCGCTAAGCTGTATTCTCCCGCTGTTAGAAGTAAAGGTTCCCGTTGTAGCTTCCGTATTGACCTCGGTTGAACAAATAGTCAGTGTATTGCCGTTTCTGCTTACTTCATATCCTGCAAGTGATAAATCAAATTCTGACAGTACGCCATTACTATCCGTCAGAACGGTTTCAAATCTCTGATTTTCTTCACTCCACTTTAATTCATAAGTTTCCGCCTTGCTGACTCTGGATGCCGCAAAGCTTGGTATCGTTCCATTAATCCCGGTATTAATACAGTTTTTTAACGCAACATAATAGGCATAGGCATTTATCGGGTCCGGTGCAGTTGCACATAGTTTTTCCGCAGCCGAATCGGCGGCAGAAGTACCAAAAATCCCCTTTTCAATAATCCATACCATTGTCTGTGTGGCAATATATTTATCCTTTTGATTATTGCTTGGCGCATCTGCACTTGTGCTGGAATACCCATAATACAGACAGTATCTAAGATATAGCGCCTGCATATCCGTTAAAGTCGTTCTCGCATTCTCATAGCTGTTCATAAGCTGGCCGTTTTTTGCAGTCATTCCAAAATTCATACAATACGCCGTATGCCCGTCTATCATGGCATATATAATCTTCTTATGGCTAAATCCCGCTTTTAACTCACTGACCTCTCCCGAATCACAAACGGATGCATTGCAAAAGGAAAGATTGGAACTCTGACTCGCTGCAAACACCGCACTCCCATTTGCAAATAATGAAGTAAAGATTGTCAGAACTGCAAGAAATCCTGCGAGAAATCTTTTTCCGTTGAACTTCATAAATCAACCTCCTCGTTTTATAATCAGACCAGAATCCCAGCCAATGCCATATATATCCAATATTTAATATGCCTGTCTGGTTCAGCCCGATTTTTCTGTTTCTTTTGTTTTTAAGCACAAAAATAACAGGCATGAAAATCAGCCTGTCATTTTTATATAATGTTTTATTTTTTATGCCCGGTAGCAATAAAACACATAGCACTCCTTGCCGCCATAGGTAACGGTTCCATGATATTCAATATAGAAATATTGCTGTGGAAGGGATGCATACATGCCTGCAATGTTCGCTGCTATATCCGCCTCACTGGAAAACTGTACTGTTCCGCTTACATCCCTTGCCTCATTCATATCTGCCGCAACATAATACTCCAAATACCCTGCACCATCCGTAGGATAACTGGCATTAAAATCCTCCTGGGAAATTTCTCCTGCCGCAAGCATTTGATTCAGATCATCCGGAATATATATTTTCCCTTGTGCTTTTGTTTTCTCAACTGCCAGCTCTACCACTCTTTGCGGACTATATGATACCGGTACAGCTTCCGATGTCTGTTCCGGCTCAGACGTAGATTCTTCTGTTCCGTTCTGTCCGGAAGTTCCCTGTGCTTCCGTCTCATTCTTCGCAGTTTCTGTCCTCTGTGTCTGACCGCTGTTTTCATTTTGTCTGTCTGGTTCAGCAGTCTGCTGTTCTGTTCTTTCCTTTTCTCCAGAACCACCCGTATCTGTCCGTTCCTCATTATTGCTCTTTTCCGGATTTACCGCCTCCCCCTTTTCCTCTTCCGAATCTGTTTCCTCTTTTTTAACCTCTTCCGCCACACCACTATCTGCTTCATTATCCGTTCCGATAACAACGCCGGCATCTGTAAGATTTTCTTTCTCCTGTCTGCCGCATCCGGTTAATAATAAAATACCAACACCTAAAAGAAACATTATCTTTTGAAATTTTTTATCCATACCCTTTTCCTATCCTTTCTCCAGAGAAGGATAGGCTTTCCGCAATCTGCCTTTACCCCTCTCCGGGTAACCTCTTTCTTTTCAGTTTCAGGCAGCTTTACGGGTTTATTCTCCAGGGCGGTCCCGTATTCTGCTCATAATTTTTCCCTTTCCGATTTATCCCCATCTGCCTGCCAGTTCAGATACTACCGGGTTTTTTTCATCTATTATCCCTGTAATTTCCCTTCCGCCTTCCTGTGCCCGGACAATCGGTGCACTAATCAAAGCTGAACCCAGCAGCCGGATGATTTCATCCTTTAACCCGCTTTCCATTTCCCTTCTTATTTCCGCCATATGCTCCGTCGTAATATATTCCGGTCGCTGCATACTCTTCCCTTTATCAAAGATTTCATCATCTTCAAAGCTGTTAATATAAAACTCTATGGCATTAATAATAAACTGATTTGCGGATTTATGGATGCTTTTATCAAGAGATATCAATATCCCATGAATCCTGCTGTGCTGTTCATTTTGTAAATTCAAGCGGATGGAATGCCTTGCAAAATTTCTATTTTCCATCTACCTGACACCTGCCTCTACTGCTTTACGGTTTTCTGCAAGGAACATTTTACCAAGATATTCATACCCTTTCGCATTTGCTCTTATATCTTCAATAAATTGGATATTGTTCCCTTTCATATCTCCATACAATTTCATGACTCCCGCACCGCCGCCTACAAATACAATCGGTGTGATTTCAAGATTATAACCGTGTTCTTTTAAGATATTGTATATCCTCTCCACAAATGACCGGATACACTCCGTTGCAATCTTCAAATACTTTTCCGGTGCTTTATTTTCACTGCCTGTCATAATTTTCTGAATAGCATTTTCATCCAGTTCCTGCCCAATCTGTCTTACACATTCCTCATTAATCCCCCTCATGCACCTTATCAATCCCTGCGGGATTGTAATGCACTCTGACTCGTCGGGATATGATTGACAAATCGGCATAATGTCTATGGTCCAGCTTCCGATATCAACAATAACTGCCCGATCCGGCAAAGTCTTGATACGGTCTGTTATCGCTGCATAACATTGTGGAAATACGGATACCCTTGCAATATTAATATGATATTTCTCTTTTTCAAACCGAAAATCTACTTCCCTGTCCCTTAAAAGATAACGAATAAAGTCCTGCTTTTCTGCCCCAAACCGTGTCAGTGGCAAGCCTACGGATAAAAGAACACTCGCATTCCTTAATCCACGTCTGTTCAATTCCTTTGCCATTGCCGCCAGCGTCAAAAAATAGAAGTTATCATTCTCTACTTTCGTGTCTCTGACCTCCAGACGTTTTCCCCCAATTTTGTAGTATACACTATTTAATTCCAAAATGTTGTCGAAAAATGCCGGTTCCGTAGAAATTTCTTTTACTCCTGTCGTAAACACCTGACTGACTGTTTTCATATTAGACCAGCCATGGTCTACACCAATTACTTCAATATGCTTATCCATCTTCCTTTTCCTCCTGTTCTGAAACAAATGTCTCTATCTCCTTTCCTTTCCAGCCAATCAGCTTTCTCATGCAGGGAAAGCAATATTTTTCTGATTGTCTGTACGGACATTTAAAACACATATCTTCTTTATCCTGCTCCATCATTTTAGATTTGCTTTCTTCCCTGACACATTTTTTGCCAAGGCATTGGCTGTTGTTCCCATAAAAGAATTTACACCGCATACAGCTTTTTAAATCTTTTTCCAGTTCTACCTGTGTAACAATGACTGTACTCGGTTTCGGTGCATTTTGCACTCTTACATTAATTCCCATTCTGTACACCCGCCTCTCTTTTGGCGGTAAGTCTCTGTATTCCCTCTAACCTTCTATCTGCTGTTTCAATTCCTATCATCTGCCGCCCCTCCTTTTCTGCTCCGCTTTCTTTTGCTGTTCCGTTTCCATTCGTTCTACATACTCCCGAATGTCAATCAAATCCTCTAAATCATAAATTTGGGAACACATCGCATGTTCAATGCTCTCAAAAGTACACTCCCCTATTTCTGTCAATGAAGTGATTACTTTTTTCCTGATTTCTTCCTGCATATCATCCGGCATTGCTGCTATATAGTGCGGCGGCAGATAGGAAACCTTGTCCTTTACCTCCCTTTCATATTCATATCTTTTTTCAAAGTCGCTTATAAATCTTTCTTTTGCCAAGACTGCTCTTGCTTTGTTTTCTTCACTGGCTAACTCTACCAGCCCATCCAAGAACTGAATTAACTCTTTTTTTGCCATCGCCATTTCCTGCCCCTCCTTTTTGCAATAAAAAAGTAGGACCAAGTTAGCTATAACAATGTGGCGCTTGTCCACAAAAAGAGCTAATTTAGTCCTACCTAAATGTTTTTATTCAGTTACCACCTCGCATTTCCTTAAAGCCATGGAATGACCGTATCAGTAATCGGCTATTATCTGACTTTCGTAATGTAGGTTTTCGATTTTGTTCAGCGCTGTCCTAATCT
>JAMPAW010000190.1 GCA_023666975.1 Clostridium sp.
ATCTATTTTTGTAAATCTTTACTGAACTCTACACTTTGAATTATACAGGAAGCTTCCTATATAATCACCTGAATTTCTCCTTAAATTTCTAAATAAAAAAAGCAAAGTATTTTTATCACTGAAAACATCTGATGCAAACAATCTTACCAAATATACTTGGATGTACTCGGGAGTATTTTCATCAAACCATTCCATAAAATCTTTCTTTATACTTTTTCTATCCCTTTCATCAAGATTATCACCTTTTTTTAACATAACATCTACATAATAAGGTATAAATTGCGGAAACTTTTTCAAAACAACCGGCATTTTTGCCAAATCATAATATTTCTCTTGCGCAATAATTGTTTTTATCAAATCAGTAATTTCCTCTGGCTCAACAATTACAGCTTTTTTCATATTCTCAAACATCTCTTCTAAATTATTTTCACATAGTTTCTCAATCTGTTTATTTGATAATTCTCTAAATTTTGTTGGAATTAATCCCGAATATCCTCTTATAATTCTATTTCGATTTTCTTGAACATCATCCCATTCCTTTGTTTTCTTCCTTTCTTCCTCTGAGTCTTTATTTTCTACTATACTTTTTTTGATTTCCGTTTTATCTGATATATCTTTAATTTTAGTCTTTTGAATATTTAGACAAATTCCTTCTCTATTTAAACAATGAACTAAAATTGCCAAATGGCTATGTGCTGTGTAAGCATCTTTTGCAAATATTCTATAATCATCCACAAAGCGACAAAAATCAATTTTTTTAGAAATTAAATAATTATCAACTTCCACAAGAGAAGCCTCTGCTAAAATCCTCGAAGCATTTGAGCCTATCGGCAAACCATAGGAATCTCTATTTGCCCAAAACAAAAGCACCTCATTAATTAAAGATATTATATCTATATCAATTTTTTCATCTGAACGCAATATAGATTCTACTCTATGGATATTCAATCTATCATAAAAATTCGACAAATCACATTCAACCATTACCTTATTCTTTGACATACAACTTTTTCTAGCTACTTCTTCCCGAAATGAAGTATAATTAAATTGAGGATCAAAAATTCTCCCGTTTTTTTGTGGCAAATACCTATATGAAAATATTCTATTTGAACTTTTCTTAATACGAATTTTTTCTATATCTCCTGCAATAATTAAAACTAATGTTAAATACACCAGCTCATCATATATCTCAGTAAGTGCACATTTTCTATAATCTGATAAAGTCTTTTTAGGAATTAGAACATGACCTAATTTATGTAATTTCAATTCAGAAATTTTACCTGATAAAATCGCTTTAACAACGATACTGCAAATTTCAGTTTCAAATTTATCATCTTTTAACATATCTATTTCAAATGGTTTATTAAACAAATCAACATCTGTTATGCCTTCTATCATAATATTGTTTATAGCCATATGACAGTATTTTTTGATGATTTCCTTTTTTACCATATTTACTTCTCCATTTGCATATATTTCTGCCTCAAAACCAACTTTACATTCATTGTAAACAACAACTCCGTTGCAAAACTAAAATTGTTTTATGCATTGTAAAAACTAATTAGAATAACACCTGCTCATTCATAAACTTCCCCCATATCATTCTTCCAAAATACCAACATCCCAAACCGCCTCTTCCACAACCTTCACACACTCATCCACATTTTTCTTAATTTCAGCTCCCCAGAACCGGATAACCGTCCAGCCCTCAAACAACAGCCTTTTATTGACTTCATCATCCCGCTCCCGGTTTCTGGATATTTTCTTTACCCAATAACTGCCGTTATTGCTTTTCTCCAGTCTTGGTTTCAGTACTTCCCAGTCTTTTCCGTGAAAGAACTCCCCATCACAGAAGATTGCTATTTTGTATTTTGTCAGGACAATATCCGGATTTCCCGGAAGTTCTTTATAATTCTTGCGGTAACGGTAGCCTTTGCTCCAAAGGGCTTTCCGCAACATAACTTCTATCTTTGTGTCTTTTGATTTGATATGCTGCATATTTTTCCGTCTCTGCTGTGCAGTCAGATTATCCAAAATCATCACCTTCTGTCATGCAAGGTCACTAAGCAGCACCTGCCTGTTTACGCTAAATATCTCTTTTATCCGCTTATGGCTGTATGGTGTCTGGTTATGTTGCTCCACCAACTTAATCATATTGGAAACACTCACTGCCGAACCATTTACTCCGGTTGCATCCACAATATTTTTCAGCTGTTTATCAATATTGGTTCCAAACCCGCCTGCAATATAGGAAAAGAATGCCAGTGATTTATCCCCATCACCATAACTGCTGATATTTTCAATATAATTGTGTACCATCCTGTTAAAATGGTCGTTGCTGATCGTGTATCTATGATATGCCTTATTATCCAAAATCGCCTGATAGCCATCTTCATCCGATAATACCAACACATTTTCTACCGTTTTCCCGTCTATCCCCGTCACGCTGATAATGTAATCCACCACCTGCGGTGTTATTCTGGTAATTGGCTTTTCCAGCGATTCCGCAATATATGCCTGCATAATTTTCTGTCTTGCTATCATCGCCGCTGTAACCGTTTTCGTCAGTGCCAGATTGCGGTTGTCCTTTCTATGTTTCGGATCTAATCCGTATTTCCGCTGAAAATATTCATGCTGTTCCGGCCGGTCAATAAAATTAGGCTTTTCTGCCAATATACTTTTTACTTCTTCTCTCTTATCGTCTAATATTGCCACCTGTCCGCTGTCACGCTTTACAAGCTGCGTGTACTCCAGCCAGTTAATAATTGTATTTGCCAAATCCGTCAAATGACTGTATGGATGCTCTGGATTGACAGCGCCTTTAGAGGATTGATACTTGATAAAAAAGTCTTTTTCCAGACAAGCATCTCCATAATTCCGAAACTGAATAATCCTGTCCACAATATAGTCATAGCATTTGTCGCTTTCATTCTCTGCCTCTGTAACAATAATTTTCGCAATTTCCTCTTCTGTCAGATATTTGATTTTTTCATCTGCCATCAGTTTCAAAAGAAAACGAAATGGCCGTATTTTAAAACGGGAAGACACCTGCACTCCTCTTCCAATCAAAAAAGAAGAAGGAAACTGATACTTTAAGATTTGTCCTTTCAAAACTTCCACCGGGGAGTCGCCATTCATAATAGCTTCTCCCGCTAGTGTCAGCTTGATTTTGCCTGTAGATTCCTGCGTAAATATCAGCCCAAGGCTCACCAGCCATGCCTTATATGTCCTGCCACCTCCGCCTGTCTGGTCACGGCGTTCCCCTTTTCTCTTTAATCCGGCTTCTTCCAGTGCATCCTCATATGCCAGATGGGAATTTCTCTGACCTTCCCACTCCTGATTCAGCGACAAATCAGCAAAAGAGGCAAGCACTTCAGGAATTGAATTTAATTTCCGCTTCGGACGGGTAACCCACCAGTAATTTAACATCTGCCTTACTCCTCAATATTCCAGTGTATAAATTCCATTATCATATTTCTTAAACAGTACCTTTGTTCCGCCTGCTTTTTCAAGCATTTCCTTTGTAATATACACTCCGTCTGGAACACCAAGACACCGGCGTATCCATTCGCCTAAAATGGCATTACTTTCTGGTGTGTGCAGTCCTTTTCCGTTTGCTTGTGCCTGCCGCATATAAAACGCTCCATACCCCTTAATGATAACCTTGAAAACAAGGTATGTTCCGTCAGGATTTACTGGTGGAAAAAATCCTGTCTTCTGGTCAGCCGTATTATAAGGTATATATGCCTGATTGCGGTTTCTTTTGTAACCGTTTTTCCGAATCCCCCAATTAACACCTGAACCATATCCGGTTTCCGTTCCATCAGCTTTTAACAGGGAGATTTCCAGCATATCCAGCGGCTGTATTGTTTCATACTTCTCCCATGAAAGATTTTCAAGATTTGTTTCCGCCACATCATCTTCCACATTTTTCTTTGCCGCAAAGGTCAGCCGGCTACTTAACTTCTCATCAAAACAGTCCATGCTGTCAGGCAGAAGGCTCTTATAATAACGATGTGCCTCTTTCGCATCACACGCATCCATACACTCTCTTCTTGCATAAAAAGCATTCATGGTATAATTCGCTGAGCCGCAGTATGCAGCAACTACCTCGTTTCCCCTGCACCACACATAAACTTTAGAATGAACCTGTTTTCCCTCTACAATATAACGGCATGTTATTTTCGGCATTCCTGCAACACTGTTCAGACGTTCAATCTGTGCACATATTTTTTTATGTTTTTTCTCTGTAAGCCCCGCCCCCTTTGTCATCCCCAAAATAATATCTATTTTAATATTGGGCACATACTCTTTATTCTTCCCATCATACAATTTAATCAAATGGCTTGAAATCCGTTCTACATCTGTAAAAGCCGTTACAATCTTCAAACGGTTACAGGAAAGACCGTCTATCTTCGCAGGGGCAAATAAAATCCTATCTTCAAATTCTTCCGTAAACATAGGCTACTCCTTTATGCTGGCAGGCATGGACTCATACTCTATTCCTGCAAAAGTTTTTAATATCGCTTCAAAAATAATTTTCGCTCCCCGCGGAGGAACTGCCATTCCTATCTGCTTTCTTACAGATTCCTTTGAACCCTCAAACACATAATTATCTGGGAAAGTCTGCAGCCTTGCTCTCTCCCTGTTCGTCAATGCCCTCGGTTCTGCATAATGATAAATATGTGTCCCCCCGCCGCCGGAACCAGTAACGGTATATGCCGGCTTTTCCGGGTCAAGCCTCTTATATATCTGGCTGATTTTTGCCCCTTTGACATTAAGCTGAAGATGCTCCGGAATGTCTGCCGTAAATGCGTTCTGCCCGGGCTTGATATAGGCCAACCTTTCCACTACCTTAGCGGACTGCTTCGTCAGTTCGTTATTAGGTGCATCCTCTGATATCGGCGGCACTTCTATCGCCGTTTTGCATGTATTATCAACGTTTTCATACGGTTTCGTACTGGGGATTTTGAACACATAGGGCAAATCTTTCCTTATACCCACAATAATAACCCGGTGCCTTGCCTGCGGCACACCGTAATCCTCAAATTTGTATAGATTGGGATACAGCCGGTAACCCACAGCCTCCAAATCATCCTGAATCTGCTCAAATGCATGTCCGTCATTAGCACTTTTCAGGCCGCCGACATTTTCAGCAAGAAACCACTGCGGATGATACTTTTCCAGCACCTTAACCCCATAGGTATACAAGGGACCAAAAACACCTTCAAACCCTTTCTGCTCCCCTACCACTGAAAAATCATTGCAGGGAAAACCAAAAACAAGTGCATCAATATCTCCTAAATGCTCTATATCCAATTTTCTGACGTCACTATGGATAACACTGCCTGCATCACCCGGGCATATATTTCTTGTATATGTATTACATGTTTCCAAATCATAGTCATTTGCCCATTTATGTATAATCTTATATTCCGGTTTCTCTATTTTTGCCGTTGTTGCTGCCAGTGCCAGCCCGCCTGGTCCGCAAAACAGCTCGCCTAATCTAAATTCCGTTATTTTTTCCGTATTCATCAAATCCTGTCTCCATTCATCATCACAAAACTGCGTTCAAATACAACGCCTGCCGCATCGGCTATCTCGTCTAAATCTGCAATCGTAAAACTTCCCCTCTTCATTTTAGCGTTAAAACTCTGTGGTGACTTTCCAAGTCTCCTCGCCAGTTCCGCTTCGCTGAGGTTACACCTGACACATAATATTTTAATCTGCTCTGATATTGTCATTGCATATTTCCTCCATCAAGATATAGTATAAACGATTATTTTGATATAATCAACAAAAATATTAAGCATATATAAGAAAACTAATTTGACAAAAACAAAGCAATATCCTTATAGGAAAATCTATTCCAAGAATACCTTACCTTGTTACTTAGTAGGCACTTTGATAAAGTGTACTTGTTTTACTGGTATCTGATTTATCAAGATTACAATCCTTACATGATAATTGTATATTGCAAACATCATTTATCCCCCTCATTCAACGGAACAATATGATCAAATTGCTTTTCATTATCTTCCAATAACGAGTATAACCCCGTTAAATCCTCTCCATATAGTCAAGTGTTTTTTTCAATAAATTCAATACTTTTTGATACCTG
>JAMPAW010000191.1 GCA_023666975.1 Clostridium sp.
CAGGCAAATAATAAGATGATTGCGGATGAGGCAGTTAAAAAGGAACATTTGGCAGCCATTTCAAATTAGACAGAATGACATGGATAATGCCATAAACTCTACCTATAGCAATGATATGGGTATTAGCCATACAGAATGGAAAGAGCAAATAAGAAAGTCAAATATCAGGTGTCAATGGGACCCGGAAAGAGACTTACATGGGAATCCCCCACGGCAAATAAGCTCCTGAAGTTCTTTGTCGTTCGCTTGATAATATTAGAACGGTATAATGGTATATTATGTGAATGTATTATTTGTGTTAGGGTATAGGCTAAGCAATCTGAAATTTGGAATCGTTTGAACTATGCAGGGCAGTAGGTAAAAGAGGGTAGAGGTATCATTATGAATACGAATCAATTAAGCCAACACACACAAGATGTTTTGAAAAAATACGGATGGTATGAAGGAAGAAAATTTGATATAACATTTTGGGTGTCAAAATTGGAAGGGGAAGGATATCGATTACATGAATATGCGGAGCTGATTTTAAAAGAGTTAGGGGATATATACGTTGGAGAACGGGCTACAAAAGCGTATGAAGGTGCAACATTCGATTTTAATCCGTATTATTCTGCAAGTGGGGAATATGATAGATTAGAAGAATTTGAGATGGCTAGTGGTGATAAGCTATTTCCCATAGGAGCCTTTCAGGATTATATTGTATATGCTGGACAAACAAAAAGAATATATTTAGGATGTTGGGCGTGTTTATATATGATAGGTAATTCTATAGAAGAATACTTGGAGAATGTTTTTAAGAAAGGGTACGAGCCTATTGAAATTATGTTAGACAGATAAGGGTTTTGAATCGTGCGATGAACAGGGGTATTAGAATATTGGAGGAAAAAATGGCTGAAGGTAGGATGATAGAGCATACATATTTTATTTGTAAATCAAGTTGGTGTACTAACATTAATAATAGCAAATTTTACAAAACCCTAATTGTCGTTCCTAGTTTAATATAGTTTTTGTGATTTTCCAAAAGAGGGGCTAATAGCTGCTATGATGGAGTGGGCAGCAAAAGCGTTTGGTATATCAGGATCCCCTGCCGACTGCCTGATTGATGAAATCCAGTAATCCCACATTTTCTTTCTTTACAGCCGCTCCATAATACTGTCCGCCAAAACGATCTCCCAGAATCACCGTGGTATCGTCCACGTAACCATTTAATATACTGACATCCACTGACATCACGTCGATATTCCCGTCCTTTAATGCTTTAAAAAGTGCATCGTAACTCTCATATTCACAGAAAATCGGGTTTACCTTCACTGCATTCATGGTATCAATATACTTCAAAAAAGCCTCTCTGGTCGTTGCATTTCTGGGAACGCCAATATATTTTCCGTCCAAATCGGCAAGGGAACGTATCTCACTGCTTCCCAAAGAGTTTGCATTCTCCCCTGAAGTATTTACCAGCAATCCAATATAATCCGTATAATAACTGGTCGAAAAAGCAAACCGTTTCTCCCGCTCTTTCGTAATGGTATAGGTGGCGAAAAGACAGTCCACCTCTCCCGATTCCAGCTTTTCTTCACGGTCAGCCACAGTTACTCCTACAAATTCCACTAATTTCTGTTCTTTTGCCTCTTCCACGCTGACTTCAAACAGATTTGCCGCTGTCTGCCAGGCAAGCTCTACTTCCAGTCCGGACCATGTATCTGTTTCGCTGTCATAAAATCCCAGATTCGGCACATCCATCTTGCAGCCCACGGTCAGATGCCCCTTTTCCCGAAGTTCTTCCACATAATTTTCATTGACATCCACCACTTCCTCTGTTCCGGACTTCGATGTATCCGGATTCGCTTGCCCACAGGCGCTAAAAACCAAAGCGATACAGCACAGACAACCAATCAAAAACTTTTTATTCATTCTTACCCTCCACTCGGTTAAATATCTCACGATTCAAATCGCCGTTCTGATGCGCCACAATCGTGGTACATACTGCATCTCCGGTAATATTTACCGCTGTCCGAACCATATCCAGGATTCGGTCTACTCCCATAATCAGCATGATTGCCTCCACCGGAAGCCCGACAGAAGTAAATACCATAGATAAAGTTACCAATCCCACAGAAGGGATTCCTGCTGTGCCAATGGAAGCCAGCGTTGCTGTGGCGATTACCGTCAGATAGCCGCCTGCTCCCAGGTGGATCCCATATGCCTGTGCCGCAAATACGACCGCCACACCCTGCATGATCGAGGTTCCGTCCATGTTAATCGTGGCCCCGAGAGGAATGGTAAAGGAAGATATTTTTCTGGATACTCCCATCTTCTCCTCTAAAGTATCAATATTTAAGGGGATCGTTGCATTGGAGGTAGATGTCGAAAAGGCAAATGCCATAACCGGAAAGAATTTTTTCAGAAACTTTACCGGATTTAATCTGGTAAATAATACCAGCAAAAGCATATATACCACCAGGCACTGGGCAGCCAGACCGAGCAAAACGCTTCCCATATATTTCAGCAAAGGGATAAATGCATCAAAGCCCAGGTTGGAAAAGGTTCTGGCTATCATGCAGAATACGCCGATAGGTGCCAGCCCCATAACCAGGTTTGTCATTTCCATCATCAAATCGTTGCACTGGTTCAGGAAATTCGCAATCAGTTCTGCCTGTTCTCCCATTTTTGCTAACAGCACGCCTACCACAAGGGCAAACAGAATAATCTGGAGCATCGTTCCGTCTGCCAGGGCGCCAATCGGATTCTCCGGTATAATATTCAGAATCGTATCTGCCGCAGAAACACTCTCTGCGGTTGTGACTTCTCCTGCTTCAATCGTGGACATATCCAATCCGATTCCCGGTTTTACAACAGAAGCAACGGCAATGGCAACGGTTACCGCCAAAGCAGTGGTCGCCAGATAAAATACAATCGTTTTGCCGCCTACCTTTCCAAGCGCTTTCGTATCCCCAATCGCAGAGCTTCCGCAGACCAGGGAACAGAATACCAGAGGTACTACCAGCATTTTCATCAGACGGATAAAGCCATTGCCAACCACATAGAACAATCCATCGACTAAAATGGTATCTCTGAAATAAGAATGGGGTACACACAAATTTAAAATAACACCTAAAATCAAACCGCCGATTAACCCTGCAAAAATCTTTGCGGTAAGCCCCATTTTTTTCCTCTTTTTTCCTTCATTCTTCTTTTCTTCCTGCATATTTGCTCCTCCTGTTCTATCCGTTATACTCTGCTACATAAGCCTTCAAATCATCTATCCATTGCGGCATGGTATAAATCTCTGTCATCTTCATCATAAGATTTTCCAGAAGGGTAGAAATCTGCTTTCCGTCATTGGATGAAAAGGTTCCTTTTACCAGGGAAGAATCATATCCCATCAAAGCCAGAATTGTCCTGGCAAATTCGTATCGGCTGCATACCCCTTCACAGGAAGCATGATAAATTCCATACTCGGTTTTATCCAGAAGACAGTTGATAAAACGTGCCAGTTCTCCCGCACTGGTAGGGGTGCTGATTCTGTCAAAGGGGGCTTCAAATGATGTTTGGGATTCCCCCTGCTGTACCACATAGGAAAAATAATCCTGTGCCTTTTTGCCGTCGGCTGCGCCATAAACCCAGGAGCTGCGGATAATCAGATGCTTGGGATTCAGTTCCTTGACATAGTTTTCCCCGGCAAATTTTGATTTCCCATATACAGTCTGCGGATCCGGAATGTCAAATTCCGTCATCCGCCCAGAGCTTTTCCCGTCGAAAACATCATCCGTCGAAAGCTGAATCAATTTTGCATTAAGCCTCCTGGTCACGGATGCCAGATTCCTCGCACCCAGGGCATTTACACGGAATGCCTCCACCATATTTTTTTCACAGCACTCTACATCTGAGATACTGGCACAGTTAATGACAATATTCGGGTGGTACACATTTGCCGCCTGCTCCACCGCTTCCATATCCGTGACATCCACATCCCGGTCTGTGCCAACCACTTTGTTTTCCACATCCTCGTTCAAAAGCTGTACCAGGGAAGAACCAAGCCTTCCCTCTGCACCTGTAATCCATATGGAATTCTTTGACATATCTTCTCCTCCTTTTTCTATCTGAAATTTTTTACCAAACGAATTGATTCAAAATAAGAAAGCCAAAGGAACCGCAACTATCGCCTTTGACTCGTGTTAATTAGTATAACATGGAAAGAAAAATTTTACAAGTTAAAATGCAGCGGCTGCCAGGGTTCAAAACGAACCCCGGACAACCGCTGCAACAGCTTTCTATCTATGCCAATGGCAACCTCATATGTTCTTCCCCTTATGTCAAATCCACAACCAACTCCGAAAATATCCCCGAAGCGCTAAGTTCGTTTTCGCCGTCAGCCGAATTTGCATACTCGATGACATTATCCTCTTTCATATAATAAACATCACATTTACGCCCTTTGTTTGTGACATTTACGATATTTTCTTCCGGCAGGTGGACAACGGTTTTTGCCTTCCACTGGTTGATATCCAATCTGCCATTAATTTTATCAATCGTAATGTCATAATCTGTTTTGGCGGTAAATTCCAGGCTGCCGCTGCTGTCTGAAATCAGAACCTGCCCTGCATCCCCATCATATTCCAAACGGCGCAGATGAAGGTTCTTGATTACAAGAAGTTTAACGGAAGCGGCTATCTCACAATGGTCAGAGTATTTTTCAGGAAGAATAATCTCAACCATCAGGGAATCCTCCACCTCGTAGCGGCTTAATTTGTTCTTGTTCAGGCAATTGACATCCAGCTTGTTTTTCTTTTCGTCCAATTTTATCTTAAACATTGTGCCTAAATTCTCAAACGTTTCAGATGACAGCTTGATATGGAGCTTTTCATCTGTTCCCGATGATAATATGATGGTAGCCGCATCCCCGATATTGACATCAAAATGTTTCTCGCAGTCAATATCATAAATGGTTTCGCTGGTATAAACAGACGGTTCCTGTTTTCGCTGCGTGGCAGAGTCGCGAAGCAGTTCATCTAAGGTCGTTTTAAAAATCTCTGCGATGATTACCATGTTTTCAACATCCGGTAAGCCCTTTCCGGTCTCCCATTTTGTGATCGCCTGTCTGGACACGCCAATTTTCTCGGCAAGCTGCTCCTGTGACAATCCTTCATTTTTTCTTATCTCTTTCAATTTCTCTGAAAAATTCATAATAAACCTCCTCTTTCCTTTTTATTCCTTTTAGGTGTTTGTGAAACTTACATTTCGCAATTACCTATCCTACTCCTTTAAGAGAGAATAGGCGGTAATCTTTTTAATCGGTGCTGCCAAAAGCACACTGATTAAAAAGGCAACAACAGTAAAAATAATGGCAAATACAAGCAGTATGAAAACAGATACTTCAAAATAATTTTTTATGGCTCCAATCTGGCTCAAAATCATGCGGTTGATGACCGGAAGATACCATATTCCTGCTGCTGCCGACAAAATGGAAGACAGAGCGACAACCGGTATAAACCGGGCTGCTGTCATTATCGTAAGCTGCCTGCTTGTGTAGCCGACTGCCTTATAGATACCAAATTCCTGTTTGCTTCTGGTAATCATGGAATTGATAATCACATACAGTACAAGCAGCACCATCAGAACAGAAATGATGAATAAAATGACTGCCACTGCGGAGACAATACCTGCATACATTGTCTGGCTGTTCGCATTTAACTGTTCATAATTCAGGGAAGAGGCAATCAGTGAATCATGATCTTCTTCATACTCTTCAATAAATTCCGCAGCTTCTTTTTCATGCAGATAAACATTGACCGTGTTCATTGCGCCGTCGATTCTTTCATACCCCTCGCTTGTCAATTCACATGCTTTTCCAGCCTGGTTGACACTTTGGATGTAGCCGGTTACCACATAAGTGGCTGACTTGTCAGAGGCGGTAATTTTTATCTTGCTGTCAATCGGATAGTCATCTGCCAGCATATTGCCCACTGCAATTTCATTCTCATTTTGCGGATTCCGACCCTCATAGCATATATCATTTGTTACTTTTCCAAAATCTTCACACACAAAGGCAGTGAGACTTCC
>JAMPAW010000192.1 GCA_023666975.1 Clostridium sp.
ATATGTTCCCTATAACAAATTTGAAAAAATGTCCTTGACAAGGGGTACAGTTTAGTTCTATTGCATTGGCTATTGCGTTGGGTATTTCATCAATTGCCCTAACTGCAACAGCCTCAAGCGCACTAATAAACAATGCGACGGGAAACGCAACTGGGAATGCGACCGGAAATGCGACCGGCAACGCGACGGGAAACGCGACCGGAAATGCTACTGGCAACGCAACGGGAAACGCGACCGGCAACGCGACTGGAAATGCGACTGGCAACGCAACTGGAAATGCTACTGGAAATCCACCGTCGCCGGAAACTCCTGCTACAACGGAAACTCCCGCTACAACGGAGACTCCTGCTACAACAGAAACTCCCGCTACAACGGAAGCCCCTGCTACAACAGAAACTCCCGCTACAACGGAAGCCCCTGCTACAACGGAAGCCCCTGCCACAACGGAAGCCCCTGCCACAACAGAAGCTCCTGCCACGACAGAAGCCCCTGCTACAACAGAGACACAACCGACAGTTGCCGCAGAAACCACAAAAACGATTGGCAACAACAAATACACCGTTACCAAATCTGCCAATGGCAAAGAAGAGGCTGCATTTACTGGCACAAAAAAGAAAAAATCTAAGGTTGTCATTCCAAAGACTGTTAAAGTGGATGGTACCAAAGTAAAGGTTACTTCTGTCGCCGCCAATGCATTTAGTGGAAACACAAAAGTTACCTCTGTTACGGTATCCAATAATATAACGAAAATTGGTAAAAACGCTTTCAAAAACTGTAAAAAATTAAAAAAGGTTAAGATTACTTCTACAAAGATTACTTCAATCGGAACAGGTGCTTTCAAAGGAGTTTCTAAAAATGTAAAAGTGGAAGTTCCAAAGAAATTGTATAAGAAATATACGAAGATGCTGAAAAATGCCGGCCTTCCGAAAAGCGCCAAAATTGTCAAAAAATAATTATTTTCGTTCGCAGAATATCATGTTGTAACCCAAACAGAGACTGCCATTTCATCATTTATCGGTCATGAAATACAGTCTCTGTTTTCTGTGACATTTACACAAAATTCAAAACATTTTATTTGCATAATGCGGTTAATCTCCAATATGCTATATTCATCTCAACATATTTCTGTTCCAATTCATATTGTGCTTTGGCAAGTGAAACACGCTTTTGTGCATATTCCAGTTTAGAAATTTCCCCTTCCTGTAAAAGCATTTCCGCCATTTTCACCGTTACCTTTAACGCATCTACTTCTGCCTGTTTCGCATCAATGCCTGCTGTCGCATTATGATAATCCGTCACATACCGGGCAATGGTCATATAGTCTTTTTCAGGATACTGTTCAATATAGTAATCCATGCTTTTCAATTCCTTCATTTCCTTTATCTCTGCTCTGCTGTAATCCAGCCCATTTTTCGTCAGATATAAGTCATAATAAGCACTTTCATTCCTGGCAATCTCTAACTCGGCCTGTGCTAAAGTCTTTTGTGCCCGGCAGGTTTCCAAATCACTCCCCGTTATTTCTCCCAAATGGTACATTTCCTCATAAGCAGATACCTGTAACTCCAAATATTCTACATAATCTTCTAAATATTCTGCATTACAATCATACAGATACTTCTGGAAAAAATAATACTTTCCTGTCTGGGTATCTGTATGGTCAAGCTCCTGTATCCCTGCCTTTTCCTGTGCCTCTTTTTCTTCAGTGAATGGCTTATCTTCCATAACCGCTTCTGTATCCTGTTCTGGCGATAACATATTCTCTGTAGATATATCCGTACTCTCCTCTTCACTGTTTTCCTGTGTGTTAGTAACGGAATCATCCTGTTCTGAACTATCACTGTCCTGCTCAACCATTTCTTCCGTTATTTCAGGATTATCCAGCGAAGTTGCCATTGAATGGATCGACTGCAGCACAAATAAAGCAAGTACACATATCATCATTATCCCTGTCTGAATCTTATACTTCAACACACATCACCTCTCCTTCAGGCTGTTATCCAATGCCTCTGTCAATGGTTCCAGGAAAAATTCTATAATGCGCCTGCGGTCTGTTTTAATTTCCACGCTGCACTGCATTCCCTGTGCAAGTTCCAGTTTATGGATGCTGTTCTCGTCCAGCAGTACATTTACTTTGTAAATTTTCTCCAGCCTTTCATTTTCAATGGCATCCGGGCTGATATAAATAACATTGCCTGTCAGCCTGCCATATTTCTGGTAATCATATGTATCTACCTTAATATCAACCTCTTGTCCTGTTTCCACAAAACCGATGTCCTGATTGCTGACCTCTGCCTCGACAATGGTCTGTGAAGCTCCTGGCAGGATTTCTGCCACTACCTGTGTTGCGGTGACTACTGCCCCTTCTTTCCCGATATTCAGTGTCTTAACCACCCCATCATACGGGGCAGTAATATCTTTATTTTCATACTCATAGTACTGCTGTGCCAGCGTGATGCCATATTCTTTTAATTTTGCAATACACTGTTCTTTCTGCTCATACAAAGTGCCCTCCCTTTGTTTTTTTGCATTATCCAGATTTAATACTGCCATTTCATAGTTGCTTTTCATTTCTGCCAATGTTCCCTGCCTGGCAGTCTTGTTCGCCTCATTTTCACTGATCTGATAATCCATATTGCTTTTTTCGCTTTGCTTTGTGATCTCCGTGCCTTTCAGCTCAATCTGCTTGATTTCAACCTGCCGCTTTAATGTTTCCGCTTCATTTTCCTTTTTCTCCCAATCTGCCTTTGAAACTGCTCCTGTTTCATAGAGTTTTTTATACTTTTGGGCCTCCTGTTTCGCATAATCATAATTATTCTGTAAAATTTCCAGTTCGATACCCGCTGTATTTTCCAAATCATGGGACTGCTTCTGCAAATCTTTCTGCTCTTGCAGATAATCGTCTGCATCTTTGTTGGCTGCCACGGCTTTTTGGGCAATTTCATATTGGTTCTTTGCATTCTGGACTGCCGTTTCATATTCCTGTACAGACAATTCTGCCGACTGGCCAAATGTAATCATTTCCTCAATCACTGCCATCTGTTCTTTATCATAATTCCCGTTCCGATAGGATTCAATATCTTTCCCAAGCAGCATCTGGTTCAGCAGTTCTGCCCGCAGCTCCAGCAGACCTGCTTCCCCTTCACTGTATTCTATATTTAACCTTTCCACTTCCCGGTCCATGGAGTACAGGATTTCCCCCTTTTTTACACTTTGCCCCTCCCTGACATGAACTTCCGTAACAATCCCGGTCCCGGCTGCCTGCAGCTCCTGTACGCCATCATCGGACATAATCTGCCCCCGTGCTGTTGCCACTTCATCTACCCTGCCAAAACAGGCCCATAAAAGAAACGCCAGCAGCAATAAAAAGACGAACCATATAATCATACTCCCCAGGGGGGCTGCTGGCTTCTCTACAATTTCCAATGCTTCCGGCAAAAATTCCACCTTTAGCCTGTCAAATGCTTTTTGGTCTCTTCCCTTCATATCCTCACCTACTTATCCATCTGCTGCTGCTGCAGTAAATGATAATATAATCCCTTTTGGTTTATCAGGTTCTGTGTACTGCCATATTCTACGATATTTCCTTTTTCGACCACCATAACCGCATCTGCATCCTTTAATGTGGACAGCCTGTGTGCTATAATCATCACGGTTCTGTTTTCACATATCTTCTTTAAGTTGTTCTGAATGATGCTTTCCGATTCATAATCCAAAGCCGAGGTTGCTTCATCAAAAATCAGGATTTTCGGATTGGTCAGCAATGCCCTCGCTATCGCAATCCTCTGCTTTTGTCCGCCGGACAGGCCGATTCCCCGCTCCCCCACTATCGTATCGTACCCTTCACTAAGCTCCATAATAAAATCATGTGCTCCCGCAATCTTTGCCACATATATAATTTCATCCATAGCCGCTGCCGGGTCTTGCAGGGCAATGTTGTCCCGGATACTTGCATGAAACAAAAAGCTTTCCTGAAGAACCACGCCAATCTGCTTTCTCAACCATATTGGATCGGCCAGTGCCAAATCCACTCCGTCGATCATGATCTTTCCCGTTTCCGGAATATACAGGCGTTGAATCAGTTTGGATATCGTGCTTTTTCCGGAACCGCTCCTGCCTACAACTCCTATCACCTTGTTGGGGGGAATCTGGAAACTCATATTTTTGATTACTTCCGAACCATCTGCACGGTAACGGAAACTTACCTTATCAAAGATTATCCTGCCTTTTATCTCAGACAATTGGGACTGTCCGCTTGCCCGGGCAGGTTCCGGCTTTGTATTAAAGATGTCCCCTAATCTCCGGATGGACATGGATGTCTGCTGAAATTCCTGCCACATCTGCACCAGCCGCATAACCGGCTGGCTTACACGGCCGGATAACATACGGAATGCGACCATCTGCCCAATGGTAATCTCCCCTTCCATGACCAGTTTTGCACCAAAATACAGGATTAAGATATCAAAACATTTTTGCACCATCTGCGCCAATGTTCCCGCTGTGTTTCCCAGCATGGTTGTCCGAAAATTTGCAGTTGTATAATCCGCCAGAAGCCCTTCCCACTTCTGCTGCACATTGGGTTCCACAGCAAAGGATTTAATGGTCTGTACGCCATTCACCGCCTCCACCAGATAGGACTGCTGGTTCGCTCCCGCCCGGAATTTATCATCCAAACGTTCTTTTAAAATCGGTGTAATAATTGCGGTAATGCCTGCCAGAAGCGGCAGGGAAAGCAGTGTAATATTCGTAAGTTTCACGCTGTAAAAATACATTATCACTACATATACAAGAATAAACAGCGCATCCAGTAAAGTGTTCAGCGGCACACCGGTTAAAAACCTTCGGATATTTTCCAATTCCCTGACTCTTGCAATGGTGTCGCCAACCCGTCTGGACTCAAAGTACATTAATGGCAGGCTGAATAAATGTTTAAACAACCTGCAGCTTAAAATGACATCTATTTTGCTGGTTGTATGGGCAAATATATAATTCCTGGCAATTGACAAGGCGCTTTCAAATATGGTAATGATCACTAATCCAATGACCAGCACATCCAAAGTCGTCAGGCTGTTGTGCGTTAATACCTTATCAATCACTGACTGCGTGATCATTGGGGAAAAAATGCCAAGCACCTGTATGACAAATGCGGCCAGCAGCACTTCCAGAAGCGGTGTTTTATATTGGATGATGGTTGGAATGAACCACTTGATTCCAAATTTCAATTCCCGGTCCTGAAATTTCCGGGGGACCAAAAGAATGGTTTCCCCCTGATACAGGGTGTCAAATTCCTCCTGCTCCAATACCTTAGGTGCTCTCTCATTATGGAATGCCACCAGGAATTTCCCTTCCCCTGCCTTTAGCAAAATGGCAAACCCGGAATCACGAATGCGGATGATTGCGGGCAGTGTTATATGTTCTAATTTATCAGTCAGTAATTTGGCATTCCTTGCTTTTAGCTTTAGCTGCTTTGCCATCCGCAGTATATCCTGTACCGATGCTTTCCTGTCATACAAACTATAGGCATGTTTCATTCTTTCCCCGTTCACTGGTATCCCATAGTATGCCGCTACCATTACCAGACAGCTTATCCCTGAATCTCTATTGATATCCTTATTCTCATCCATGTTGTACTCCTAAAAAATATCTGCTTAGGAAGAAACTGATTTCATCCACATCTGTCTGGAAGCATCATTCGTTTGTTCGTTCAGATTTCGGTTCACTGCTTCTGCCATGCCCTGTCCTTCCTCAAACGCTGCCATTGCCTGAACCATTAATTCTATTCTGGTATAGTCAAACTCGGTTCCATCAGCGGTTTGAACGGATTCCACCTTATAGCCGTCATCACAATAATAGTTTGATATAGTGATCTGGTTTTCCTGTCTGGCTACAGAAATAATTAAATTATTTCCATTCTTAGAAAACATTAAATCCCCACTATTGATCCCCTCACCAAAGACAATCCGGTCATTTCCTCTGTTTTCCCATATCGTGTCCTG
>JAMPAW010000193.1 GCA_023666975.1 Clostridium sp.
AAAGGTGAATATCCTTATAGTGAAACATATACAAAGGGACTCGAAATTGAGTTTATCGAAGGCGATTTTTCTTTGGCAGGTTCTGATCCAGATTATGAATATAAGCTTATTAAAAAATATCTGAAACGAAATGCCAAAAAAATTGATGTGCTTAATTTATATCATTTTAAAATTGGACATGTAAAATTACTGGCATATTATAAGTTTTTAAATAAGTCAGGGGTTGCATATTTAAAAATGGATTCATCTTTTAAGGAATCTGCCCCAATATATGGTCCGATTGCTAAATTACGCTCAGCAATAAATCATGTTGCAAGAGATATACTCCTAAAGAAAATAGATATTATTTCCGTTGAGTCGAAATATAGCCGTAAAATGTTTTCTGAAAGGTACCATTACCCGTTGATATATATACCGAATGGATTTTGTGAATTTAGTAACACATATAATGAAGACTTGGAAAGAGAGGATTTCTTTCTAACAGTAGGGCGTCTTGGCAGTTATGAAAAAAACACAGAATCATTGATAAGGGCATTTGAGAAAATACACATGGAGTGCAACTGGAATCTTGTGCTGGTGGGCTCGGTGGAAAATGGTATTTTATCTTATATAGATGAAAGGTGCAGAATAAACCCATCATTGAGAGATAGAATTATCTATAAAGGTGTGATAGAGGATAAAAGAGAATTGCAAGGGGTTTATGAGAATTCGAAAGTATTTATTATGAATTCAAGAGCCGAAAGTTTTTGCTTAGCAGTGGTTGAGGCATTGAGTAATGGATGCCATTTGATATTGACAAATAAAGTCGCACCATATAGGGAGTTTACTGATTCTGGAAAGTATGGTTCAGTTATTCCGATCGAAAATGATGAGTATCTTGCGGAGGCTATGTTAGAGAGTACTAAAACAGAATGGGATTATTCTGCGCATTCAAAATATGCACATGAAAATTTTTCGTGGGAGAAAATATGTGGGAAATTGAATGAGAAGATATTAATTGCGATGAAAAAGAATAAAGGGCAATAAATATAGTAAGGCGGTAAAAATGAAAGATGTGAAAAAAATAAAAATATTAACTATACATTTTGGGGTTAATCATGGTTCTGTTTTGCAGGCATATGCATTATCAAAATATCTAAGCAATAATGGATTTGATGCAAAAATAATTGATTATATCCCTAAGAGATACAGTTTATGGACTAATCTGGAGAAAAAGAAGGGACAATACCCTGTTTTTATTTTGATTGCATATTATCTAATTTTATGTTTACGGTTATATCCGAAAAGATATATGTTTAGGCATTTTTGCAAGAAAAATTTAATGTTAACCAATTGCATAAAAGGTGCAGATGGACTTAAGGACATATCAGATGATGGGGATGTATTTGTAGCAGGAAGTGATCAGGTGTGGAATGAAGATTATAATGGAACAGATGATTTTTCTTATTATTTTGATTTTTTGCCGGATTGTAAAAAAAGAGTTGCTTATGCTGCAAGTTTTGGGAAAAGTGAACTGTTTCCAGAGAAATATGGAAAAATAGTAATTAATTATCTTCGAAAATTTGATGCGATAGGGGTACGTGAGATAGATGGTGTAAATAAGTTGGCACATTATGGAATAGAAGCTGTACATGTAACCGATCCGACAATGCTTTTGAATAAAGAGGAGTGGAGAGATTTTTCAAAAACAAGTATATACAGAAGATTGAGAAACAAACCGTATATTTTAGTGTATGTAATGGATGGCATTTATGAAAAACTTTTGGATTTAGCAAAAATGATAAAGAAACGGTATGGATACATGATTATTGTATTAGCCTTTTATAGAATTGCAGATCCATCTATTGACAAAATGCTGCATTGGGCTGATCCTAAAGATTTTGTTGCATTAGTAGATGGAGCAGAGTGTGTTGTTACTAATTCATTTCATGGTACGGCTTTCTCTATTATCTTTGAAAAGCCATCAATTATATGTGGGAAAAAAAACTATAATTCTCGCATGTTGGGTACATTATGCAGACTTGGATTAGAGAGGAATTTTGTCGGTTTTGACAAAATTCTATCACATGAAGAAATGTTTGAATTGATTGAAAATAAGGAAAGAATGCAGAAAGCCCAATTGGAATTGATGGATTGGATAGGTGAATCAAAAGAATTTTTGTTGGAAGCATTAAATAATATCAGTAGTGATTAGGGGAAAGTAAATATACGGTTATACATAGTTAAATCAGGGAGATGAGATAATGGAACCAACAGTATGCGGAAGAAATTTATGTACAGGATGTAACGCTTGTCGTGAGGTTTGCCCTAAAGCCGCAATTGAAATAGAAGATGGAATGGATTGCTTAAACGCTAAGATTAACATGGAAAAATGCATTAATTGCAATGCCTGTAGAAATGTGTGTCATATTGTAAAGGAAGTTGAACGAAAGAAGATTGAATTATGGAGTCAGGGTTGGGCTGGAAACCCAGAAGTCCGAAGACAGGCCGCTTCCGGTGGTATGGCGTCAGCAATTATAAATGCCTTTATTGATAATGGCGGATATGTGTGTGCTTGTTTATTTGTGAAAGGGAATTTTGAGTTTGTTCTTACACAGGAAAAAAAATATATTGAGCAATTTTCTGGTTCTAAATATGTAAAAAGCAATACGAAACATATATATAGTGAAATCAAAAGAAAACTAGCGGAAAATAATAAAGTCCTTTTTATTGGATTGCCGTGCCAGGTAGCAGGCTTGATAAATTATTTGCCTGTTGAATTAGCTGAATTTTTATACACAATTGATTTAATTTGCCATGGTACGCCATCAGAGAAACTGTTAGATGTGTATTTAAAACAACATCAGGTTGATATAAGTGAGTGTTCTGATATTACGTTCAGGACAAAATTTGGTTTTCATGTTAATAGCTCAGACAATCATGCGATAGTTTATGGAGCGATGGATTGTTATTCAATTGCATTTATGTATGGGTTATCTTATACGGAAGGTTGTTACCATTGCAAATATGCGTGTGAAGAGCGCGTTGCAGATATTACCCTTGGAGATTCGTGGGGGAGTGAACTTGATGATGAAGAAAAAAGTAAAGGAGTATCATTGGTTCTTTGCCAAAGCGAAAAGGGAAAGGAACTTCTTGAAAACTCAGATATTGTCTTAAAAGAAGTGGATTTAAAAAAGGCTGTCAGTAACAATATGCAATTGAGAATGCCGTCTTTAATGCCAAGGCAGCGTAAGTTCTTTTTCAAAGGAATACATAAAGGCAATAATTTTGACTTTTTAACATTGTGTTGTTTTCCAAAGTATGTTGTAAAAGAATGGGGAAGAAAGACAGTGAAACAAATATTGATAAATTTAGGACTACGTAAATCGGGGGGGGGGTATAGCATAATAGTTCGTTATGACAATAATTATGGAGAAAAACGGTAATATTTTTAATATAAAAATGAATTTTGATGGTGGTAGTAAAAATGAATAGAAAAAGAATAGGTGTTGTAGTAGTAAACTATAATGATTTTGAAACGACGAGAGTTTTTCTTGACAACATAATCGAATTTGAATATATTTCCCAAATAGTTGTTGTTGATAATTGTTCTTCGGATGCTTCTTTTGAAATCTTACAAAATAAGTATCAGGAGTTTGAGAAGATTGATGTGATAAAAACGGAAAAAAATGGGGGATACGGATATGGAAACAATGTAGGTATTAAATGGCTAAAGGCTCATTATGATATTAGCCGGATTTTGATTTGCAATCCGGATACTTCGTTTGAAGATGTGACTGTATCTGTGCTGTCAAAGCATCTGGATAATATACCGAATGCTGCGGTGGTTGCACCAGTTATGCTAAATAGCAGTGGCGAAAAGCAGATAAATACTGCTTGGATGATACCTTCTTTTTTTCAGTACTGTATGTTTGCAAGTGTACTTCTTGGCAAGTTATGTAATTCATTTTTTATAGATACTGATGTTTTTCTGAGTCAGGAACCTGTTGAGGTTGGTTGTGTAGCAGGTTCAATGTTGATGTTGAATCTTGAAAAGTTTGCTGATGCTAATATTTATGATGAGAATATATTCTTATACTGTGAAGAAACAGTGTTAGGTATAAAGGTTGCGAAGAATGGGTATAAAACTTTTTTAATTCCGGATTGCTTTTTTAATCATTGCCATTCGGCAAGTATAAACAAATCTATTCCTAAAGCTTTAACCCAGCAGAAAATTATGTGGAGCAGTAGAATGTATGTTATTGAAAAATACATGAATGGTAACTTATTTAAGAAAATATTTGCAAATATATGCAGATGCGTTTCACTAATTGAAGTTTGGTTTTTGAACCGTCCAATATAATGTTATTGTAAATATTAGATGATAAAAGCACTGATCGGCAGAAGAAGTGTATGAGAATTTTGCGTAGAAAACATATGCACGAAATTTAACAGGATAATTAAGAAAAAATGAGGCGATGATTTGAATAAAGCAGCAAAAAACATGATATATAATTTTATAGGGAATATTGGTTCTAAGGTGTTATCCTTTTTTGTGGTGGCATATATTACACGTGTATTTGGAAGCAGTATTTTTGGTCAATACAATGCAGTTGCTGCTGAGTTTTCTTATTTTTCAATGTTTGCTAATTTTGGTATGAGTGGATATGGACTGTATCTATTGTCAAAAGAGGAAGAAGTAGAGAGAAGAAATTCATTAATCAGTAGACTATGTAGCGTGAGAGCAATAACTGGTTTCATTGCAGCAGTTATTCTGATTGCTTATGCATGTCTTCCGGGCACCCACGACTATATTTTTATATATTTTATTTTATTGCTGCTTCAGGCGTTTGACATATCATGGGTTTTTTATGCATTTCAGGATATGAGAATTACTGCATTTTGTGCTATTGTAAATGCTGTTGTTCCGGCGTGTTGTGTATTTGTGTTTTCATTATTAGGCTGGAAGTCTGTGTATGCATTGATTTTGGCATATATGATTCCAACGGTTATAGTGTACTGTCTTTACAATTTTTATGCATGGAGAAAACATAGGGTAAGGATAAGATTTAGCATTCCGCCTTATTTTACATATATGAAAAGAGCATTTCCCTATATGGCATCAGGATTGTTTGCAGGGATTAATGCAAACATTGACCTTGTTATTATGGGATATGTTCTAGGTGAGAATCAGGTAGGGTACTATAGTGCAGATTATAAGCTGATAAATGAATTTATTCTTCTTTGCTCTGTTGTATTTTCACCGCTTTACCCTGTCTTTATTAAAAAAATTGCAGAGGGGAGTATTGAATATATAAACAGAGTGACAGGTTATTTGAGAACCTTTTTGCTGGGCGCAGTGCTTCCGTGTGTGATTACGGTAATGTTTTATAGCGGGGAGATTTTAGGACTTGTGTTTGGGGCAGAATATAAAAATGGATCGACTGCATTTATTATTTTAATGTTGTTTGTATTTATTTTATACTACAGGGAGATTTATGGGTATCTTTTGACGGGTGCGGGGAAACAGCCGCTTTATTTGAGGATTGTAATGATAAGTGGGAGTTGTAATATTATCTTAAATTTGATATTTATCCCGCAATTTGGAATTTCGGCGGCTGCAGCAACTACCATGGTAAGCGAAATTGTTAATTTTTTTGGAATGAGATATTATGTAAAAAAGATTGTCGGAGTGAAGATTCAAAACTATAATATACAAAAACTGGTATTTCCAGCAATGGCAATGATAATAACTTTTTTATTATGCAATAAAGTATCTATACAATTTGTTATAGCGATTATTCTGGGAATACTTCTGTATGGTGTTGTGTTCCTTCTCGTTGGGGTTGTTGACTTGAAAGTAATGTGGAAGATGATAAAGAATAAAGAAATATAACTTGGTGTAGGAACAGAAAGACTTAAATAAGTTATGCTAAGGGGTTGACATATGAAAAATGATACATACAATATTCTTAGACAGACAGACAGACAGACAGACAGACAGA
>JAMPAW010000194.1 GCA_023666975.1 Clostridium sp.
ATAGCGGTTTTATTTGAGTATAAAACGCTGTTCTCTTTTTTTGTAAAAGATGGTAAAGAGGGATTAGGTCATGTTTAGAAAAAAACAAAAACGGTTGTGGGTAACTATGTTTGCAGGACGTGGGAAAGCCGCACTTTGCTTTTCCACGTGCTGTGAACATAGTTATCCATGACGGAATAGGCAGTTATGCACATTCCCACGATGCTGGTTTCAAAGTGTTATTGTTGTTTTTATGGGAAGCAATGTTATCTATGGATATGGCTGTCCGGCTTATTAAGATTAAAATCCGCCTGCAAAAGCAAGCGGCTCAATACATAAGATTTACCTATCTCCCGATAATTGGTGAATAATAAAATTTGCCATCCATTCGGGGCTTTCCCGTTTCTCCTTATTCATCCAAATCCGTACCATTTGATAAGCGCCATATATAAGAAAACTGGAAGCATATTCATATTCATCAGGTGATAAATCTGCGCCAATCATTTGTTTTAACATCTGTTGAATTTGCGGCGTAGAAAACAGTCTGCCAGCAAATTTCGGATCAACATTACTGTTGAATAGCAAACGGACAAACTCTAAATTGTTTTCGATATACCGTAGCAGATTGCTTAACACTTTAGGATTTTGCATATCATCTTCAATCAGCCACATCTCTATATCATGAAGCAGATCCTGCTCCATTTCGGAAAGGAGATCGAATTGACTGCCATAATATTTATAAAAAGTGGAACGATTGATTCCGGATTTCTCGCAAAGCTCCCGAATGGAAATATGATAAAGACTTTCATTTTGCAGTATTTCTACCAGTGCATTTTTAAGAAGTTTTTTTGTAAGCATAATTCTTTGATTTTCTTTTCCAGCCATAATCACACCTCGACAAATTTTCGGTTTTGGTTTTAAGATATACACTTTTTCGGTAAATGTCTCTTTTACACCCATGTAAGATAATCTGTTGGTTGTAAAAACAACAGGTGTTTATTATAGTATAAATTGTGTATTTTGTCAATCGCTAAAAATGAGGAGGTAATTTACAGATTATGTTGAGCAAAGTATCGAAATTTATTGTTGAAAAGCGATATATCATACTGGCTGTTATGTTGATCGTTGCAATAGCCAGTATTTTTATGATGCAGCAAGTGGAAATTAACGAGGATATGACGAAATATCTTCCTGATGATTCATCTATGAAAATGGGTTTAGATATCATGACAGAAGAATTTCCCGATATGGAAACCTCGCAGACAATCCGTGTTATGTTTGATGACCTGACCGGAGAGCAAAAGAATGAAGTCCTGAAAAAGCTGGAAGCGATCCCCTATGTAGACAGCGTTGCTTATGAAGCGGAAAGCGAGGACTACAACAAGGACAATCACACCTTGTTTGTTTTGAATACGAAATATGATTATAAATCAGCAGAAGAACTTTCTATCGAAACAGCACTGAATGAAAATTTCACAGAATATTCGATTGAATGGCATAACGATGATACAAGTATGCCGGATATTCCGGCATGGATTATAGCGGCAGCTTTGGTTATTTTATTGGTTATCCTCTTTGCTATGTGTGGCTCATGGATTGAACCGATTTTGTTTATTGTGGTTATTGGTATTGCTATTGTAATCAATATGGGAACCAATATTATAATGGGCAGTGTTTCAAGCGTCACCTTTTCCATTGCCGCAATCCTGCAGTTAGTGCTGTCTATGGACTATTCCATTATTTTAATCAACCGCTACCGTCAGGAAAAAGAAAAAATCGCAGATAAAAACTTAGCTATGCGGGAAGCGTTGGCACACGCATTTTCTTCCATTGCTTCCAGTTCGCTGACTACGGTTGTCGGGCTGCTCATGCTGGTATTTATGAGTTTCAAGATTGGAATGGATTTGGGAATTGTACTGGCAAAAGGCGTCTTTATCAGTATGGTCTGCGTATTGACAATGCTCCCCGGAATCATTTTGGCTTGCGATAAGCTGATTCAAAAGACTGCCAAAAAAGAACTGCATATTCCGATGGAGTGGGCGGCAAAATTCAGCTACCGTTTCCGTCATGCTTTGGGAATCATTTTTATTCTTCTTTTTGCAGGCGTATATATGTTACAGACACAGACAGGGATTGCCTATGTTTTGCAAAAGGAAGATATGGTTGCGGATATTTTCCCCGCAACAAACACCCTTGTTATGGTGTATGAAAACGAAGATGAGAATGCAATAGAAGAACTTACAAGTTGGCTTGAAAAAGACGAAAAAGTAAAATCAGTTATGAGTTATTTTACAATGCTGGAGAAGCCGTACCATTTTACGGAGCTGGCAGATGAAATTGCGGATATGGGTGGCGATATGACACTTGATGAAAGCGTCATTAAAATGCTCTATTATGATTATTTTACAGACAGCGATGCGGAAACTGCTATGACTGCCGCTGATTTTCTGAACTTTATTTCGGAAAATATAGCGATTAATGAAACCTTTTCGGATTATATCGGAGAAGATTTGCTTGAAAATATGGATATGATCAAAAAGTTTTCCGATGCAAATACACTTACTACTCCTATGAATGCAGAGGAACTCGGAGCGTTCTTTGATATGGGTGAGAACGAGATTGCAGATCTGTTTCTGTATTATTACATCCAAAACGGCGGCGTTGACACCGGCAGTATGACACTCCCTGCATTTGCGGATTTTGTAATCAATGAAGTTGCAGCCGACAAAACCTACGGCAGTATGTTTGACGAGGCAGCTTTATCCCAGATGAACCAGCTTGCTGTATTCACAGATAAGGGCAAAATGACTTCACCTTATGACAGCAAAGGGATTGCATCTATATTAGGCATGGATGAAACTATGGTACAACAGGTATTCACAATGTACTATGGCACACAGTCTGTCAATCAGGGGATTCCTTTTACAGCCTTTACGAATTTTCTCGTAAATAATGTACTTCAAAACCCTGCGTATTCCGCTTTATTTGATGAAGCGGGCAAAGCACAGCTTATTCAAATGAATGAACTTGCAAATGCTGTCGCAGGAGGACAAAAGCTGACTGCTGCACAGCTTTCGCAGATTGTCGGGATTGATGAGACGCAAATCGGCGGACTGTTTGCCTTTGCCCAAACGGAAAGCATGACGATCCCCGAATTTATCAACTTGTGTTTGACGAATGAGAACATTTCCACTATGTTTGACGAAACCACAAAAATGCAGCTGCGAGGGCTGAATCAGATTGTTGATTTAGCTGTATCCGGTCAGGAACTGACATATACACAACTGGCTGCAAGTTTAGGTATAGAGGAAACGCAGGTCAGACAGCTTTTTGTCCTTTACTGGGGGCAGGATGTGTCAGGGAAAAGGCTGACTGTCCAACAGACGATCAATTTTATCCTTTCGGATGATACCATGTCTGCCGCATTGGACATGGCTGCGAAAGGTCAATTACAAATGGCACAAACGCTGATTAACGGATCTGTAAACGGTACGGCTTATTCATCTGACAGCTTAGCGAACCTGATGGGGATAGAAAAATCTCAGGCAGACCAGCTTTACCTGCTGTATATCAGCCGTCACGGAGATACTTCCGACTGGAAACTCACTGTAAAGGATTTTATTGATTTTATAAACGGCGATATTTTGAATAATCCCGATTTCTCGGAATTATTTGATGAAGAAACTGCCAATATGCTTTCAGTCGCTAAAAGCATGGTAGACGCAGTAATATCCGGCAAACAGTATACCGCAGCGGAAATGAGTGAAATGTTTGCAGGAGTTAGCGATGATTTGAACAACGATACTATGAAACTGATGTATTTGTATGCTGCCGCTGATAAAGCAGATTTGTCAGCACAAACCATGTCGATAGAAACGTTGTTTGGCTATCTTGTAAATGATGTGCTGAATGATACCTGCTTTACAGCCATGATCGACGATGAAATGCGTGACGGTTTGTATGAGGCAAAAGATGAATTAGAGGAAGGTAAGGAACAGCTTGTCAGCGAGAAATACGCCCGTATGATTATCAATACCGGCTACGCAGAGGAATCCCCTGAGACAACGGCATTCCTTTCTGATTTAATGCGGGAATGCTCAGAAAACCTGTCGGGAGATGTTTATTTCATAGGTAATAGTGTAATGAACTATGAAATGCAGCAAATATTTGACAGCGAGTTACTCTTTATTACGCTGTTGGTTGCTATTGCAATTTTCCTGATTGTAGCATTGACCTTCAGATCTGTTTTCATTCCGCTAATCCTTGTGTTGGTTGTACAATGCGGCGTATATGCTACTATTTCAGTGATTGGTTTACAAGGTGGCAACATATACTATTTGGCATTATTGATAGTCGAGTGCATTTTGATGGGCGCTACGATTGACTATGGGATTCTGTTTACAAATTATTACTGTGAAAATCGCAAAACCCTGCCTGTCAAGGAAGCATTAACAGCCGCTTACACGGGTTCTACGCATACGATTTTGACATCAGGTCTTATACTGATCCTTGTAACAGCTATTGTCGGTAACTTTTTTGCTGAACCAACCGTTTCAGCGATTGTAAAAACAGTTTCTATCGGGGCTTTGTGTGCCACGCTTTTAATCTTGTTTGTTCTGCCCGGTGTATTGGCGGTATGTGACCGGCTTATCATTAGAAAGAAAAAGCAGAGAATAGAGCAGCAAAGTAAGTAAGAAAATTTGAAATCTGAATAAGGGATGATGGATTTTTCATTCCGTTTGTGGAAATAAATCAAGGTTGCAAATACGGAAAGACACCGAACTGAAAAACTTTCCGCTTTATTGCCCGAAATGCAGGAGAGGGAAAGTTTGATTGATGTAAAATAATTTTAAGTAAAAGTCATTAAAGAGCCAGACACATAGACGCAGAACCGGCAGACTTGTGAAAAATTTCCGTTTGCCGGTTTTTGTTTTGGAAGTATTAATCTTTTAGAGAGTATTTATAAAGCAATGAATTTTATTTAGGATTGCAATGCAGTTTGTTTGAAAAGTATACCAACTATGTTCAGATTGGTAAAGGACACATAATGAAAATAAAACGAAAAATACACAAGTATCGAATGAAAGAAATTATTAAAGCCAATGACATATTGCACACATTTAGGTGTACTGCAAGGAAGATTATTAAAACTTCACTGCGGTACACCTTTTTTAATGGGTGCGAAATTTGTCTGATTTTAGTTTTTAATGTAGGTTCACTATTGGAGATTTAAGAAAGAAACTTGACCGACATGGCATTGCAGTTATGTGAAATTTTGTTTCGGTCTACTGTTTCATATATGGCTGTTTTGAGAGCATGGATTTTTGTGTATCCCACACTTTTTTCATCAGCTCCCTGACTTCCTTTACATCAGCGGCATAGACGTTTCCTGTGGCGTTCTATGCGCAGATTGTACTTTGTACAATCCGCGATTTGGTTCAGATTGTTGCTGATTCTGCCAAGCGTGATGTTGTATTCCCGCAGGTCGGAATAGTCAAGGTCATAGACAAAACCGTACAAAATTAAGCGGCGCAGGAAAGAGGATTTACTCCTCATGCGGGAGATTTTTACTTTCTGTTCAAGGATATACTGCTCATCGTCACTTAGATAGATTTTTAACTCATTTTTGCGTTCTCTGTTTGCCATGTTTTACGTCCTTTCTGTGATGTATTGATGAAAGTATTTTACACAATCTTTTATACCGTTATGGGGGATATTCGTGTAAATAAAATGAGCGAAAAAATTAAAATTTCCGGCAGGACAATTTTGAAAATTTTGAACGCAGATGGGGGCAAACGCACTGTTCCAGTGCGTTGGGGGGAAACTTCCCCCTACAAGCATTTTTTCAAGTTTCCGTCCTTTGGAAAATTGAAAAAAATCAGCCTGTGAGGGAACACAGGCAGTGCTTGCTATTCTTCACTGAAAAGGTTTCAGC
>JAMPAW010000195.1 GCA_023666975.1 Clostridium sp.
ACAGTCGTATTCTATCGCATACGCATTTCTTACAATCCTTGCATTTTCCAATCCCGGCACACTGCGGTACATCGCATACTGCACATCTTCCGGCAGAGAGGAACTCATTCCCCCGATATACATCTCATTGGTAAATTCCCCTTCGGGTTCCACAAAAACCTGATGCCGGTCTTTATCGGCAAATTTCATCACCTTGTCTTCAATCGAAGGACAGTATCTCGGCCCGGTTCCCTCAATGGCGCCGGAAAATAGCGGCGACCGGTCAATATTATCCCGTATGATTGTATGAGTCGCTTCATTGGTATAGGTAAGAAAACAGCTAACCTGTTCTCTTCTAATATCTTCTTCTGTATTCGTAAAGGAAAATGGAACAATAACCTCATCTCCCTTTTGCTCCTCCATTTTTGAAAAATCAATGCTCCGCTTATCAATTCTGGCAGGCGTTCCTGTCTTAAAACGCCGAAGCGGAATCCCCGCATTTAACATCGAATCCGACAAATAATTTGCAGCCGATAAACCATTTGGCCCCGTGTAATTCACCACATCTCCATAAATACATCTCGCTTTCAAATAAACACCGGTACAGAGAATAACACATCCTGCATAATAGGAAGCACCGGATTTTGTACGGATGCCTTTTATTTTCTGCCTGTTCTTTCCCTGAAATGTATTCACCTTTTCTTCATCTATATCCGTTACACCGTCTATCGTCTCATTTTGCCAGGTTTCACTGCCTTCAAACAACAGCCCTGCAACCTCTGCCTGCCGGAGAGTCAGATGTTCCGTGTTCTCCATTGTCATTCGCATCTGCCTCGTATACTCTGCCTTATCCGCCTGGGCGCGAAGGGAATGTACGGCAGGTCCTTTTGATTTATTGAGCATTTTGGACTGGATATAAGTCTTATCAATATTTTTGCCCATTTCCCCGCCGAGGGCATCCACTTCCCGCACCAAATGCCCCTTTGAGGAACCGCCGATATTCGGATTACAGGGCATCATTGCCACGCTGTCCATACTCACGGTAAATATTATTGTTTCCATTCCAAGCCGCGCTAATGCCAAAGCTGCCTCACAACCGGCATGTCCGGCTCCAACCACGATTGCATCATATTTTTCTTCTATTGTATTCATCATTGTTCCCTCTATATTTCTGTCAAAACATTTTCTCGCTACATTAGAAAAATGTTACTCATATTTTCCATTCCATACCTTGCAAGCAAATCCTTTAAACCAAGTTGTATCTCGTCCCGGCTAAAATTATGTGCCTGAAGAAATTCATCATCTTTATCATTGAGATAAGAATAAAACAGCACTGCCATTTCCAAATGTTTCATATCGTTATCAGCAGTTATTTCAAAAATATGATTTTCAGCCTCGTTAATATTCCCCGCATCGACCATATCCGTTAAACGATTCAGAATATCCTGCGCTTCCTTATCATTCAATAATTCTATGCCTGGATTATCTGTATCAATATGAAAAATCAATTTGAGGATTGTCCGCACCATTTCCTTTATCAATCTCATGATATAATCCTGCTCAAACATATCATATCTCCTATTGCGTATCTGTTCATTACATCATTTTATATCGTTTTTCAGATGATTACAAGTACTCCATTGGACATATCATAATAATTTTCAGATAATAAAAATATGGATTTGACAAGGGGAAAAAGTTTGTGAAATAAATTCAAGACTGTTATAATGTTAAAGAAGACGGAAAAATGTCAATAAGGCAGAATTGTGTTGCGATAATAGCATGTGAATTTGCTTGCAGAGGTATAATATATTGTATATAATGTAACCAAAGGAGTTGATTGATATGCCAAATATTAAGCCAATATCAGATTTAAGGAATTATACAGAAGTATTAAAACAAGTAGATGCATCGAATAGAGTATATCTTACACGAAATGGCCATGGCGAGTATGGGATTCTTACTATGGCAGAGATTGATGAGCTCGACCGTTATCGGGCAGCTTATACATTGGTTTCTAAATTGGGAAAAGCAGAGGAACGTGCAGATAAAGAAGGTTGGATTTCAGCAGATGATGTAGAAAAGGAACTGGAGGTATTTGATTGAAAAAATTACAATACTCTCCAGATGCCCTTGAAAAACTGCATGAGATAAAACAGGATATTACTATCAGATATGGATTAGAACAAATAGGGATTTGTAAGGAACTGAACATTTTGGCGGAGGAATATGCAATGCAAAGATATGATTGGAAAAATACCTTTAATACAAGGGATTTGGGATATACACCAACGATGAATAGAAATTATATCAAGCCGCAAAGATTCATTCGTAGTGGCAATCCGCATACAATAGATAATGATGTGAAAGAATTTTTAATTGAACATAACCTAAAAACAGTTATAGATTTAAGGAATGAGAAGATTGCAAGTATGAATCCTAATGCTTTTATATCCGACAGTAGATTTTCTTGTTATAATTTTCCATTATCTTTTGCAAAACACAATGTATTTAGAAGCGTTTCATTCAATATGCAATCATATTTCCGCAAAGGCATTGACAAATTTTTTTGATTTGGTAGAATACTATTAAAGGAGAGTCCTGCCAGTAAGTGGACGTTCAAAAAGCGATAGCGTTGCTGCGGTGACACTACATTCAAGGACTATGACAAACATAGTCCTTGAAATATTTTATGCCTTAGTATGCAGAAAAGCTGCCAGCGGCAGGTTTTCTGTATGGGAGAATTTTATGACACAGTTACCATTAGAAGTGTATCGGATAGACATGAAGTACATTAGAAACCTGCATAATATTGATGACAGAGTATTTTCTGTATCACCGCAGGCAGGGAAAGATGAACGCCCTTTTCTGGGTATAATTCTTATATGCAATGAACACAAATATTGTGTGCCGCTGTCAAAGCCTAAGAAAAAGCATGAAAAGATGCGTGATAAGATAGATTTCAAGAAAATTGTACATAATGGTTCGTTGATAGGGGTTTTAAATTTCAACCTTATGATACCTGTTGAAGATGCACAGATACAGCGGATTGATACGAAAATCCGTAAGCATGATAATATGGATACAAGAAGGAAAAAGGAACTTCTTATCAAAGAATTGGATTGGCGCAATGGGCATATTAGCGAGTTGGCTAATACTGCAAATGTCCTTTACAAAAAATATGTTTCAGGGGAAGATTTTGCTGCTAAAAAGCAGTGCTTGGATTTTAAGAGAATGGAAGTAGAATGTGCTAAATATAATTCAAAAAATAAATTATAACAATTATTAATTCTTTGGACTTTGTGAAAATCTAATCGCACTTTAGGAGGAAATAGATAAAATGAAAAAGGCTGCAAAAGTAATTTGTATCATTATTGCCGCATTGATTGTGCTGTTGTTGATAGTGTATATCAATCATCAAGCCCACTAAAAAAAGGAAAAGGCGCTCCGTTCACCACTTGGTCAAATCGTAAAAGTTGATGGACATAATATGAGCGTTTACATTGAAGGAGAAGGAGAAACAACGCTTGTATTTATGTCTGGCGGCGGAACGTGTTCTCCAATATTGGATTTCAAATCCCTCTATTCGCTTTTGAGCGATGAATATAAAATTGCTGTCGTAGAGAAATTCGGATATGGTTTCAGTGATATTGTTGATAAAAGCAGGGACATTGACTCTATACTTGAGGACACAAGAACCGCACTTGCGAAGGCGGAGCTTACTGCACCGTATGTTCTTTGTCCGCACTCTATGTCAGGACTTGAAGCCTTGTATTGGGCAAAGAAATATCCTGATGAGGTATCTGCAATAATCGGTCTTGATATGGCTGTACCGCAATATTATGACAGCATGAACATCAATATACCAATGATGCGTGTTGCAAGTTGGACATCTAATATTGGAATTACTCGTTTAATACCCGGAATTGCAGAAAGTGATGCGATACAGTATGGTACGTTATCCGACAGCGAAAAAGAAATTTATAGAGCAGTTTTTTACAGTCGTACAGCAACTGTGACAATGATTAACGAGTGTGATTCCGTTAAAGAAAATGCAAAATTAGTTGAAAGTATGGGGGTTCCTCAACTTCCGATGCTGCTGTTCCTTTCAAATGGATCGGGAGGAACTGGTTTTGATGAAGAAACATGGCATAAGATACCAATCGAATATATTTCGCAAGTGACCGACGGCAAATATGTGGAATTGGATTGTCCGCATTATGTTCACGATTATGAGTATGATACGATAAGCGAAAATATAAAAGCGTTTTTGTCGGATTCTTAAAGAATAGCTTTTTTTGTCCTTTAAGGGATAAATCATATCATTTTGATACGCTTTAATTTCTCATGTATATGGTTTTAACGCTGGTGTACCCAAAAGCCAGAATTACATAAAAATTACCTATGTGCATCAATAGCTAAACTAGCAAATGCCGTTTGCAACAACTCATTTAAATTATTTGCTTGGTCATTATCTTGGTCACATCTTGGTCACTTTGACCAAGATGCAAATCTTTCTTATTAATATTGTTAAGGGCAACAAATCGGGAGTTGTCAGAGAGGTATAAAAATGGAAAGAAATGAAATTTTGAAAAAAGTTGCTCCTTGTTCTTTAATGTGTCACACCTGTTCGGCATATTGTAATGGAGTAATTTGTGAGTATTCTCAAACATTATTAAAATATTTAGATGGCATGAAAGAATTTTACGAGAAGCATATTCCAGATGCTGTAGAAAGCTATAAAAACTTTGAAGAAGTGCTTTGCATGTATAATGCTGGTCCTTGTTCGGGCTGTCGCAGTACAGAACACAATGTATGCAGTATTGAAGGGTGCTTTTTGCTTGAGTGTACGAAAAAACATGGTATTGATTTTTGTGGAGAATGTGAAGAATTTCCATGTCAAAAAGTACATAAATTGTTTGAAGAAGTAGTATACAGGCAGTGGTTAGACGGAAATCAACAAATCAGAGATTATGGTATAGAATACTTTTGGGAAAAAAATTTTGAAAATCCACATTATAAACCATACAAAGGGTGATGGAAAATTCAAGTTTGTCGGGAAGATGAACTACCATGTTGAAAATAACCAATAAGACAGAAGTGTGTTATGATAATAGAATATGAATCCTTGACAGAAAAAGATTGGAATGTTATTATACAGACAGAAAGGTGCTACCGATAGACGGTTAGCCCAGATATATTGGTTAAAAAATAACCGCTCTTATTTAGGCTGAAGGCGGTTATTTTTTATGTGAATTGCTATTCCGACCAATGGTATAACCAAGACCGAAACAGCTAATGCATAAGCTGATAACTGTAATAAGGCTTTCGATGGTTAACATTGGTAAATTCCTCCTAAATTCAGATTTCCACATGAATGGATTTCTATGTAATCGGAGGTCACAGTCCTCCGGAGAAGACTAACCGCCTACCGTGTAGGGTAGCACCATAGACATTATAACAAACATTTGTTCTGCGTTCAAGAGTGATTTGAATACCTTCCATAAATCCGATTATTATGTGGCTATCTATATTATATAGGTGACTTTTCAGATGTTTCCCTAATAGAGAAAGCAAAATACAGCATTAACATGGATGTCGGCTGCATGATTGATGAGGAATGGTGATATACAGTGTTCTACCAAATAAAAAATTGTCATTACTCTTGCAGAAATTATAACGCGCTTTCGGAGAAAATGTTGACTTATAAAAACGGATATTATATACTTTTTTATATTGTTAAGGGTTACAAATCAAAGTTTGGAGGTCTATTAAATTATGGCAGGTATCATTATTTATCTGGTAATTTCTTTGCTTATTTCGCTTATTTTTATAGTGCTTGGTGTAAATCAGTTTCGGTCAAAAGTTCCAGTTGCATTGAATACAGGAGAAGTTCCTCCAAGAGAAGATGAACTTACCGATATGTCAG
>JAMPAW010000196.1 GCA_023666975.1 Clostridium sp.
TCAAACTATAATTATCTGCCAGCATTCCAAAAATTTAGGGATAAATTGCTTAGTACAGGTTATGGAATAAAATGTAATGGTTCTCGACTGAATGCTATTCAATCTGGAATGATGGGGGCAACAGATAAGGTGTATCTCGTTGAAATGGGTAAACAGGCACTTATGAAGGATATTGTGCATATTTGGGATTACGCAGAAATAGATACTTTTCCAGATACAAAACAACAAAACGATTTTTTTGAACAATGGATTAAGCGATAACTTCCGGTTTGTCGGGAAGAAACGGAACTAAATATTGAAACACGGAAATCATTTAATGGAATAACATATAAACACAATAAGGCGACAAATAGTAAACCATGGACGATGTATATTGTGAAAGACAGTTTGCCGTATGCCGCTTGATGATTTTAAAAGTTATGGGAAGGGGTTATAAGGAATGGGTGCATGGACGACCAAGATATTTGATGATGACGGGGCGATGGATATTATAGGGGAATATAAGATACTTCTTGGCTATGGTGTGCCGCCTCTTGATGCATACCAAAAAATAGAAAATTATTTTTTACAGGATTATCAAGGGGAAGATGATGAGGATGTATTTTGGTTGTCTGTTGCTTTGTATCAGTGGCAAAACGGAATATTGATGGATAATGTAAAACAAAAAGCACTTGAATGTATTGATAATGAAACATATTTAGAACGCTGGAAGGATAGTGGAGAGAAGGTATATAAAAAAAGGAAACAAATATTGGAGCAGTTAAGATACAATCTTGTTAATATAGTAAATCCAGAAAAGAAAAAATTTCCAAAGTGTCCAAAGTATTATAGATTTAAGACGGAATGGAGGATTGGGGATTTGCTTATATACAAAATGACCTCACCAATATTAGAGTGGGGGGAATCTGTTCAGCCGGAGAACAAGGAAAGATTTATTAAAACACAGAAAATGATAGAAAGTGGTTTTTTATTGCTTCGTGTTGTTAAAATCAGTAAAATTCCGGTTTCAGATATATGTCCAGATTTAGATTATTCTTCAAGTGCTGTTGTGATGTTATATGATTGGCTGGGAGATGTTTTGCCCACAGAAAATGAAATTGCACAGTTAAAATTTAGACCCTTTGTAAATAATTACTGGGGTAAAAAAAAGACACTGGTCAGTTCAATTTGTTTAGAGGTGGAAGATTTAAAAAAGGCAGAAAAATGGTGCGGGATTTCACTGTTTAAAACAGAAGAAGATTATCAAATACCAAAAATGTATGCGGAACATTCCGTTTCACCTTTAAGAGATATAAGTCAGTTTGATACAGTATTGATACCTACATTTGCTCTTGAGGAAAGTGATGAGGTAGAATGGTACAGTGCTCCCGATTGGCTCAATGATTCTAATGGTTCGTAATGTAAATGCGCATAAAAATTTATTGAAACAGACGGAGCAGAGGCTGGAGGGCAGTACCTCCTGCGCCTATGGCAGTGACGGAAAACTGGTAAAACAGTCCGGCATGAAGACTGTGGACGACAGCTATGACAAGGAAACCTGCCTGTATAGGTTTGGGTGTAAAAAGTATGGAGAAAGCAGTATAATTTTGAAGAGGTTTGCTTATGAAATTAAAAAATTATAGATTAGATTTTGACCTTTGGGGTTTATTATTGTTTCTGCTTATTATGATTCCTAACTTTATTTGGGCTGCTGTTCCTGCGCCAAATGATATTTTAAGAACAGATTCCAATACAGAAATGCTTGATGCAGCAGCTTCCGTATGTCAGGTGTTGATGATTTTTATGCTATGTGTATTGAGAAATGCAGCGTGTAAAAAAATCAGTATTTCGCCTTTAATTATCACCACAGTCATTTGCTGTCTGCTGTATTTTGCAAGCTGGATTGTTTATTATACTGGGATTGTAAATGCAGTTGTCATATTGGGATTGACTATTCCGCCATGTCTGGCATTTTTATTTTTTGCCATTGATAGAAAAAACAAAATCGCAATCATTCCGATTTGCATTTTTACAATTTGCCATATGATATATGGAATAGTCAATTTCATCATTTGATAAAATTTGAGTTCCGGGCATCCTGGCGGAACAATAGAGTCGGGCTTTATATGGGGGTGTTGATAATGAGAAAAATATTTAAAATGGACGAACAGTATAGCGAAAACATGAAAGCATTCAACAGGGGAGAAGGAATTTCCGCATTATTTCTTTTTGCTGTTATTTGTTTAGGCTATGCTGTTTTTGGATACCTCGCAGAATATATAGATGGCAATATGGAGATTTATATAGGTATTATTTTTAATACTGTTATTTCTGCAATTACAATCATTTTTGTGAAAATGAACAAGAGAAATATTACATCTATTGGCATTAAGTCAGGAAAACAGGGATTGAGTATTGCAATAGGTGGAATGCTTGCAGGAATCCTTTTTTACAATAACGGTTTGTCATATTTATTTTCCGGGAGTAGATTTGTGCCGATAAAGGAAATCATATTGTTAATTGTATTTTACTTTTCGGTAGCAGTATGTGAAGAATTTGTTTTTCGCGGTTATATCGGTACAAGAATTTACAGTTTGGTTAAGTACAAAAGTGTAGCGGTTATTTTAACAGGCATATTGTTTGTATTTATGCATTATCCTTACCGAATGTTTGCTTACGGAATGACGTTAAGTGATTTTTTTGGAAATGTGAGCTGGATAATCGATTTGTTTGTTACACATATTGTTTTTAATTTGATTTATATGAAAACGAATTCATTGTATGGTGCAATTATTCCGCATTGGGTATCCAATTTGGCTTATAATATAATTGACCGATAAAATGGATTTTGCTGATGGAATATTTAGAAGGGATAGTATTTCTCTGATTCTGGATAATGGCGGCTGTTTGGCTGGTGATTTAGAATCGATAAGTTATTCTACACGCAGTTTGCAAGCGGTATTGTATATGGATTAACAGAGGAATAACGGTTCCAGCTTGCTGCCCAAGTTGAAAGTGGGCGCATATGAGTTGTCAGAACCCAAAGAACGTGTTACACTTATTGTATGGGACAATCGTGTTACAGGGTGCGTTGACCTCATTCCAAAAGAATGGGGGTGATGCCTATGAAGAAGAACAGAAAAAAGAAGAACAAGAACCCCTTGTTTACTTTTCAAGACCTTATAGGTTTTGGCTTGTTCATCTTGGCATTGCTTACATTTATTTTTACCTATTGTAAGTAATTGCTTTACATAGCAAAACCACCCTTGTACTTTGACCGGTAGAGGGTGGCTCTTGCTATCATTTCAACTTGGTCAACCCCTTGTGGGCGGTTGTTCCTCTTGTTAATACTATAACACTATCAGGTGGATTTGTAAAGGTTCAATGTGTTCAAATTTTGAGGACATAAGCATGAATGAGTTTTTGAAAATTATTTCTTCGATAATTAGAGAAAGTAAATTGCAATATGATATTTTTTTATTGGCGGATTTGATTACAGGATTTTGTATGAATTCAAAGTATAAATTTCCGATTTATAGTTTTAGTGAAAAATTATGTGCAGAATATAGTGCAAAATATCATATGGGTTATTTTCGTATATTATCTTATTATGAGAGGGAGAAGGCGATTAAAAAATTTTTTGAATATGCACAGACGGAGCAAATTATTATTGAAGAAAATGTAAGGGACATGTCTGTTCACATGCAGTTAATTTCGATGATTCATGAAATAGAAAGAAGACCAGGACAATATATTAGCAGAGATGATGTGAAGCATGTGAGGGCATTTTTAGAGGGATATTTTACAGGCGAAGATTTGAATATAGGTGTGGAGATTGGAACGAGTATAGAGAAATTTGACTATGAGTTTGGGGAATATGTCTCACAAAAATATGAATTGTACGAAGATATTGAGTGGTATTACAAATTGGAATTTATTACGGCTGGGCTTCGACAATGTTTACAGGAATTTGTAAAATGTTTAAATGATTTTTATGGGCATTTGTCCAATTTAAAATAGATTTCATTTACTTTTCAAAATGAAATAAGTGAATAAAGTCAATTGGTGATAAATGTAAAAATCGGAATATAATATTAATGCTATTATGTTATTGACGTACATCTAAACGTACGATATCATAACTGCAGGAAACATGAAACGATTAGCTGTAAAGGAGCGTGATAATATGACTGCAATTAGCATTGCGCAGGCAAGAAGCAATCTATATAAGCTTGTAGCAGATGTAAATGCCAGTTCCCAGCCCGTTACTATAACCAATAATCGGGGAAAAAATGGCGTGCTCATATCCGAGGATGACTGGAATGCGATTCGGGAAACGCTATATTTGAATGCCATACCAGGGATGACAGAAAGTATTTTGGAAGCAGGGCAGGAACCAGTTTCAGAAGGAACCGTTTATGAACCGGAAGAGGAATGGTAATATATAATGACAGGGAGTATGAGGGAACCATTAAGGTTGACCGAATGTAGTCGCATTACGAGAAAATGAAATAATCCATATCAAGGAGAATGTTAATGGATATAAAACAAATGGTTAGGCTCTGGGGCAGGTATTATGGCATTCGTGAGACGGACGGAGAGGGAGAGTCCCTTGAAAATCAAGGGTTGGCATGATATTATATAAATAAAAAAGCAAGGAGGTCGGTGGGATGACAAAACAAGAAATTATGAATGAAATGTATGATACGTGTAAAAATATGACAGAGGAAGAATTTATTAGGCTTGAGAAAGAGTCAGATAGTCAAGAGGAAAGGTCTTTTTACATTACAGTGTCAAACTTTTTTCTTCAGCTGCAACAAAAAGAAGTGATTAAGCAGGAGAAATATTAATGAAACGGTATATTATTTATGCAGGTGTTAATGGCGCTGGCAATCAACATTATATCATACACTTGCACATAAAAATATTAGAGATCTTCCGAGGATTAACACAGATGAAATGGTACAGAAGATGGGAGAATGGCAAGATATTCAACTGCAAATGAAGGCTGGAAAAGAGGCAGTTAAGAAGATAAAAGAGTATTTTGCAAAGGGGATATCCTTTGATCAGGAAACTACTTTATGCGGTCATTCAATTATCAAAAACATTCAACAAGCAAAAGAGTTAGGGTATAAAGTTGAAATGTATTATGTTGGAGTGGCAGATGCTCAAACAGCAATAGAAAGAGTTGCAAACAGAGTTAAAAATGGTGGACATGGGATTCCGGATGAAATCATCAAGAAAAGATATTCTCAAAGCATGGAAAACCTTGCGAAAGCTATTCCAGTATGTGATCAAGCCATAATATTTGATAACACAGAACATTTTCTGAGATTTGCTGTGTATGAGCAAGGGAAGATAGTTTCTTTGGATAAAAATATTATGTCACAATGGTTTAAGCAAAACCTTTTGCAAGGATTGGATTTTAAGCAGGAACAATTACATGTAGGGAATTTGGGAAAAGGAACAGAATCCATAAAAAGTACATCAGTTGCAGCCAGAACAGCACGGAAAAAAGAAGTGATTGCACAAAGAGATAACAAGAAGAAACCACTGGATAAGGACAAATCAAACGAACATGATTTGTAAACAGAAAAAAAGCCCATGCAGGGCTTTTTTAGTGAAACGCTTCTGCTGAATCAGTGGAATGTAGAAATCAATGATTACCACTTCTTAACCATAATTCCGAGTGTGTGAAGAAAAGTCTGTAAATACTAATCTTCTATGATAATGTTTGGGCGG
>JAMPAW010000197.1 GCA_023666975.1 Clostridium sp.
GATAGCGATAAAAAATATCAAGCGATTGCCCTGGTCACTTTACCTCTGATTAATAATTATACATTTTTAATGAATATTATGCAAGAAAAATATTTGAGCAGCAAAAAATACAGAAAAAACGTTATGACATCCGGCAAGATAAAATTGACGTTTCAGGGCTTGCATATTATTCACTTTAGTTGTATATTAGTCAATAGATATTTCAAAGGAGGACACTGATTTATGAAAGAAAAAGTTGTTTTGGCATATTCCGGCGGACTGGATACTACTGCCATTATTCCTTGGTTAAAGGAAAATTACGATTATGATGTCATCTGCGTCTGTATCGATGTGGGACAGGAAAGCGAATTGGACGGCTTAGAGGAGAGAGCAATTTCTTCCGGAGCTTCCAAATGCTATGTATTAGATGTTGTAGATGAATTCTGCGATGATTATATCGTTCCTACCGTGCAGGCCGGTGCAGTATATGAAAACAAATACCTGTTAGGTACTTCTATGGCAAGACCGTTAATCGGAAAAGTTTTAGTGGACATTGCACACAAAGAAGGAGCAACCGCGATCTGCCACGGGGCAACCGGTAAAGGAAATGATCAGGTTCGTTTTGAGCTGGCAATCAAGGCATTCGGACCGGAGCTTAAGATTATTGCTGCCTGGAGACAGGAGGAATGGACAATGAATTCCCGTGAGGAAGAAATCGAGTACTGTAAGCAGCACGGTATCCATCTTCCGTTTTCTGCAGATTCTTCCTACAGCCGTGACCGCAATCTCTGGCATATCAGCCATGAAGGACTGGAATTGGAGGAGCCGGCAAATGAGCCAAATTATGAGCATTTACTGGTTCTTGGCACCTATCCGGAGAAAGCTCCCGATGAGGCGGAATATGTGACGATGACCTTTGAAAAAGGCGTGCCAAAGTCATTAAACGGAAAAGAAATGAAAGTTTCTGATATTATACGTGAATTAAACCGTCTAGGCGGCAAGCACGGAATCGGCATTGTCGATATCGTAGAGAACCGTGTTGTGGGCATGAAATCCCGCGGTGTGTATGAGACACCGGGAGGAACGATACTTATGGAGGCACATACGCAGTTAGAGGAGTTAATCCTTGACCGTGAAACACTTGCCTTCAAGAAAACTATCGGTGATAAGTTTGCCGATGTCGTATACGAGGGTAAATGGTGGTCACCTCTCCGTGAGGCTCTGCAGGCATTTATCGAGTCTACGCAGGAGCGTGTAACCGGCGAGGTAAAATTCAAACTGTACAAAGGCAATATCATCAAAGCCGGAACCACATCTCCGTACTCTCTGTATTCGGAGTCTCTGGCCAGCTTCACTACCGGCGATTTGTACGACCACAAAGATGCCGAAGGATTTATCAATCTGTTCGGACTTTCTACAAAAGTCCGTGCCATGCTTGACAGCAAAAGAGACAATTAAGCTCTGTTAACGTCAACGTCTGCCGACAAAAAAGCCATTCTGGGTCTGGCATTTACCGCCAAATCCAAAATGGCTTATTCTTTATCCTGTCTGCTGCTTACCGTTTCCGCAGACCTTTAAGGGACAAGTCCAGAATCGGCGCCGAATGGGTCAGCGCTCCGGAAGAAATATAATCCACACCGATATCAATCAGACCGGCTGCATTTTCTCTTGTTACATTTCCTGAACACTCCGTTTCCGCTCTGCCGTCGATTATGCGGATTGCTTCCTTCATCGTATCTTTATCCATATTGTCCAGCATGATAATGTCCGCACCGGCCGCAACCGCCTCCCTTACCATGTCCAGATTTTCAACCTCCACCTCAATCTTTCTCACAAAGGGTGCATATTCCTTTGCCATTTGCACGGCCTTAGCAACTCCGCCCGCTGCGCTGATATGGTTATCCTTAAGCAGAATACCATCTGAAAGGTTATAACGGTGGTTGTATCCGCCACCTGCCTTTACCGCATATTTTTCAAATATACGCATATTCGGTGTTGTCTTGCGCGTATCCAAAAGCTTGGTTTTGCTTCCCGCAAGCAGCCTGGCAATCGAATGGGTATAGGTCGCAATGCCGCTCATCCGCTGAAGATAATTTAATGCGGTTCTCTCCCCCTCTAACAGGACCCGGATATCCCCTTTTACCTGTCCCAATATCTGGCCGTTTTGCACCTCGTCGCCGTCCGTCACTTCCGTAACAAAAACCGTCTCCCCGTCCAACAGTTCAAATACCCGTTTAAACACATATAGCCCGGCAATAATTCCATCCTGCTTACAGATTAAATCCACCTCACCGGACTGATATTGGGGCATAACCGAATTGGTCGTAATATCTTCACTGGTAATATCCTCCCGCAATGCCTGCAAAATCAAATTATCTACATTCAGATTCATCAGCTCTCTCATCTCATATGTCCTCTTTTCCTCTAAATCTCGTTGGGTAATCAACCTTTATCTCTGCTCCGTTTCCTGCGCTCCTCATCAATCTTTGCTCTCACGCTTTCGTGATAGGCTTCCCGGCAGTCTTCATCGAATTTCATCGGGTAGCCGCTATCACGGAATATGCGCTCACACCTCCCGATATCGATCGGTTCATATTGCCCGGCAATGTCCAATGCGGCACGTTTCGCCCACACCAGGCTCTCTAACAGGGAATTGCTTGCCAGCCTGTTTGCACCGTGCACACCGTTGCAGGCTGTCTCCCCTGCAGCATACAGGCGTTTCATGGAAGTTTTTCCCTCAAAATCCACCTTTACGCCACCCATGAAATAATGCTGCGCCGGCACCACGGGGATAGGCTCCTTTGTAATATCATAGCCCTCCTCCAGACAGTACTTATAGATATTCGGAAAACGTTTGATGATGTCTTCCGGCAGCATTTTCCCTAGCGACAGCATAACATATTCGGTTCCGTCCTCCTCCATTTTCTGTTTGATCTTCTCGGTCAGAAGGTCTCTTGGCAGCAGTTCATCGACAAACCGTTCCCCGTTTTTGTCCAGCAGAACAGCACCTTCTCCTCTCACGGATTCGGAAATCAAAAAGCGTCTGCCCGGCTTCTTTGAGTATAGTGTAGTCGGGTGAATCTGCACGTAGTCAATATTTTGCAGTTCAATGCCGTGTCTCAACGAAACGGCTAATGCGTCTCCCGTCAGATGTGGAAAATTCGTAGAGTGGTGGTACAGACCGCCGATTCCGCCACATGCCCATACGGTATAATCTGCATATACCGGCATTATCGTGCCGTCAGCCCCTTCCACAATGACACCGTAACAGGTGTTATCACTTTCTAAGATATCCACCATCGTGGTATGTGTATACAATGTGACATTCGGCATTTTCTGCACACATGCCAAGAGCTTGGAGGTGATTTCCTTGCCGGTCAAATCTTCATGATACAGAATTCGATAGTCGGTATGGCCGCCCTCTCTGGTAAAGACAAAATCCCCCTGCTCACGCTCAAACTCCACACCGCAATTCACCAATTCCCGTATGATATCCTGCGACGAGCGGATCATGATATCCACAGATTTACGATTATTTTCATAATGTCCAGCGCGCAGGGTATCCTCAAAATAGTCGATATAATCCTCTTCATTTTTCAGCACACAAATACCGCCCTGCGCAAGAAAAGAATCACTCTCTTCGATGTCACCCTTTGTCATCATTGCTATCTGTTTGTCCTGCGGCAGATGTATGGCCGCAAACAACCCGGCTACACCATTTCCGACAATCATAATGTCGTATTTCTTCTTCATCTGTCAATCCTCTGTATTCACTAATCACTCAGGCAGCCGATACCGGTCCCCATTTTGCAGTTACTGATTTTCCTCCTCCGGAAAATCATCGTCCTCTCCGATATCATCGAAATCATCAAACAAAACCTCGCCGGTATCCATGTCATAGGCAGCCGTGCTTCCGTATATTTTCTTCATCTCCTCGTCCAGCTCATCTTTAATCGGCTTAAGCTGTTCAACGGAAAGTCCAAGCAGCATCGCCGCCTCATTGATATCAATTCTCCCCTTCAGCATCCGTTTTGCCGCATCCAGCTTTGCTTTATCCGTATTATTCATCTTAACCTACACCTCTTCTCTGGCATCTGCGGATAAAATATCCCCGCAGACTATTTCAACTTCTTTAAATATGCCTCATTTATCTCAATCACTTTTTTCATTGCGGAAAGTCCCGGTGCCCCTATGGTCTCTCTTTTCTCCACACAGGTTTTCAGGGTGATCGCATCATAGATATCCTCCTCAAACACAGGAGAAATCTTTTTGTACTCCTCAATGCTCATTTCATCTAGTGAAATATTTTTATCGATACAGTAGAGTACAAGACGTCCGACAATACCGTGGGCATCCCGAAACGGAACTCCCCGGTTCACCAGATAGTCTGCCGCATCCGTCGCATTGGTAAATCCGTTTTTGGCACTGCCCTCCATCATTTCCTTATTGACTGACATAGTCTCTATCATTCCGGTAAACAACGCCACGCAGCCCTTAACCGTATCAATGGCGTCAAAGGTAAATTCTTTATCCTCCTGCATATCTTTATTGTAGGCAAGGGGAATCCCCTTCATCGTCGTCAACATCTGCATCAATGCCCCATAAACACGCCCGGTCTTTCCCCGCACAAGCTCCGCAATATCCGGATTCTTTTTTTGGGGCATAATGGAACTTCCTGTACTGTAAGCATCATCTAATTCTACAAACCGGTACTCATTGGAATTCCAGATAATGATCTCTTCCGAAAACCGGCTTAAATGCATCATGATAATCGCCATGGCATCAAGCAGTTCAATGAGATAATCACGGTCCGATACGGAATCCATGCTGTTTAACGTAGGCCCGTTAAATCCCATAAGCTCGGCAGTCAGTTCGCGATTCAGCGGATAAGTCGTACCGGCCAGAGCACCCGCCCCCAGCGGACAATAATTCATTCTTTCATAGATATCACACAGCCTGTCATAATCCCGCTTAAACATCTCCATATATGCACCGAGATGATGAGCCAGCGTCACCGGCTGAGCCTTTTGCAAATGGGTAAAACCGGGCATATAGGTATCCATATGCTCCTTCATCAGACGCTGAAGCACCAGCAGTAAATCCTTCACCAGCATTTTGAGGTTGACGATTTCCTTTCTTGTGTACAGTCTCATATCCAGCGCCACCTGATCATTTCGCGAACGACCGGTATGCAGCTTCTTTCCTGTATCCCCGATACGGTCAATTAAATTTGCCTCAACAAAGCTGTGGATATCTTCATATTCCGCAGTAATCTGTAATTTCCCGCTCTCTACATCACTCAAAATCCCCTCTAACCCTGCGAGAATCTCATCTCTCTCTTCCTCTGTCAAAATACCGGCTGCCGCCAGCATTTTCACATGTGCCATACTGCCCTCCATATCCTCCCGGTAAAATCTGCGGTCAAAAGAAATGGAAGCGTTAAACTGATATACCAGTTGGTCCGTTTCCTTGGTAAAACGTCCACCCCAAAGCTGTGCCATATTCCTAAATCCTCCGTTTAAACATACTTAGAATAGTATACAACAATTTAATAAGAGTGACAAGCACTTCCAACAGGGCTGTAGGGCAATCGCTTAATATTTTTTATCGCCATGATCCTGAAAGGTCAAATACCCCGCTGCAAGCAACGGGGTATTGACCCTCGCAGCAT